>NZ_JBEXNW010000027.1:0-126686 GCF_040611295.1 Streptomyces sp. NPDC002935
GGGGCCGGCTCGCCGTCGGGGACGCGCGGGCGCCCGGGGCATGCGCGGCCCGGGGCGCCGACGCGTGCGCCTCACGTCGCGGTCGGCTCGTACGGCGGCAGCACCCGGACATCCGGCCGGCTCCGGAAGAGGGGCATCGGCCCGCCGGCCGGGGCGCATGGCCGTACGTCTCCCGGGTTGCGGGGCCCGGTACGCACCACCACGCTGGCCTGGACGCCCGCGTGATCGACGGCTCGGGTCCGGTCGCCTGTTTCCTCCGGCGTCGCGCGACGGTCCCCGCGCGGGAGCACATGGCGATCGGTTCCGACGACGGGAGGACGGTGGCACACAGGTGAACGCCGGATCGCGTCGTCCTCACCGGCGGCCGGGCTCGCCCGGCACGGGGCGCGGCGGGCGCCGGATGCGGTACGTCGTCGTGGGGAACCGTTCCTCCCGTGGTGCGTGGGCCGTGGCACGGGCGCGTACGGCCGGTACGCCCGAGCGGCGTCCCGGAGACCGTGAGGGCGTGGCGGTGAGCCAGGGGCTGCGGGTGGCCGCGGCGTACGCGTGGCGGCTGCTCGTCGTCGGAGTGGTCGTCTACGTGATCTTCGCCCTGCTGGGCAGGTTGCAACTGGTCGCCGTGGCGCTGTTCCTCGCGCTGGTCGTGACGGCGGTGCTGCGTCCGCTCGCCGATCTGCTGGCGCGTCGCATGCCGAGGACCGTGGCCGTGATCGTGAGCATCATGGGAAGCCTTCTGCTGGTGCTGGGTGTGATGGCGCTGGTCGGTCGTGTCGTGGCGGGCGAGTCGGGGCGTCTGGGCCATGAGTTCGCCGGGGGAGTGGGGCGGATCGAACGCTGGCTGGAGGGCTCCCCCTTTCATCTGAGCCACGCGGTGATGTCGAATCTCCAGGGCAAGGTGGCCACCTTCGTCTCCGAGCACCGTTCCGTACTGATCAGCAGCGCCCTCAGCGGTGCCGGCCGGGCGGTGGAGTTCGTCACCGGACTGGTGCTCGCCCTGTTCTGTTCGCTGTTCTTCATCCGTTCCGGGGGCAAGTTCTGGCGTTGGTTCAAGGGGTTGCTGCCGCAGGGCGCGCGGGACCCGTGGGACCGGGCGGGGCGGGCGGCCTGGCGGACCTTCGCCGGGTACACGCGCGGCATCATCATCGTGGCCGCCACGAACGCCGTGCTCGTCGGAATCGCCCTCTACGTGCTGGGCGTCCCCCTGGCGCTGCCGCTGACCCTGCTGGAGTTCTTCGCGGCGTTCATCCCGCTGGTGGGCTCGCCCGTCGCGCTCGGCGTGGCCACCGTCGTGGCCCTGGCCACCCGGGGTCCGGTCGTCGCGATCATCGTGCTCGCCCTGATCGTCGTCATCGGCCAGTTGGAGGGTCACGTACTGCACCCGCTCGTCCTGAGCTGGGCGGTTCGCCTGCACCCCGTGGTCGTGGCCCTGTCCGTCATCGCCGGGAGCATCCTGGCCGGTGTGATCGGCGCCGTCGTGGCCGTACCGATGGTGTCGGTCGCCTGGTCCGTGATCTGCGAACTCCGCGCACGCCCCGAACCCGAACCCGAGCCGTCCGGGCGCTCACCGAGCCATCTGTCCGCTCCACCCGAACCACGTGCCCAGCCGACCGGACCGTCCCGGGCCGAGGGCCCGTAGCGGCGAGATCCGGACGGGCCGGGACAGTCCGGGACAGTCCTTGCGCTGCCGAGGTCGGCCTCGGTCGTGCCGATGGTCAGGCGGTGTCGGCCCGCTTGCCCGAGCCGTTCCCGTACGCCGAGGCTGTTGTCCGCGCCGAACCGGCGGAGTTCATTGCGTCCAGCCCATGTCCGTGTAGGGCCTTCCGCAGGCGATGGCGGCGAGCGCGGTGCGGGTGTAGTCGACCAGTTGGCCGGGGAGCGCGTCCAGCGGCCACCACCGCCACTCCGTGCACCGGTCGGGTTCCAGGACCTGGGGCTCCCCGCTCCAGCGGGACGCGGCGAAGAACAGCTGCACGCGGGGGACGGGGCTCCAGGGGTTGCGCTGATCCAGGGTGTGCACGAGGGAGAGGTCGCTCGCCGCGATGGTGATGCCGGTTTCCTCCGACGCCTCTCGGACCATGCAGGCCAGCGCGGACTCGCCCGGCTCGCGGTGTCCGGCCGGCACGTGCCAGGCCGAGGGCGCGAAGGCACTGTCAGGGTGCCGTTTGCCGAGCAGGACCGCGCCGTTGCGTACGAGGACGAGGTGGGCGCCGACGATGCTGCGCTCCCGCTCCCGCCGCTCGCTCTCCTCCCGGACGCGCACGGTCGCTGGTGTGCCGCCGCTGTCGAGGCGGGGATGCGGGTGCGCTTGGTGCTCGTGGATGGCGGCGGCCGCACCGGGTTCCAACGTCATGTACGCCGTCTCGCCGGCGTGGGTCCAGCGGAGCTGGATACCTTCGTGGAGGGGGATCTCGTGGGCGGGCCGATTCAGGGTGCCCCGGTAGACGAGGATGCGGTTCGTGAGCGTGCCGGAGGCGTCGAGGGTGTCCACGGTGACGAAGGGAGTGAGGTCGGGGACGGTGAGGCCGGTCTCCTCGCGCAGCTCGCGGGCGATGCCCTGGGCACACGTCTCGCCGGGCTCGGTGTTTCCTCCGAGCAAGGCCCAAGTCCCGGGACGCCAGATGGGTTTGTTCGCGTCGCGCAGGTGCAGCAGGTAGCGCCCGGAGTCGTCGACGAGGAGGGCGGCTGTGCCGGGTACCTCGATGGTGCGACGACTGGGCGGAGTACTGGCGGGGCTCGTGGCGGTCATGCGGAGTGTCCTTTCCTGTCGTGCGATCGCGAAAGGCTCAGGGAGCGAAACGGGTGGGTGCAGCGGACGGGTGGAGCGGGCGGGTGGCGCGGGGTGTGAGGCCTGGGCCGGTGCTCAGCGTTCCTGGGACAGGCGCAGCAGATCGGCGAAGGTGCCCCCGGCGTGGACGAGGTCGTCGTACGTGCCCTGTTCCGTGAGACGGCCCTGTTCCATGACGACGATGTGGTCGGCGATCCGGGTGTTCTCCAGCCGGTGTGTGACGACGATGGTGATGCGGTCCGCGGCGATGGTCTTGATCTTCTCGAAGATGCCGTGCTCGCCTCGCGGGTCCATCTGTGAGGTGGGTTCGTCCAGGATCAGCAAGGGGGGCCGTCGGTACAGGGCCCGGGAGCAGGCGAGGCGTTGCCACTGCCCGCCGGAGAGTTCGGCGCCGCCGAAGATCTCGCGCGCGAGAAGGGTGTCGAGCCCGGCGGGAAGGTCCTCGACGGCCTCGCGCATGCCCACCGCCTCGACGGCTTCCCACACTTGGCGGTCGTCGCCGGATCTGGGCTGCCCCAGGGTCACGTTCTCGCGTGCCCGAAGGGGCCATTGGGCGAAGATCTGCGGCACGAGGCCGGTGCAGTTCCAGGTCGTGGCGGGATCGGCGTGGGCGAGGTCGACGCCGTTCCAGGTGACCCGGCCCTTGTCCGCGAGGTAGACACCGGTGATCAGGCGGGTCAGGGTGCTCTTGCCCGAGCCGTTCACGCCGACGATGGCGAGGATGTCACCGCGTCGCAGGGTCAGGGAGACGCCGGCGACCGCGGGCCTGGATTTCCCCGGGTACTGGTAGGTGACCTCCTCCAACCGGATCTCCTCCACCGGGGCCACGACGGCTGCTTGCCCGCGCTTGGGCGCGCGTTCGGCGGCGTCGTCGAAGAATGCCTGCATGTCGCCGAGGTACAGGCTGGTGTGGAACACCGCGGCGCCGTTGACGACGACCTGGGACAGCGCGGCCAGGGTGGTCTGGACGGCGACGACCGCCGTGGCGGCGATGGCGGGCGCGATCCGTTCCGTGACGGCCAGCCACGCGAGCATTCCCCAGGCCGCGGCGAGGAACGCCCCGCCGGTGAGGGAGGAGAGCAGCGCGATCCGAAGCGTCCGGGGCGCCGCGTCGAGTGTGCGTCGGTCGACCCGCTCGGACAGGGCCCGGTACCAGTAGAGGAGGTAGTCGGTCATGCCGTTGGCGCGGACCTCGTCACCGTACTTCGGCGTGGTGGCCCACCAGCGCGTCATCCCGCGGACGTTGCGGTCGGCGACGTTCGCGTAGTGGATCTCGTAGTCGACCCGCGCGGTGAGGATCGCACCGACGCCCGCCGGGGCGACGGCCAGGAGCAGCAGCGGCAGCATCAGGGGATTGAGTACGGACAGGACGCCGCCCGCGGTGACCATCTTGATCAGGGCGGACAGGAAGTGCTGGGCGTCCATGACCATGACGTGCGTACGCATCACTCCCATCTCCGCGGCCTCCTGACGGTCCGAGAAACCGTCCACCGCGTACGCCGAGGCCTCGACCCGGCAGACGGCCTCGACCAGGGCCGAGTCCGTGGTCGTCGTCAGCAGCGGGGTGATGCGTCGCTCCGCGTACGCGGCCACGGCCACCGAGAGCCGGGCGACAGCACTCGCCCCGGCGACGACCGCCAATGCGGGAAGCGCCTCGTGCAGACGGTCCGCCATCGCTCCGCCCCGGAGGACGGGGGACATGGCCTTCGCCGTGGCCGCCAGCAGCACGGCGGCGGTGACGCCGGTGGCCAACTGGCAGGCGAGGATGAGCAGTACGGCCCGGCGATCGATCCCCCAGGCCATGCCGGCGATGCGCCCGAGGACCCGTGGGAGCTGGGAGCACAGGGCTCGGAAGCTGACCTCGCCGAGTGGGTTGACCGAGTACTGCCCGGAGTACGTGATCTCAGCGGGAGGCGGCGGTGGCATGGATGCGGAAGGTGAGGTCAACTGCTCGTCTCCCTGCGCGATGTGATGGGGATGAGGACGACGACTTCAGTTGGCTCAACGACAGGCCTCGCGATATCGAACACACGTGTTTCGGCCGCATCGGAATCCGTGCGCGGTGGGGAGCCGGGGCGCACCCTTCCGGAAGCACAGCGGCGGGAGTTCACGCGCTGATGGCCGAATCGCCGCAGCTGATGCGCGTGTGACGGACGGGGTTCGTCCCGGTCGAGTACGTGACATTCCTGGCCGCCGCCCACCGTCTTCCGGGCGCCGAACGATCCCCGCGCGCACCCGCCGACAGTGCCCCCGCGGACCGGGACACGTGAGGTACGTTGCAACTCGGGCGGTGTCTCGTGACAGAGAGCCCCGGCCGCGGTGGAGCGGAGCAAGGTGATCAGCGACGGCATGGCCGATGCACTGCGATCGCTGCGCCTGGGCGGTGGCGATCCGGCACTGGTGTGCTTGCGGGCGCTGGATGCCGAGGGTCTCTCGCTCTCGTTGCTGGTCGGCCCGCACCGGACCGCCGAGCCGCTTTGGTGCCGCCCCGAGCTGAGCGCGCGCTTCGAGGAACTCCAGTTCACCCTGGGGGAGGGCCCCGGACCGGACGCGGTCCGCACCGGCTCGCCCGTCGTGGAGCCGGACCTGCGTCGGGTACGCCTCGGACGGTGGCCGGTCCTGCTGCCGCTCGCGCTGGAGATGGGCGTCCACGGTGTGTGCTGCTTTCCGCTGGGCGTCGGGGCCGTCCGGGTCGGCGTACTGACAATGCTGTGCGATGCGGACCGGCGCTTGAGCGAGCAGCAGCAAGCGGACGCGACCGCTCTGGCGGCGGCGCTGACCGGCGCTTTCCTGAACGCGGAGCAACGCGGAGGCACGACTGGAGACGGGAACGTGTCCGCGCTCCGCATGATGCTGGAGTGGCCTTCGGAGCTCCATCGTGCGGTCGTGCACCAGGCCACGGGAATGATCAGCGTCCAACTGGGTGTGCCCATGGACACGGCCCTCCTGCGCCTGCGCACCCACGCCTACGGCAGCGAGCGCCCGCTCGGCGAGGTCGCGGAGGACGTGGTCGCCCGAAGGCTCCGCTTCAACGACGACTTCGACGACGACTTCAATGACGACTTCGACGACGATAAGAGCGGGCCGTTTTCGCCCGACGGTGGAAAGGGATGATCGGCATGGCTCGCGAACGACGTCTGGCCCAGATCTTCGTGGAGGTCGCGGACTCCCTCGTCGAGGATTTCGACGTCATCGACCTTCTGCACCGGCTGTCGGCGCGCTGCGTCGAGTTGCTCGACGTATCCGCGGCCGGGATCCTCCTCGCGGACGCGCACGGCGAACTGCAGATCATCGCAGCCTCGGACGAGCACACCCGCCTCCTGGAACTCTTCGCCCTTCAGCACGACCAAGGCCCGTGCGTCGAGTGCTACCGCTCCGGCACCGCACGGACGAACATCGATCTGACGCGTCCGGAGGCGACCGTCGACTGGCCGCGTTTCGCCGCGCGGGCCCGGGAGACGGGGTACGCGACCACGCACGCCATCCCGCTGCGCCTGCGCAACCGGGTCGTCGGCGCGCTCAACCTCTTCCAGACCACCCGGCACCGCCTCGGCGACGACGACATCGCGCTCTCCCAGGCACTCGCGGACGTGGCGACCATCGCGATCCTGCAGCAGCGCACGCTGGAACAGTCGCACGTCGAGAACAGCCAGCTGGAGACCGCGCTGACCAGCCGCATCTTGATCGAACAGGCCAAGGGAGTACTGGCCGAACGCTGGGACACCTCCGTCGACGACGCCTTCACCGCCTTTCGGTCCTACGCGCGCGCCCGGCATCTGCGGCTGTCCGATCTCGCCCTACGCATCATCTCGGGGGGCTTCGACACCGCGACCATCCCGGCACCGGTCCCGCCCGGGGATCGCCGCGGCTGATCACCGCCGCTTCCCGGGCTCCTCATGGCCCGCGGGGTCTGCGGGGCCCGCGGGAGTAAAGTGAAAGATCCAGGCCGCCGATCTCTACCCCGAACAGTGGGGCTCTGCCCCGAACGACGAGGGCGCCATGCAGTCACCGAAATCGTTGTCGGACGGACACGCCGAGGTACGCGTCGTCGCGGCGTCCCCTGAGGTCGCCCGTCGTGTGGCGGAGGTGCTTCGGCGCTGCTTCGCCGCCACCGAGCAGCGCAGCTATCCCGCGAGCACCGACGGGGGCACGCGACTCCAGCTCACCGTCGACACGAATCACCCGGCGGAACCGGCACGCTCCTGGCTGGAGACCAGCCGCTCCTCGGGGAAGCCTTCCGACGGAAGGGAGCCGGCGTCCAGGAACGGTACGTTCGGCCGTTCCCAGGAGTAGCGTGAGGCCATCGGGAGCATTCCGCGCACCGGCCCCGACGCCGGTGTCGTTCCCGGTGAGCAACAACGCCGGGCAACTGCCGAAGAGTGGTGGCTCGGAGACGGGTTCGCGCGATGTCCGCGACCGCCGACCATTCCGCGCCGCGGGTCGCGCCCTTCAGGGCCCCTACCGCGCGCCTGGCCCTGAAGTCCGTGAGTCCGTCACCGGGGCGTGTCGAGCTGGACGGCGCCTGGTGGCCTCGTTCACATGACCTGACGCTGGAACTCTCCGCTCTGGCAGACGTGCTGGATCCGCTGTGGGGGCGGATCACCCGTATCGCCGTCAGCCCGAGCCGCTGGCCGATCATTCCGCGCAGGCTGGTCGTCAACGGCCAGGTGGTGAAGGTCGATTGGTTCACATCGGGGCAGGACGTGCACAAGATCCTGCTGCTGTCCTACACGGCGGGACGCTGGGACCTCCTCGTGATCCCCCCGGAGACCAGCGCCCCCGCGGCGGCCCGCCTGATGGCCGCCGCGAGCAGGAGCACCGGCCCGGTGCTGACGGCGACCGCCCTCATGGCGGCGGAACAGGCCAGAGCAATGCCCCTGGCGTACGAGTCCGACGCCGGCCGCCCCGGCCGACTGGTGCTGGGCAGCTGACGGTCGTCGTCACCGCCCCGGTCGTCGGTGTGCTGACGGCCGGCACGCGGTCCGTCTCGGGGCGGGTCAGCCGTGACCACCCGCGCCGGATGCCATGAGGGGTTCGGCGGCCTCCGCCGTCGTATCCGGAGGCACGACCAGCAGGTCCCAGCGCCCCAGGCCGGGAGCGATCAGGACGATGGCGTGCGGAGCGGATGCCGTCAGGCTCGTGCGCAGGCGCACGACCTGGTTGACGACGACGATGCGGCCGGGCAACGCGGACCATGCCGCCCCGCTGACCGTGACGCTGGTGATGTGGCCCCACGCGCGGGGCACCCCGGCCAGCAGGTGGGGAAGTTCGGCGAGCAGGTCGTACGAGCGTGGCCACCACGCTCCGTCGATGGCCCGGGGCAGGCCGCCGTGAGGCGCCAGGCGCAGACGGAGGAGGGGGTCGCAGGGAAACGGAGGCTGCCGTGCGGTGGTCATCGAGGCTCCTGCCAACTGCCGTACACGGATGAGTGTTTGACCTCAGGCACGGCGGGCGGCGACACGCTCCGGAGTCGGCCAGCGCACCTCGGACACCCACCCGAGCCGTTCGAGGACGCGGATGGCGGCGGCCGACGGGTCGATCTGGCCGCGGTCCACGCCGTGACGGGCGCTCGTGGGGTCGGCGTGGTGGAGGTTGTGCCAGCTCTCGCCGAACGACAGCAGCGCCAGCGGCCACAGGTTGGTGGCCCTGTCGTGGCGCTTGGTGTGGAACGGACGTTCGCCGATCATGTGGCACAGCGAGTTGACGCTCCAGGTCACGTGATGGAGCAGCGCGATGCGGACAAGTCCCGCCCACAAAAGGCCGGTTACGCCGTACACCCAGGTGCCGCCGATCGCCCAGCCCAGCCCGAACGGCAGCGCGAGGGTGAGGACGCACAGTGCGGGGAAGGCCCGGGCGACGGCCCGGATGTCGCGGTCGGCGAGGAGGTCCGGGGCGTAACGCTCCGCCGGTGTGTGTTCGTTGCGGAAGAGCCAGCCGACGTGCGCGTGGAACAGCCCGCGCAACTGGCCGCGCAGATGGGTGCCGTAGCGGTACGGCGAGTGCGGGTCACCGGGCCGGTCGGTGAAGGCGTGATGGCGGCGGTGCGTGGCGACCCAGCCGATGACGTCGCCCTGGAAGCTCATCGACCCGGCCACCGCGAGCGCGACGCGCACGGGGCGCACGGCCCGGTAACCGCCGTGGGTGAGACCGCGGTGGAAACCGACGGTGACGCCGAGGCCGGTGACCGTGTAGAGAACGGCGGCAAGCAGGACGTCGGCGGGATGGATGAGGCGTCCCCACAGCAGCCATCCAGCCAGGCCGAGCGCCACGAACGGCAGCACGACGATGACCGCCGTCACCGTCACATACAGCCGCTCCCCGCCGCCGCGCCCCGGTACCGAGCCGTCCGGTGGGAAGGGGGACGTCCCGTCGTAGACCTGGGGCGGCGAAGGGCCGTCCGACGGAACGGCTGTCGTGGATGTGCCGGACATGAGCGGCATGGGGAACTCCTCGGCCTCGGTGCGGGTGGCGCGGCCGGGGTCAAGGGCTGCCCCTGTGACGGGAATCGTGGGAATCGAGAACCGGACGGGTCCGGACAGCGGCATAGCAGGCGTCGTCGCTTCGTCCACCGTACTCCCGCACGCTCCGAAGCGGGGCGCACCGGATCGCGTGACCACCGCGTCTGCACGGACCTGCGGCGGACGGTGGCCGACGGTTCGGCTCAGGGCCACGCCCTTCCAAGGGCCTCGGCGGGGTCCTCCGCCTCTCCGCCCGGCCCGGACCATCCGTCCGGCGAACTCCGGCTCGCCCGGGGCCGTTCATGGGAGGTCCGTCCCCAACTGCCCTCTATCCGCCCGGCCGCAGCACCGCGTCGCGGCCGGGCGCGCAGTAGGGTGGAGAGCACCGAGGGCACTTCGTGCACCGGCTTCGGTGCCGGGTCGTTCTCGGCGAGACACGAAACCCGGGTCGCCGCAGAGGCGGCCCGGAGACGGGTCCGTACCATGCCGGCGATCTTGTACCCGCCCCTGCCGCACGTCGAGTCCGTCGCCGCCCCGGCCGCGCGACTCGCCCTCAAGACCGATGGCGCCTCCCACGGACTCCTGGACGGGGCCTGGTGGCCCCGCTCCCGGGATCTGCTGAGTGAACTGCCCGCGTTGACCCAGACGTTGGACCCTCTGTGGGGCCGCATCACCCGGATCGCCGTCAACCCGCAACTCTGGCCGGTCATCCCGCGCCAGGTTCCCGTGGCCGGTCATATCGTCAAGGTCGGCTGGTTCACCCCGGAAATCGACCCGCACAAGCTGCTGCTGCTCTCCTACCGCATCGGCCGCTGGGATCTCCTGGTCATCCCGCCCGAGACCGGGGCGGCGTCGGCGGCCCGGCTGATGGCAGCGGCGTCCGACCGCGACGGTCCGCCCTTGACCGCGAGCGCACTCATGGCAGCGGAGGAGGCCGGTCACGGTGCCTCCGCGCCCGCCGACCGGCCGCTTGGTCCGTGCGAGACGTCGGAACACAAGGGCGGCGCTTCGGCGCTTTCCGCGGCTGTTCCGGAACAGGCCGGTCCGGACAGCCGGACCAGTCGCCTGATCCTCGGGATGTGAGGACCGGGGTCCCTCAGGAAGCCTCCACGGCCGCCTTGATCCGCTTGCCGAAGGCGTCCGCGTCCTTGCGGGCCGCACTCAGCGCGAGGCCCACCAGCACCTTGCCGATGCCATGACCCTCGAGCCGGTTGAAGATCCTGACACGGGTCGTGCCGGCGCCGGTGGACTCGAGGTCGTAGCCGCCCTCGTCCGCTGTGACGGTGTTCTTCGATTCCTCCGCCCAGCGGATGCGGCGGGGCGGCTCGAACTCGGTGATCCGGAACTTCCGGGCCGTCTTCATGCCGGCGTCCTTGACGGTGCTGGTGAAGATCGTGCCCACCGCCGTCGGACCCTCCGGTGTCTTCGTGATCTCCTGCACCCTGGGACTGAACTTGGGGTCGTTCGTGCCGGCGGCGAGGAAGGCGAAGACCTCCTCGACGGGTCGGTTGATCTCGGTTGTCGCCTCGAACTGACCGGACACGATTCCTCCTGTGCTGCGATCACGGATCGCCCGCTGAGAGCGCGCGGGCCTGCCGGGCATGCTCAGCCTAGGGGCCGGAGGCCGCAGCGGCGCGTCGCAGGGACCCATTCGTAGGAAGACCGGCACGCGGGACGGCAGGAGTGGGCGCCGCCCCGTTCGGCCTCGCGCGTTCTCGCCGCCCGGTCAGTGGTCGAAGCTGTCGGTCAGGCGCACGGTGTAGCCGTCGTCCTCCATCAGGACGACGGTGACGCCGAACGGGTTCGGATGGTCCAGCTCCATCGGGGTGAAGGCGTAGTCCACGGCGGCCTTGACGGGAGGCGGAAGTTCGCCGCCCGGCTGGGGCGCGGGAGCCGGCTTCCAGTCGAGCGTGGTCGTGGCCTCGTCCTCGGAGCCGGGGGACGGGAGCTCCTCGGTGTAGGGGAACTGGTGCAGCACATGACCGTCCGGGGTGGCGTGGACCATGTTCAGGCAGGGGGCGGGGCCGGTGACGGGCAGTCGGCAGACGGTGGCGACGTCATGTGTCTCCCAGGCGAGGACGACCTCGTCCGCGCCGGCCGCCGCGGCGATGTTCGACAGTGCCGCGATGCCGGTGAGCGCGTCGTCGCCGGGCTGGATCGGGCGGACCCAGATCAGCCCGACCAGTTCGCCTCGCACCAGCGGCATGATGACCGGCCGGGGTACCGCGCCCTCGCCCACTCCGTTGACGTACGTGGTCTTCATCGAGCTGACCAGCGTGTCCCACGTTCGTGTGTCCACGGAAGCCCCCTTTGCCGCTGCTGTCTTCGATCACCGCCGACCCTGTCACGCGGAGCGCCTCCGTGTCAGCGGGATGTCCGGCACACGACCCCTTCGATGCCCGCGTCGCCTCGCGGGCAGCCGAATCGGTGACATGGTCGGCCGGACGCGAGGGCGTCGCCTAGGCTCGATCAGGTGCATCGTGTGGAAATCGTTCAGTTGCTGGTCTCGGCTGTGCACCGTTTCGAGGGCCGTCCGAGCGACGGGGCGCCCGCACTGTCTGAGGCGGAACTGGTGACGACGGCCCAGGTGCGGGCCGGACTCGGGATCGTCGGGGACCGGTACTTCAATCGTCCGGCGCATCGCAACGCGTCGATCACCCTCATGGCCGCCGAGCGCTTCCCGGAAGGACTGGCCGCGGGCGCGGACCTCCGGCTGACCCGGCGCAATGTCCTGCTGCGGGGCGTGAACATCGACGCGTACGTCGGCGCGACCGTCTCGCTGGATTGCGGTACGGGGCCTGTGGTGCTGGCCGTACGCCGTGCGGCCAGGCCCTGCGCGTGGATGGACACCACGCTCGGTCCGGGCGCGCAGCGGGCACTGCGCGACCGTGGGGGTGTGCGCTGCCGCCCGCTGTCCGACGGGACGCTCACGGTCGGGCCCGCCGAGTTCGCGGTGGTGCAACCGGCCCCCGCCGAGGACTGACCGCGGTGCGGTGGCCGTTCGGCCGTTCGGCTGTTACTCAACCAGTTGGTTGACAACGGCGCGGGTCTGGTCGTACGGTTATTCAACCGATTGGTTGAATAGGAGGGGTGAGAGGTGGCCGACGACCGGCTGTCCCGCGTGTTCTCCGCACTGGCCGACCCGACCCGGCGCGACATCGTGGCCAGGCTGGCCACCGGGGATGCCACGGTCAACGAACTGGCCGAGCCGTACGACGTGACCGTGCAGGCGGTGTCCAAGCACATCAGGGTCCTTGAGGACGCCGGTCTGGTCAGTCGCAGCAGGGACGCCCAGCGTCGGCCCTGCCACCTCGAGGGTGAGGTCTTCGACCTGATGACGAAATGGATCGAGCGCTATCGCCGGGAGGCGGAGGACCGTTTCCGTCGGCTCGACGCCGTCCTCGAACAGATGGAGGACCAGCCGGTGAAGGGCGCCACGACGAAGAAGGCGGCATCGTGAACACCGCGAAGGCGAACACTCGGCACGAGACCCGGATCGTGGCCGATCCGGCGTTGCCCACCATCCTCATCACCCGGGAGTTCGACGCTTCTCCAGAGCGTGTGTTCCGGGCGTACACCGATCCCGAGCTCGTCGTCCAGTGGCTCGGCCCCCGTCGGCTCACCATGCGGATCGACGCGTACGAGGCGCGCAGTGGTGGCTCGTACCGCTATGTGCACCGCGAGGACGACGGGACGGAGTACGGGTTCCGCGGCGTCTTCCACGAGGTGCGTCGCGATGAGCGCATCGTGCAGACCTTCGCCTTCGACGGCTTCCCGGACGGCGTCAGCCTGGAGACAACCGTCTTCGAGGATCTCGGCGGACGTACCCGGGTCACCACCACATCCCTCATGGGTTCCATCGAGGCCCGCGACTCGATGATCAGAAGCGGTATGCAAGGCGGCGTCCGTGAAGGCCACGAACGCCTGGACGAGTTGCTCGCGGCCGCCGGAGCGGCGACGCGGGATGACGGACCGAGACGGAAGGCTTGAGATCATGACGAGCGCAGCCGACGAGTACCGCACTGTCGCGGAGGCCTTCACCGACCGCGTACGCGGAGTGCGTCCCGGGGCATGGGACAACCCGGCGCCCTGCGAAGGGTGGGTCGCCCGGGACGTGGTGCGCCACCTGGTCGAGTGGTTCCCGGACTTCGTGAAGGCCGGAGCCGGAGTCGAACTGCCGAAAGGGCCGTCGGTGGACGACGACCCCGTGGCCGCCTGGACGGTGCACAGCGACGGAGTGCAGGCACTCCTCGACGATCCGGCCACGGCGCACAAGACGCTGTCGAACCCGCACATCGGAGAGGTCCCGCTGGACCAGGCCGTCGACCGCTTCTACACCGCCGACGTGTTCATGCACACCTGGGACCTGGCCCGGGCCAGCGGCCAGGAGGAGCGCCTCGACCCCGGCAAGTGCGCCCAGTTGCTCGACGGGATGCTGCCGCTCGACGATGTGCTGCGCCAGAGCGGGCAGTACGGCCCGCGGGTCGAGGTCCCCGAAGACGCCGACGTGCAGACTCGGTTGCTCGCCTTCATCGGCCGCCGGCCCTGAGCGACGCCACGGCCGGATCATGCGCCCGCCGGATCACCGTCCGGCCGGATCGCCGCCCGGTACGGGCCGTGCGGGGGACCGCGGTCCGCACCAGGACGAGCCCGGTGCGGGCCGTGGTCCCAGGCCACGGCCCGCACGGGGTCGATGAATTTGCGCAGGGCGCGAGCTCGGTGCGCCTTGCTCGGTGCGCCTTGTTCAGCGCGTCATGTTCAGCGCGTCTTGTTCAGCTGGGCGAGTGCCTTCGCGAGACCGTTGGCCCAGAGCTGGTTGACGCGGGAGCGCTCGGTCGCGTTCGGGTAGCGGTTGGTGCAGGACGTACCAGGGCCGCCTCCCGACATCAGTTCACTGCACGGGCCGCTGTAGTGGTCCGGCAGACCCAGGACGTGACCGGTCTCGTGAGCGGTGACACGGATCGAGTCGTACCGCTGGTTCTGCGCGTAGTCGAGGAAGATGTAGCCGCTGCCGTGGCCGTCCGTGGAGGCGTACGACCCGCGCGAGTCGTTGCCCTCGTAGTAGGTGAAGTCCGCACCGCCCGACGTCGCTTGGAGCTTGACGTTCGACACGGAGCTGTTCCAGATCGAGGCGGAACTCGATATCTGGGAGCGGAAACTCGGCGCCTGGGAGGCGTTGTAGTAGACGGTCACCGACTGCACGGAGGGGTTGGCCGCCTGCTTCTTGGCGACCGACTTCAGTACGGCGTTGAAGAACGCCTCGTTCGCGGCGGTGTTCTCCGCCGAGCCGGCGTACCGGACGCTCGCGGCGGCGGAACCCGCCGGGGCGGAGTCGGCCGGCTGGGCACTCGCCGGGACAGCGGTGCCCAGTGCGGCGGATGCCAGACCGAGGCCGAGCGCGAGGGCCAGAAGTCTCCGTGACGCCTTCGATTTCAAGCGCGAGGACTGCATGGGGGGTGCTCCTACTCGTTCGTGTGGGGTGGTGAACGATGGGTTCAGCAGGAGTCTCGAGTAGGTCAATGGGGCTGCGGATGATGCCAACCGGGGATAGCGCGGAGCTATCCCGGGGCCAACTCGTCAGAATTCGTCGCCATTTGAACATCTGGTGGATCGCCTCGCGTCGCCCTAGCCTTCCCGCATGGAGCTCGAGGTGAGGCACTTACGTGCGCTGTGCGCCATCGCCGACACGGGCAGTCTGCACAAGGCGGCCCGGGAACTCGGTGTGGCCCAGCCCTCGTTGAGCACCCAACTGCGCCGCATCGAGCAGGCCCTCGGCGGTCAGCTCTTCGTCCGCGCGTTGACGGGCTGCCGCCCCACGCCGCTGGGCCACGCGGTACTGAGCCGTGCCAGGCCTCTCGTCGCCGAATTCGCCGCGATCGTCACGGAGACGAGGGCCGCGGTGGCCAGAGCCGCGGATGAGCGCCGACTGCGTATCGGCGCCACGGCGAGCCGGGCCCTGCCCGGCTGGTTGCGTCGGCTGCGCGCCCGCGTTCCCCGGACCGAACCCTCGATCCGGATGGATGTGTCCGCGAACTCCCTCCTGCGCATGGTCGCCGGGGGGTGGCTCGAACTGGCCTTCGTGCACGAGGTCGAGGGCAGTCCCCTGTGCATCCCGTCCGGGCTCTGTATCCGTGTACTGGTCGAACGCGAACCGCAGTTCGTCACGCTCGCCGCCGACCACCCCGCGGCGGAGCGCCGCGAGGTGCGGCTCGCCGACCTGGCCGACGATCACTGGATGGTGGATTCAACGGTCGACGGCGAATGGGACGGCCTCTGCCGCGTCCTGCGCGAGGCCGGGCTCGAACCCGACATGCTGCACGGCGACTACCTCACCGCGTACTCCCTGGCCGCCACCGGCGAAGTGGTCACGGTCAGCCAGCCCACCGCACGCCCGCGCTCCGACGTCGCCGTCAGGCCGCTGCAGGGCGACCCGATAGGGGTGCGACTGCTGCTCGCCGCACGCACGGAGGCCGAACTCGACAACGGATACGACGAGTTGAAGGAGGCCTACTGGGAGGCGGCTCGTCAGGCGCCGGCCTACCGGGAATGGTTGAGGCGTTCGGGCACGGCGGAGGCGGCGCGAGTCCTGGGTGAAGGCGGGGCAGACGCCGCTCACGAGGTGGCGCCCGAACGGGCCCTCACGACGGACGGGTGCCAGCAGGGGTAGCGCGCCCGGGTGCCCCCACGATCCAGGTCGGCCGATACGGCAGCCGCATCGGATCGACAGTCGTATCGGATCGGCAGCCGGATCGGATCGGGAGTCGCAGCGGACAGGGACTCGGGAGTCGCATCGGACAGGGGCCGGAGCGAGTGCTCACCTCCGCGGACGGCGCGACCCGGCCGAGGACGCGACACCCGAGTGCGCGGGGCTGCCCGGGGCCGTTCCCGCGTCCTGGACCGGAGGCGTCTCGTCCGGGCGGCCCCCGCCGATCGCCGCCAGGTCCGCCGCGAGGGTGTGCAGCCAGTTGTCGATGTCGACCAGCACGGGCAGGACGGAGGCAGGGGCCGCGGAGACGACCTCGGGCGGGAGGGGCGTCGGCCGTGCCCGTACACCACCGGACGGGAATGCGGCCGCCCGGTCCATCGCCGTGGCCAGTTGCTCGACAGCCTCCCGCGCCCAGCGGAGCGCGTCAGGCGGCGCCGGACCGTACTCCTGCCGGGTCAGCCAGAGCGATCCGACCACCGCGTGGGAGGCGCAGTTGAGTGCCACGTGCCAGTCGGGTCCGCCGTCGACGGGATGCCTGCCGCCCTCCGTCCGGAACTGCGCGTAGGCCCCCTCCGCGATGCGGTGCCGGTGCCGGGTCAGCCGCAGCGCGTCCTCGGCCGCGGCGCGCCGAGGCACTGGATCCCCGGGCGCGCCGACCGCGGCGAGCACAGTGAGCCGCACCAGGGGAGCCACCGCACGCAACAGCTCCGCCATACTGCGTCGAACCTCGGCCCGGGCTCCGGCGGGCCAGGCGAGCACGCCGCACGCCAGTCCGATCACGCAGCCCGTCAGGACGTCGAGCAGCCGTGTCTCCGCCAGCCGCCAGGAGGCCGGAGTGAGCTGGCTGAACGCGGCGGCGACGACCAGCGTGAACAAGCCCTGCGCCCAGGCCGGCCCCGCGATCGGCCCCACGAAGAAGGCCACGAACATCGCCGGCACCAGCACCACGGCGTACACGTCGACGGTGCCGCCCGCTTCGAAGATCAGCACCCCGGCGGCCAGCGCGCCCACCAGCGTGCCGACCGCCGCCGAGCGCACCGTGGACCAGGTCGCCCCCGCGGTCGTGCGCCCCAGCGTCAGTACGGCCAACAGCACCCAGAAGCCGTGCGAGAGGCCCAGGACTCCGGCCACAAGACGGGCCGCGCCCAGCCCCACGGCCGTGCGTACGGCGTTCTGGAACAGGACCGAGCGCAGCGTGAGGTTGCCGGTCAGCCGCACCGCAAAGAGTCGTGCCGCGGGCGGCTCCGCGTACCAGTACTGCCCGTGCGGCAGTCCCGGCGCGTGGCGGCGCCCACCGATCGCCACGGCGACAGCGGCCTGCACCGTCATGGCCGAGGCCGCGCTGGCCAGCACATCGGACCGGTACTCCAGCAGCTTCTGCGACGCCTTGACCTCCGTATCGGCCACCGCACCGGACGGACGTCCGCGTACGGCGACGAAGTCGGCGACCATCTCCTCCAGCGCCTCGGGTCCACGAACGGCGCTCGCGCCGCGGAGAGCGCTCGCCGTCGACGAGCATCCCGCCGCGACACCGCGCAGCAGCACCTCGGAGTGCGGATCGCCGACCGGCGCGGACTCCGGCCGCTCGGCCATCCGGGCCAGCTGATCAAGTACGCGCCGTGTAGCGGCTCCGGCCTGCGCCAGTCCGCGGGCGGTGCGGCCCGCCCCGGTCGGGCGGGAAGCCGGTGGTGCCTGCGACAGACGCAGTGCCTGCCCCGCCTCGCGCAGGCGCCGTGCCCGCTCGGGACCGTGCCGGTGGCCCTGCGCGGCCGCGACCGCCGCGGCGGCCGCGAGATCCAGGGCCGAGGCCACCCGCGCACGGTACGGCTGAGAAGGCGGGGCGGGCAGGAGCAGCAACTCGCACAGGACCAGCAGAGCGCCACCTGCGAGCAGGCCGGCGAGCCGCTGCGACAGGGTGTCCGGCGCGTACGGAGGGAAGCACGCCAGCACGTAGAAGAGCAGCAGCCCCGGGACCACACTCGCCGGAGCCGGTCCGTACGCCGCGGCGAACGAGACGGTGAAGCCGACCACCAGCATGCCCGCCACGGCCGAGGCGGTCGTCACGGCGAGAGCGGTGCCGAGGGCTGTCAGCGCCGCGGCGACCGGCAGCACGAAAAGGACGGTCCGTGCCCGGTCCCGGCCGCCGCCGGGGATGGGGGACAGGACGCCGAGCGAGATCGGCGTGAAGAGGGCGTACACCGCGACGACCGGCTGATCCAGCGCGTACAGGGCCGAGTAGAACCCGGCGAGGGAGGCGACGGTGACACGCGCCGATTGCCGCGCGGCCCGTACGCGACCGGGGGTGCGGGGCCGCTTCGGCATGAACGCTCCTTCCCCGGCGCCTCCCCGGGGCCGTCCGTCCCCGCCGTACGTCCATTGTCGACCGGGACCGGGGCACGGGCAGCGCGACTCTCCGGGGTCCGCGGCCGCCGTGTCCCGCCCGCCGCGCCGGCGCACTCACCCGCGGCTCCTGGGATGCGCGCCTTCCTCGCTCCGGGACCGCGACGCGGTCCGCAAGCGCGTCGTCGCCGGGCGGGACCGGGCACACCCGCTGGTCAGGGGTTTCTCTATCCAGGAGGCGGGACAGGGCATAACATCCGGACGAGAACTCACCCAAAGGGCCTGCTGGGGCAGCCTGCTGGGGCCCGGACCCGACCCCCGAACACCCGTCACATCTCCGCCTGCTCAGGCGTTCAGTCCCGCACGAAGGAACCATCTGTGAGCGAAACCGGATCCTCTGGAAGAGTCCAGCCGGCTCATGCCGGCGACCCCTCCCGTATAGGTCCGTATCGGATCATCGGCCGTCTCGGCGCAGGCGGCATGGGTACCGTCCACGCCGGAGTCGCCCCCGACGGAATGCGCGTGGCGGTGAAGGTGATTCATCCCGCGCAGGCCCAAGAGCCGGAGTTCAGGGCCCGGTTCAGGCGCGAAGTGGAACTGTCCTCCCGAGTCACCGACGCGTACCTGATCCCCCTGCTCGCCGCCGACGCGAACGCGGAGAACCCATGGCTGGCCACCGTGTACGTCCCCGGACCGACGCTGAACCAGCATGTGCTCGCGCGCGGACCGCTCACCGGAGCAAGTCTGTACGCTTTCGCGGCCGCCACCGCGCAGGCGTTGGCCGCCGTCCACGCGGTCGGCGTGGTGCACCGCGATGTGAAACCGCAGAACGTCATCCTCACGCCCTCCGGCCCCCGCGTCCTGGACTTCGGGATCGCGCACGCCGCCGACGGCACGAGCGTCACCCGTACCGGAGTCATGACCGGCACCCCGGGCTGGATCAGCCCTGAGCAGTACCGCACGGGGGCCACCGGGCCCGCGGGCGACATGTTCGCCTGGGCAGCGCTCACGGCCTACGCGGGCACCGGAAGAACGCCCTTCGGGAACGGCGCACCCGACGTGGTCGCGTTCCGCGTGATGTCGGGTGATCCGGACCTGGAGGGCCTCCCCGCACCCCTGCGCGGGATCGTGCAGCGGGCACTGGCCAAGGAGGCCGGCGACCGCCCGACGGCCGCCGACGCCGCCCAGGAGTGCGTGGAGCTTCTGGCCTCCCAGGTGACCCAAGTGGTGCGCGCCGACACCTTGTTCACGCGCGCCGAGGACATGGTCACAGCAGTCTGGGACATACCCACCGGAAACGATCCGGTATGGCCGCCGCCCGTCGGCCGACCGCGAAGACCATGGGCGGGCATGGTGGTGGTCGCGGCAGCGGTCATAGGGGGTTTGGCCGGCGGAGTGGTGGCCCTGATGCCCGACAAGACGGGGGGCGGCAGTCACCGAACCTCGAACACGGCCTCCGCTCCTCCTGCCTCGCCGACCGGTTCCACGCAGTCGCCCGCGGCGAGCGCGAAGGCGACCACGGCGGCGCAGCGGAAGCAGGGCACGATCGACGGCCCGGCGAGTGCGGAGAGCTGGGCCGAGGCACGGACGGCCCAGGGTGCGGGCGAGCACGACGTCGCGCGCGCCGTCCTGCACGACCAAGGAGTTCTCGTCCAGGAACTCGGCGACGGCTTCGACTTCTCCCCGAAGGCCGTCCGGTTCCACGCGTCGCGCCGGGAGGTCTACCTCTCGTACCGGCTGTCCTCCGACGAGCAGGGAACGATGTACGCGGAGACGGAGGTCGCCGGTCTGATGTGCCAGACGCTGCGGGACGTCGTTCTGCGCCTGCACCCGGATCTGCCGTACCGCAGCTATGTCATGGTGAAGGAAGCGTCGGGCCATGACCCGCAGGTCACGTGGGACGACGACTTCCTCGCCAATACGCAGTGCACGTCGGCCGCCGACAACGACACCGGTCAGGCCTCCGACGCCGGGCAGAACTGGGAGCCGGACCAACAGGGGCTCGGCGAGGCCATGATCCCCAGCACCGACAGGGATGAGATCAAGGTCGCGGACGGCGCCGCCCGGAGGATCGTCGAGCGGACGAACGCGATGAGCGCGGCGCTCGGCACCGATCGCCTGCTCGGCAACCAGGATCTCAAGGTGGGCTTCGACCCTGGGGGTTCCACGATGTACGTGTGGTCGGAATACGGCACATGGAACCAGAAACAGGTAGAAACCTGGGCGGACATGACGGCGGGCGAGGCGTGCCGGGCACTCGTGAAGCAGAAGGACAGCGCGGGCGACGCGTGGCCGTACTCCCGCTACGCGGTGGCGGAGATAGGCGGCTCCAGCTACATGATGATCCGTTGGGGGACGATCGGCACGCTGGCCGACTGCCCGGCCTGATCGCGATCGACTGGACCTGATCGAGGATCGGCCGGGCCTGATTCCGGCCCGGCCGATCCCGGCCCTTGACCACCCGGCAGCGACCGAGGACCCTCCCTGTGCCGATCGAGGTGCGGCCTGGGCCCGGCCGAGCCCGAGCGGTTTGACCCTCGACCTGGTCGAGGCCTCAGGGTTCTGGGTGTGGAGAGCGAGATGCGCAGCATTGGCGAGATGGCCCGGGACAGCGGACTGAGCGTGAGCGCCCTGCGGTTCTACGACCGCGGTGGGGTACTGGTCCCCGCCTGGGTGGATCCGGTGAGCGGCTACCGCTGGTACGACCCCGGGCAACTCGACGAAGCCCGGTTGCTGGCACGGTTGCGCCGGGCCGGTATGCCGTTGGCGGACATCCGGTTGGTGCTCGCCGGCTGGTCCAGCGCGGACACCGACCTGGTGCTGAAGCTCCTTCAGACGCATGTGCGCCGTCTTGAGTCGGGACTGTCCGATGCCCGCGGTGAGTTCTCCACGCTCCGAGCACTCCTCGAACGCAGGGAGAAACCCATGTCTTTGCCCCGTACCACCGCCGTCCGCCTGGCTGTCTCCGCGCCGGAGCTCGCCGCCGCGCTGGACGCGGTCCGCTTCGCCGCCGGTACCGACCCGGAGCTGCCCATGCTCGGCGGCGTCCTGTTCGACATCGACGGGGAGACACTCCACGTCGTGGCCACCGACCGCTTCCGGATGGCCGTCGCACAGGTCGGCACCGGCGGGTACGCCGGTCCCCGCGCGCAGGTCATCGTGCCGTCCCCGCTCGCCGACGCGATGCGGGCACTGCTCAGTGGCCAGGAACCCGTCCGGCTCGCCGTGGACGGTGACCGCGTGACACTGGAGACCGGGGACCGACAGGCGGCCGGTCAATGCCTCGACCACGACTTCCCCGACTACCGTCGCCTCGTCCACGTACCGGCCGGCCGCCGCGCCCTTGTCGATGTGGCGACCTTCCGGAAGGCGGTGGAGACCGGTCCCGTCCGCACGAGCGATGTACGCGGGCAGGACGACACGTCCGCCGACCTCAGCGTGCTCAAGGTGACGGCCGACGGCACGGTGACCCTTTGCGAGGACGGTGGCGACGACCAGAACCATGTCGCCGTCAACCGCGCGTTCCTGCTGCACGCGCTCGCCGCGGGAGCCCGGGACCGACTGGTCCTGGAGCTAGGCGCCCCCACCGCGCCCATCGCGATCCGACGGCCCGACGACGAGCACACGTTCTCCCTGCTGATGCCGGTCCGCCTGGAGAACTGAGCACAGCACCGGGGCTTTCGCGCGTAGGCAGCGCATATGGAGAAGGCGACGCGATTTCCGGGCCGTGGCCATCGACGGGTCGAGTCGCCCGAGCAGTGGGCCCGACCGGGCGAGCTCAGGCAGAGTGCAACTCTCAGGTTGCACCTCAGGGAGTCTTGTGCAACCCTGGAGTTGCATCTGATCGCGGCGATGCACATCGTGCCGATGAAGGAGGCCCCTCATGAGCGAGGACCGGATCGAACGCGAAACCCTGATCGAAGCGCCGCTGGAACGCGTTTGGTCGCTGGTGGCCCAACCCGGATTCTGGGTCGCCGACAAGGCGAGCCTGCCCGGCACCGTGGCGAAGGAGGGTGAGTCGATGGTGGCGAAGAACGCCGAGCACGGCGACTTCCCCGTACGCGTGGAGAAGGTTCAGCCGCCGACGTATCTGGCCTACCGCTGGACCAGCGCGTTCCCCGGAGAGGAACTGCGTGAGGACAACAGCACGCTCGTGGAGTTCACGCTGACCCAGGAGGGCGACCGGACGAGGCTGCGCGTGGTGGAGAGCGGGTTCGCCGCTCTGGCCGGGTCCGAGGAGCTGCGCAGCCAGAACCTGAAGGACCACAGTCAGGGCTGGCCCGTGGAGCTCGACGCGCTCAGGAAGCGCGCCGAACAGCCCTCGCCGTGAGGGAGGAACAGCTGGGCGGCGCCGCCGAGGACGTCGACAGCGTCCTCGGTGCGCTGGCCGACCCGACGCGACGTCAGCTGCTCGATCTGCTGGCCGAACAGGGCACGGCCACCGCGACGACCCTTGCCGAGCGCTTGCCCGTCTCGCGGCAGGCGGTGGTCAAGCACCTCGCGGTCCTGGACGCCGCGGGGCTGGTGTCCGGCAACCGGGTCGGACGTGAAGTGCGGTACGCGCTGCGCTCCGCGCCGCTGGACGCGGCCGCACGGTGGATGGCCGCGCTCGCGGCCGACTGGGACCGACGGCTCGCGGACATCAAGCGTGTCGCCGAGACCGCGGAACAGGCTTCTCGCCCACCTGGGACCGCCTGAAAGGAAGCGCTCATGGATACGACAGGGCTTCGTGCCGCCTACGACAGGTTGCTCGATGTCGCGGCCATGTCCGACCTCGGTGACGCCGACGACGGAGGATGGAACGCCGATCAGATCCTGGCTCATCTCCTCAGCGTCGATGCCGCCGTGGCGGCTGTCGCGCTCGGCGTCGTCGCCGGCTCACGCCCGACCTTCGACAACCGCATCTCCCTGGACCCGTGGAATCTCGACCGGATCATCGCCGAGCACGCGGGCAGGGCGGACCTGACAGCCCATCTCCGGAGCCAGGCCGACGTCCTGTGCGCCATCGCCGACCAACTCGGCGAGCCGGCCGCCGCGGTGCTGGTGCCCTCACTCCTCCTGTCCGGCGACGAACTCGTGCTGGACCAGCCGGTTCCCCTCGCCGCCCTCATCGACGGCCTCGCCGAAGACCACGTGCCCAGGCATACCCAGCAGCTCCTGGACCTTCGTGTCGCCGTCCCTGAGCGAGCCTGAAGCAGGTGCGGCGTGCTGTCCTGCGGCCGGATCGGGCCGGAAGGGTGTTACTCACTTTCGGGTGACGGGTGAGTGCGGTGCGCGGATGCGATGGATGCCTGGATAAGGGCTGGATGCTGCGGGGGTAAGGGAGTTGGCGATGACAAGCCGTCAATCTTCATCTTTCTACAGATAAAAGCCTGATACAGCCGCCTGTAACTGATATGTCCGTAATTGGTAACAGCGGTCGGGTGTCGCTCGTCCGGAGCGGCGACGTGGAGGAACTTATGAGTCCTCGGCCACCGGGCCGGGACACTCGCACAGGTTCGCACCGTGCAGTTCCCCGCATGGGGGTGCTGCTACGGGGTGAGCCGGCTCTCGAACCTTGAGGAGCATTCATGTCCGTTTCCACGTCTGTCACGGCCCGCCGTGTGGCGGCCGCGGCCATCGCGGCAGGCGCACTGGTCGGCTCGGCCGCCGTGTCCGCCTCCGCCGCGGAGCCGCGCTACGAGCGCACGCACGTCGCCATCAGCCGGGTCCAGAGCGACGCGCCGGGCTTTGACAACCGCTCAAGCCGTTCCCTGAACGGCGAGTGGGTGGAAATCACCAACTCCGCATTCGGCGGAGTGAACCTGAACGGCTGGACGCTGTCGGACGAGGACGGCAACCGCTACACCTTCAACCACTACCGGCTGGCCGGACGTTCCACCGTCCGTATCCACACCGGCTACGGCCGCGACACCAGCCGGGACCTCTACCAGGACCGCCGCAACGAGGTGTGGGACAACCGTTCCGACACCGCCACGCTGGAGACCGAGCGCGGCCGCTTCGTCGACAGCGTCTCCTGGGGCCGGCACCACGACCGCGACCACGGCCGCGACGACCACCGCGGTCACGGCGACCACCGCGGCCACGGCGACGACCGAGGCCACGGGCGTGACCACGACCACGATCGCGGTCACTGGGACAACCGTGGTCACGGGGACAACCGCGGTCACGGCGACAACCGTGGTCACTGGGACAACCGCGGTCACGGCGACAACCGTGGTCATGGCGACAACCGCGGCCACGGCCAGGCTCCCGGCCAAGGCCAAGGCCAGGGCCAGGGCCAGGGCCAGGGACAGGGCCAGGGTCACGGCCAGGGCCAGGGCCAGGGACAGGGACAGGGACAGGGACAGGGACAGGGCCAGGGTCACGGCCAGGGCCAGGGTCACGGTCAGGGCCACGCCTGAACTGCGGCTGAACAGCCTCTGGAACCACAGCCGTTCACGCTGTCGCGGGTGGCATCCGGTCAGGTCGTGGAGGTGACCGGCTGTAGCTCCGGGCCCCATCGGACCCGGTGAAGAACAGGAGCCCGCAGGGCGGCACAGCCGCAGAGGACCCGCACCACACGGTGCGGGTCCTCTGCGTTCCGGCACGCGGACCCGGACCCCTCATGGCTGCGCCCGGCAACCGGTGCGGGCCGCGGTTTTCACAGCACCCGGCGTCTGCGCCCCAACCAGGTCTGTGCGATGACCACGACGGCCAGGAAGGCGCCGCTGACGACCTGTTGGTAGGCGGAGTCGAGGGAGCCGATCTGGTTGATGACGTTCTGGATGACCTTCAGCAGCAGCACCCCCACCAGTGAGCCGCTGATGAAGCCGAACCCGCCGGTGAGCAGGGTGCCGCCGATGACGACCGCGGAGATCGCCTCCAGTTCCATGCCGGAGCCGAGGATCGTCACACCCGACACCAGCCAGGCCGCGTTGAGCGCTCCGGCGAGCCCCGCGCACAGCCCGGAGAGTGTGTAGACCGAGATCTTCGTACGGGCCACGGGGGCGCCCATCAGCGCCGCCGCGTCCTCGTTCCCGCCGACCGCGTACACGTACTGCCCGAACCGGGTGCGCCGGAGCACGACCGCGCCGAGCACGAACAGCGCCACGGTGATCCACACGGGTACACCGACACCGAGCAACGTGCCCTGTCCGAGTTTCGCGAAGAACGACTCCTTGTCCACGAGATACGTCTTCGAGCCCTCGTCGGTGACGGAGAGCAGGATGCCCCGGGCGCCCAGCATCGCGGCCAGCGTGACGATGAACGGCGCCAGTCGCGAGCGGGCGATCAGCAGGCCGTTGACCAGACCGATCAGTCCGCACACGGCGAGCGGCAGCAGCAGTGCGACCGCCGTTCCGTACTGCGATCCCCAGGCGGCCAGCACCCCGCCGAGGGCGAAGAGCGAGCCGACGGACAGATCGATGCCGCCGGTGACGATGACGAACGTCATCCCGAGCGCGACCACGGCGAGGAACGCCGAGGAGAGCGCCATGTTCTCCAGGTTGTCGCCCGTCAGGAAGGTGTCGAAGCTGAGGGACGCCACGATCATCGCGACGATCAGCGTGACCAGCGCGCCGTGTTGCTGGGCGAGGGCGCTGAGCCGATCGGAGCGGCCGGCGCCGGACGGTTCCTCCTCGGCCGTGCCCTTGGCGCGCACCGGAGTGTCCACGTCGGTCGTCATCGCTTTCCTCGTTCCCGTGCCGCGTAGACGGCGAGGACGATCACCACGGCCTGGGCGATCTGGGTCCACGACGGCGGCAGATCGTGCTTGATGAGCGTGGTGGTGAGCAACTGGATGAGGACGGCGCCGGCGACCGTGCCGCCGATGCGGACCCGGCCTCCGCTGAGCGGGGTTCCGCCGACCACGACGGCGGTGATGGCGGACAGTTCCATCAGGTTGCCGAGCGAGGTCGGGTCGCTGGCCGTGAGGCGGGCGGTGGCCAGCACGCCCGCGACGGCCGCGAGGACGCCCGAGCAGACGTACACCAGGATGAGGACGCGGCGCACCGGCAGTCCGGCGAGGCGGGCCGCCGGGCGGCTGTCCCCGATGGCCAGGAGTTGTCGGCCGAAGGTCGTGCGGCGCACGACGAAGGCGACGAGAAGCGCCAGGGCGACGGCGATCAGCACGAGATACGGGACGCCCAGCACATCGCCCGAGCCGAGGTCCGCCATGGCCGGGTCGTGGACGTCCTTGAGCTGGGGGAGCAGCACCAGGGCCAGCCCGCGCCCGGCGACCATCAGAGCGAGTGTCGCGACGATCGGCTGGACACCGACGAAGGCGATGAGTGATCCGCTCGCGACCCCGATCACGGCGCCGCCGACCAGCGCGATCAGGATGGCGATCCCCGGTCCGTAGCCGAGGTAGAGGGACAGGAGCGAGGTGGACAGGGCCATCACCGAGCCCACCGCCAGGTCGACGCCCTCGCTGCCGATAGCCAGCGCCATGCCGAGCGCCACGATCAGGACCGGAGCGACCTGGACGGCCTGGGTGCGGAAGTTCTCCGTGGACAGGAAGTGCGGGGTGAACACGGTGTTCACCAGGAAGAGGACCGCGACGCCCAGGTAGACGCCGTACTCCTGGAGCAGGCGCAGCAGACGGTCGCGGTCGGCGGTCACCCGGCCCAGCGTCAGGTCAGTCATCGTGGCCTCCCGGGCCGGTGCCCGCGGCGGTAGCCGTGGCGATGGGGGCGGCGGGTGAGGTGGCGGGTGAGGTGGCGGTGTGTGCGGTGGGGGTGTGTGCGGAGGCGATGGCACGCATCAACCGGTCCTCGGTGACGGCGTCGCCGGTCAGCTCCTCGACGACCGCGCCGTCCTTGAGGACGATCACCCGGTCACTGCCCTCGATCAGTTCCTCGGGGTCCGAGGAGATGAGCAGGACGCCGAGTCCGTCGTCGGCCAGTTCGTCGATCAGTTTCTGCACCTCCGCCTTGGCGCCGACATCGATGCCCCGGGTCGGCTCGTCGAGGAGCAGGACCTTGGGCTGCATGGCCAGCCAGCGGGCCAGCAGGACCTTCTGCTGGTTGCCGCCGGACAGTTCGCCCACCTTCTGGTGGGGGCTCGCCGCCTTGATCCGCAGCCGCTTCATGAACGTCTCCACGATCCGGTCGATGCGCGCTTCGTCGACCAGGCCGAAGCGCGAGAGGCCGGGCAGAGCGGCGAGCGCGATGTTCTCGCGGACCGAGAGGCCCGGCACGATGCCCTCGGCCTTGCGGTCCTCGGGGAGCAGGCTGATGCCGGCGCGGATCGCGGCGGGGGTCGAGCCGGTGCGCACGCGGACGCCCGCCACGACCACCTGCCCGGAGTCGGTGGGCAGCGCGCCCGCGATGGCCTTGGCGGTCTCGGTGCGGCCCGAACCGAGCAGCCCGCCGAGCCCCACCACCTCGCCGGGCCGCACGGAGACGGACACGTCGTGCAGCTGATGACGTACGGTCAGTTTCCTTGCCTCCAGGACCGGTTCGGCCTCGGTGTCGTGGCTGCCCGCGAACCTGGTCAGGCCGTCCTGTCGTACGTCCGCGATCTCCCTCCCGAGCATCAGCGCCACGAGCCTCAGCCGGTCGAGTTCGGCGATCCGGCCCGTGTGCACAACCTTGCCGTCGCGCAGCACGGTGACCGCGTCGCAGATCTCGTACAACTCGTCGAGGCGGTGGCTGACGTAGATCACCGCGATGCCCCGCTCGCGCAGCATCCGGATCACCCCGAACAGGGTCCGCACCTCGCGTGGTTCGAGCGAGGAGGTCGGTTCGTCCATGACGACCACGCGGGCGTCGACGGAGACGGCGCGGGCCAGGGCCACCATCTGCTGGGCGCCGACGCCCAGTTCACGCAGGGGCCGGCGTACGTCGACGCGCAGACCGAGTTCGCGCAGGGCTTCCTCGGCCTGGCGGTGCATGCGCCGGAAGTCGATCAGGCCGAGCCGGCCCCGGGGTTCGCGGCCGAGGAAGAGGTTGCGGGCCACGCTCATCAGCGGGACGAGGTTGACCTCCTGGTAGATGGTGGAGATTCCCGCGTGCTGCGCCTGGAGCGGCGTGGCGAAGCGGACCGGTGCGCCGTCGTAGGTCACCTCGCCCTCGTCGGGCTGGTAGACGCCGGTGAGGACCTTGATGAGGGTCGACTTGCCCGCGCCGTTCTCTCCGATGAGTGCGTGCACCTCCCCGGCGCGGGCCGTGAAGTCCACGAAGGACAGGGCCTTCACGCCGGGGAAGGTCTTCGACAGGCCGGTCACCGACAACATGTCAGTAGGCCTTGCCCAGGTCGGACTTGGCGTTGTCCGTGGTGTACTCGCTGTCCTGGATGACGATGTCCTGGGTGACCTTCTCGCCCTGGGTGAAGGTGTCCAGGGTCTGGAAGGCGAGCGGCCCGAAGCGGGGGTTGGACTCGACGACGCCGTCGATCCAGCCGTCGACGATGCCCTGGACGGCGTTGCGGGTGCCGTCGATCGTGACGATCTTCACCGCGCCCGGCTTCTTGCCGGCCCCCTTGAGGGCGTTGACCGCACCGAGTCCCATCTCGTCGTTCTCGGCGTAGATCCCGGTGATGCCGGGCTTGGACTGGATGAGGTTCTCGGTGACCGACTGGCCCTTCTCCCGCGCGAATTCACCGGTCTGCTTGAAGACGATCTTGAGGCCGGGAGCCTTCTCCTCGACGCGGTCCTGGAAGCCCTTGGTGCGTTCGGTCGTCACGTTGTTGCCCGCGGCGCCGAGCAGGATGGCGATGTCGCCCTTGCCACCGGTCGCCTCGATCATCCGGTCCGCTGCCCGCTTGCCCTGCTCCACGAAGTCGGAGCCGATGAAGCTCACGTAGTCCTTGCAGGCGGTGGCGTTGATCTTGCGGTCGATGGTGATGATCGGGATGTGCTTGGCGGACGCCGAGCGCAGGACGGGTTCCCAGCCGTCGGAGTTGAGCGGTGCGATCACGAGCAGGTCGGCGCCCTTGGCGATGAGGTCCTGGACGTCGCTGATCTGCTTGGAGAACTGCGACTGCGCGTTGGCCGTCAGCAGTTTCAGGCCCCGCTTGTCCGCTTCGGCCTTGATCGACGCGGTCTCGGCGATCCGGAAGGGGTTGGCCTCCTTCTCGGACTGGGAGAAGCCGACCGTGGCGGTCTTCAGATCGATCTTCTGGGCGCCGTAGGCGTCGATGGCGCAGGTCGGTCCCGAACCGGTGGACGGCGAGGCGACGACCTGCCCCGAGTCGCCCTGGCTGGTGGAGTTCTTGTCCTTGTCGGCGCCGTCGTCCTCCGACTTCGCGCATCCGGAGACGAGCGCGAGGCTCGTGATGAGGCCGGTGGCGAGGAGGGTCCGGGCGGAGGTGCGGTGACGTGGTGCGATCGGCTTCATGGAGTCCCCAAACGGCGCGGCCCCGGCGCTGAGAGCGCTCCCGGGGATGATCGGCTCTTGCGGTCAACTCGGTGTACACGTCGTTCCGGGGAGGTTTTTACATCGTTGGAAGGAGGCTGTAAAGCCTTCCGTCCGAAATCTCGTCAGCGCCGCCCCAACGTGCTCTCGCGCTCAACCAGCCTGAAATCCGCGGTCAGTTCACGTCCGCCGGGCTCGGTCCGGCCCGACAGGCTGCGCAGCAGGGACGCCACCGCCATCCGCGCGATGGCCTGCTTGTCCGGCGAGATCGTCGTCAGTGTGACCGCGCCGAACCGCCCCTCCTCGATGTCGTCGAAACCGACCACCGCCACGTCCCACGGCACCCGCAGACCGCGCTCGTGCAGCACCCGCATCGCACCGATCGCGACCAGGTCGTTGTACGCGAAGACCGCGTCCGGACGCACTCCGGAATCCAGCAGACGGGCCATCGCCCGGGCGCCCTCGTCGCGGTCCCAGCCCCCGACCGGCACGACCAGTTCATCGGGCGCGGGCACCCCCGCCTCGGTCAACTCCTCACGCCAGCCCGCCAGTCGTAGATGCGCGGGCCGGTTGGCCGAATCCGTGCGGGCCCCCAGGTAGGCGATCCGTGAGCGGCCCCGGGTCAGTAGATGGCGTACCGCGCTGCGCGCCGCCGCCACGTTGTCGATCGCGATGTGGTCGTAGGGCAGTTCGTACTGCCGCTCGCCGAGCAGCACGAGCGGCACGTCGTCGGTGCGGGAGCGCAGATCCTCCGCCTCCAGCTCCAGCGGGCTGAGGATCAGGCCGTCGATGACGTTGGCCCGGAAACCCTGGCTCACCAGCACTTCCTGCTCGCGGTCGCCGCGCGTGTGGTCCAGGAGCACGGTGAATTCGTGCTCGGCGGCGGCGTCGATGACGGCTCCGGCCAGCTCCGCGAAGTACGGGTTGCCCAGCTCGGGGATGGCGAGGGCGATGATGCCCGTGCGCCCTTTGCGCAGATGGCGCGCCGTGAGGTTCGGCCGGTAGCCCAACTCGTCGATGGCCTCCTGAACTCGTGCCCGCATGGCCGGGGTGACGTGCGGATAGTTGTTCACGACGTTCGAAACCGTCTTGATCGAGACGCCGGCGTGCTCGGCGACGTCCTTCAGGCTGACCCGCAAGGGATCTCCTCTTCATCGATGTGCGCCCCTGTCACCTGGGCGTTTGTCATGACCCTGGACAGAGGCCGGGACCCGTGCTGTGATGCCAACTCCCGTTCCTTCCAACGTTGTACAGACTGAAGCAACGAGCCGCCACCCTTCCTCAGCCAAGGAGGATCCGTGCGCATCAGAAATCCCAGAAGCATCAGAACCCAACTGGCACTCCTGCTCGTCGCGGTACTCGGCCTGGCGGGGCTCACCGCAGCCCCGGCCGCCACAGCCGCCGACGACCCCGTGGAAGTCCACGGCCTGAAGGGCGAGTACTACACCCAGTCCGCCCCCGGCGCCTTCGACTTCCACGAGCTGAAGGCCACCGGATTCGACACGAAACTCGACTTCGACAACCTGGAGCCGCGACTCGCCTTCGCCACCGGACAGTCGGACGACGCCAACGTCCGCTGGACCGGCCGGATCGTCCCCGAGAAGACCGGCGCCCACACCTTCTCGATCATCGGCGACAACGGCTTCCGGCTGTGGGTCGACGGACACCTCGCCATCGACCACTGGGTCGACGACTGGGACCGCGAACAGACCTCCCCGCCCCTCGACCTGACGGCCGGTCAGGCCTACGACATCAAGGTCGAGTACTTCGAGCACTTCGGCGGCTCGAACCTGCACCTGCGCTGGACCCCGCCCGGCGGCGCCAAGACGGCCGTCCCGCAGTCGGCACTCCGGCTGCCCGACGGATACGCCTACGACGGCGCCATCGCGACCACGGTCCAGGGCGACGGCCGCACCCTGCGCCTCGACTTCGCCCAGCCGCTGACCGCGCCCCCGGCCGGTCTCACCGACCACGTCGAAGCCGTCATCGGCGGCGCCAAGTGGCCCCTGACCACGGTGAAACTGGACCCCGCCGACCCCAAGTCCCTGCTCGTCGGCCTGAAGGAGCCCGTCGTCGGCAACAAGACCGGCACGGCCCGAGGCACCGCCGACCTGCGCTACGACGGCAAGGGCGGCCTCTCCGGGACGAACGGCAACGTTGTCAACGCCTTCTGGAGCAGCGGCCCCAACCACTCCACCCACCAACTGCGCACGAAGTGGGCGGACGACGTCGGCCCGCGCAACGCGCACCCCGAGTACCCCCGGCCGCAGCTGACCCGGGACAAGTGGCGCAACCTGAACGGCTCGTGGCAGTTCGCCGCGGCCGAGGCCGGCGAGCAGCCGCCGGTCGGCAGGAAACTCGCCGAGAAGATCCTCGTGCCCTACCCCGTGGAGTCCCAGCTCTCCGGCATCGAACGGCACGAGGACCGCATGTGGTACCGGCGCACCTTCACCGTCCCGTCCGACTGGAAAGTCGGCTCCGGCAAGCACCTCCAGCTCAACTTCGGCGCCGTCGACTGGCGGGCCGAGGTCTACGTCAACGGCACCAAGGTCGCCGAACACCAGGGCGGCTACGACAAGTTCAGCGCCGACATCACGTCCGCGCTGAAGCCCGGCCGCACCCAGGAACTCATCGTCGGCGTCTACGACCCGACCGACGCGCAAGGCGGCGAGAACCCGCCGGTCGGCAAGCAGCGACTCGACCCCAGCGGCATCTGGTACACCCCGTCCTCCGGAATCTGGCAGACGGTGTGGATGGAACCGGTGGCCGCCGACCACGTCGACACGCTCAAGCTGACGCCCGACGTCAAGAACGGCCGGCTCACCGTCGAGCCGCAGGGCGTCCGGAACGGAGTGCCGGTCACCGCCACCGCGTACGCCGGACACCGCAAGGTCGCCACCGTGACCGGCCGCACCGGGCAGCCGCTCGTCCTGAAGATCACCGACCCGCACCTCTGGTCACCCGACGACCCCTTCCTCTACGACCTGAAGGTGAGCGTCGGCGCCGACCGCATCGGCAGCTATTTCGGGATGCGGTCCATCGCGGTGGAACAGGTGAACGGAACCCCGCGCACCGTCCTCAACGGCAAACCCGTCTTCATGATGGCCACCCTCGACCAGGGATTCTGGCCCGACGGCCTCCACACCGCCCCGACCGACGAGGCCCTGGCGTACGACCTGAAGATGCACAAGGAGATGGGCTTCAACTCGGTCCGCAAACACATCAAGGTGGAACCCGACCGCTGGTTCTACTGGGCCGACCGGCTCGGCCTGATGGTCTGGCAGGACATGCCCGCCATGACCGCCGGGGTCACCCCGAACGCCGCGTCCCGCGCCGAGTACGAGCGCGAGATGAAGCAGATGATCGACGAGCACATCAGCAGCCCGTCGATCGTCATGTGGGTGACCTTCAACGAGGGCTGGGGCCAGTACGACGAGGCCCGCATCGCCGACCAGGCCAAGGCCTGGGACCCGACGCGCCTCATCAACTCCATGTCGGGCATCAACCTCGGCGTGGACGGCGGCACCGGCGACATCATCGACGAGCACGGCTATCCGAGCCCCGCGCTGCCACCGGCACCCGACGGCAGACGGGCCCTGGTCAGCGGCGAGTACGGCGGTCTCGGACTCGCGGTGCCCGGACACGCCTGGTCCGTCCAGCAGTCCTACGTCGACGTCGATCCCGCGACGTACACGGACGACTACCTGGCCCGGCTGGCAGAAGTGCACAAGCTCGCCTGCAAGGGCGGCAACGGAGCCGTCTACACCCAGATCTCGGACGTGGAAGGAGAGCTGAACGGACTGGTGACGTACGACCGCGAGGTGGTCAAGCCCGACGTGGCCCGGCTGAAGGCCGCCCACGAGGCGCTGATCCACGACGCGTCACAGCCGACTCCGGCCGGCTGCTCCTGACGACGAGGCGCCCGGCACACGTCTCCCCGCCGCACCGGGCACGCCTCGCCCCGGCCCGCTGACGGGTCGTCGCATGGCCGCCCTCCCCGCAGAGGGAGGGCGGCCATGCCCTGCCCGTTGGGGCCGACCGCGCTTTGTTCGTCACGGACCGGCGGGGGATCGAGCGTTCCGGACGGCGGGCACGAGCAACCGGCCGCCACCTGCCCTCCTCGGCACGTCGGGCCGGACCGCGGCGGCACGCGACGTTACTGTCGCCGCCATGGACGGTGAACGCCGAGGGTGGCGCCAGTGTTTGCTCAGCGGGGCGGTGTTCGCCGTATGCATGGCCGGCACCACGCTGCCGACCCCCCTCTACGGTCTCTACCAGGAGAAGTTCGGATTCTCCGAGCTGACGGTCACCGTCGTCTACGCCGTGTACGCCTTCGGGGTCATCGGCGTACTGCTGCTGGCGGGCAACGCCTCGGACTCGGTGGGCAGGCGGCCGGTGTTGCTCTGGGGCCTCGGATTCGCGGCGGCGAGCGCCGTCTGCTTCCTCTGCGCCACGGGGCTGGGCTGGCTGTACGTGGGGCGGCTGCTGTCGGGACTGTCCGCCGGTCTGTTCACCGGCGCCGCCACGGCGTACGTGATGGAACTGGCGCCACCGGGCGGCGCCGCCCGCGCCACCTTCGTCGCGACGGCCGCCAACATGGGCGGACTGGGCTGCGGCCCGCTGCTCGCCGGGCTGCTCGCGCAGTACGCACCCTGGCCGCTGTACCTGCCGTTCGCCGTACACCTCGCCCTGGTGGTCTGCTCCGCCGCCGTCCTGCTGCGGCTCCCGGAGACCGTACGGGAACGCCGTCCACTGAGCACGGTACGACCGCAACGGCCCGGCCTGCCCCCCGAGGTGCGGCCGGTGTTCGGGCCGCCCGCGATCGCCGCGTTCGTGGGGTTCGCCCTGTTCGGCGTCTTCACGTCGGTCAGCCCGGCGTTCCTCGCGACGTCCCTGGACGTACACAGCCACGCGGTGAGCGGACTGGTCGTCGCACTCGCCTTCTTCGCCTCGACCGCCGGGCAGCTCGCCGTCGGCCCGGTCGGAGTGCGGCGATCACTGCCCCTCGGCTGCCTCGCGCTCCTGGGCGGGCTCGCGCTGCTCGCGGGCGCGCTGCGATGGGACCTGCTGGTACTGGTGGTACTGAGCGCGATCGTCGGCGGAGGCGGCCAGGGGCTGGCATTCCGCGGGGCGCTGGCCACCGTGGCCGGGGCCTCTCCCGAGCACCAGCGCGCGGCGGTGATCTCCACCCTCTTCGTCGTGGCCTACGCGGGCATCTCGGTGCCGGTTATCGGCGTGGGCGTGCTGGTGGGCCCGATCGGCCTGGAGGGCGCGGGGCTCGTGTTCATCGCCTGCATGGCCGTCCTGGTGTCCGTCGCGGCCGTCTATCTGCTGCGGCGGCCGGCATCCGTGCGGACTTAGAACTCCTAACGAAATGGGGTGGCGGCTGCGCTCCTGACAGAGCGACGATCTCCCGGTACTCGCCGATGAAGGGGCAGCTATGGGCGACATCGCTCCGAGGGAGCTCATCTCTTTCGCCTATGACGAGGGGAACAGCGTCACCGTCAATGTGCTGGGGCGCGATCCGGGATGGAGCGCCGGACTGGAGACCGAGATCGTGGTCCAGACGCCCTTGGTGTCCGGCCGTATCGACTTGATCCTGTACTCATCGAAGCTGGAGAGCTGGGCGGATGCGCTGGACAAGCTCGACGCCGGCGAGGACGTGGCCTGGATGGAGATGAGCAACGGGCCGTCCGTCTTCATCCAGCTTGCAGGCGAGCGCGACTGCCCTGAGGTGGTCGTGGAGGACACGAGTCGGGGTCCATGGTCACGGTGCGGGTGCCGCTTGTTCCTCCGGACGACTGCGCCACTGGTCGTACGCCTGGTACCTGATCCACGAGATCGTCATCCGGGTCGTGGTGGGCCGGATCGGTGACACACCGGTGATGTGGGCGCTCGTCCTCGCCCTGAGCCTCGCCCTGTCGGCGGCCGCCTACCACTGGGTCGAGCACCCGCTGGAGCGGTGGCTGCGGCGGGTGGGGCCGGGGGTGGGTCAGGCGCCCGCGTGCAGGTACCCGGCCCAGAGCGACGGGGTGCCGGGGAACTCGTCGCGCAGCGCCAGGACCGACGTCCGGAGCGCGGCCGCGGAACGGGCGCAGTGCAGGCCCTCGGCGTCCGACAAGGACGCGTAGAAGCCCTTCGCCACCGTCGCCGAGATCACGTCGTCCACCTCCCACAGCGTGCCCACCACATACCGGAAACCAGCCAGTTGGAACGCGCTGGTCAGGTGGATGGCCTCGTCCAGGAGATCCGACGCGGCGGTGTACGTCGTCCGGCAGGCCGACAGATAGGCCAGCTCGGCCCGCTCCAGCGCCACGGAGGCGACCCCGGCGACGGTCAGCGCCCTCGTCTCGTGGTCCCACAGCAGCAGTCGGCTGCGCGAGGGATCGACGGCATCGGTGACCGCATGACACGCCAGGTGGATCACCCGGGCGTCGATGAGCCCGGCCAGGACCGCCGCCCGCGTGGCCGCACCGGTGACGACCGTCGGGTCCGGCAGCACCGCCGCCACCGCGGCCGCCTCCTCCGAGGCCCCGAACAGCGGAGGGGCACCCGGGGTGGCCGGCATGGCGACGATCAGCGAGCGCCCCGGCCCGCCACCGGCCGGCCGCGGGCGCCGGGCGTGCCGCAGGGCACGGATCGTGGGCGTGTACGAGGACACGACCCGGTCCAGGACCGTACGGTCACCGCCCCCGGCGGACTCGGCGTGGTGCCCGGCGGCGTGCAGCGGCAGCGAGCCCAGCAGGCCGCCGGGGGACCACCACACACGGGGCGGCTCACCGCCGCGCCCGGAACCCGGGCCGATGCCCAACGCCAGCAGGACCGGCTCCGCGGCCACGTCCCAGAGCCACCCCAGGATGCCGCTCAGGGTCCGCTGCGCCTCCCGCTGGGCACGCCAGTCGGTCTCCGGGTCCGCGACGACGGCGAGCGTGTGGTGGAAGAGGTCGGTCTGTGAGGTCAGCTCCGCGTGCGTGAGGCGGGGCAGTGGCAGGTGCCGCACACCGCCGCTGGTGACCAGGAGGGCGTCGCAGCGTGTCTCGTCACAGTTGAACACCACGATCGGTCCCGCTTCCGCCGTGGCGAGGAGCGCCTCGGGCTCCGGCGGCCGGGCGAACGAGGCGAAGCCCTCCAGGCCGCGGATCTCCTCGATCGTGGCCGTGAGTTCGGTGGCGGCCCGGGGCCGGTCCAGGGTCCCGTCGTCCTCGCTGTCGAGGAGGTTGCGCAGGTGTACGAAGCGGTCGGCGAGCCCGGGATGGCTCCGCCGCAGGTCCGAGATGTCACCGCGGGTGTCCAGCATCTGGCTGAGGAGGACCGTGCGCCCCTGTTCCAGGCTCTGGAGGGCGCTGCGCGCGGCGTACGGCAGGAGGGGCAGGTACGGCACGTCCGGGCGCCGCTGCTCGCCCGCGTCGAGGGCCGCGGCCGCGGTGAATGTGACCAGGGCTGAGTGGTCCTTCACCGCGTGTTGCTGATCGGCCCGCGCGATCCGGCGCGGGGCGGCGAGGGGGATCAGTTCGATGGCGTACTCCAGGAGCTCGAGAGCGGCCAGCACGTCCACGGGATAGAGCGTGAGCGCGGCCGCCCGTGCCGAGCGGATGCGATGGGACGCCGCGAGGGTCTCGCTGTCGGCCGCCTTTTCGAGATCGGCGACGGCCTCCACGATGCCGAAGGGGATCACCGTCCTGCCAGTGAGCTCGCTGAACGCCCGGAACATCGCGTCCGGTTCGGTCGCCTCGGCCTGTTCCTTGTGGGCGATCCCCAGGTTGTGGTGGAACATCCCGACAGCGGCGTGGTCGGGCGGTGCGAGGTCGACGACGCGTCGGCACAGGGCGACGAGGTCGTCCACATCGACCCGTTCGGGATTTCGCCGCCGCTCCTCCAGGAGTGCGCCCACCAGAGAGGTGAGCGTCGGCAGCGCGACCGGATCGTTCGCCGGTACCGCGTCGGCGGCGCGCCGTGCGTACACAAGGGCCTCGTCCAGATCGGCCGGTCCGCCGCTGTGGCCATAACGGCGCAGGAGCGCGCTGCTGAGCCCCGACAGCACGATCGGCGCCTCGGATTCGTCCGGTTCGCACGACTCCACCGCGCGCCGCAGCAGGTCCACGGCCTCGTCCAGTTGTGTGGAGTCACGGGTGCGGTCGAAGAGCTGCTCGAGCGCGAACCCGAGCCCGTGCAGCTCCCGGGTCCTGATGGCAGCGGCAGTGGCGTGCAGCCGCCGCAGCGTCCGCACGGCGTGGTTCAGGTCGTCGAGGCTGCCGGTGCGGGCGCCCCGTTCGGCCAGGGCCGTGCCGAGGTGGTACAGGGCGTCCACCCCGACGGGGCCGTGGAGCTGGTCCTCACCCACGGCCCGCACGGCCTCGCGGTCGCGGTCGACCGCCTCGTCCAACGCGGCCAGGTCCCCGGTGTGCTGGTAAAGGTAGACCAGCGACATGCCGAGCTGCACCAGCACACCGGGGCGTGCGGGATGGACGTCCGGGGCCGCCCCGAGCGCCTCGCGGCAGGCGGCGACCGCCTCCCGGAGTGCGTCGAGCCCCTGGCCCGCGCGGTACCGGGCGCGGTGCACCTGGGCGGCCAGCCAGCCGAACAACAGCACGCCGTCGGCCGAGGACACCTCGCGGACGGCGGCCGAACCCAGAAGCTCAGCGGCCTCGTCGAGGTCCTCGGGCCTGCGCGCGAGGACGTACCGGAACCACAGGGCCCGGGGGAGCGCCCGGGTCAGGACAGCCCGAAGGTGGGGCGACGCCTGGTGGCCGTCCCGGTCGGCCAGTCCGGCACGGATCACCGTGACGGCCCGCTCCACGTCGTCGGCGGTCGGCTGCCGCTCGATGCGCTCCAGGAGGCCGATGGCCAGTTTGCGGAGAAGGTCCCAGCGGAGGGTGATGTCGTCGTCCGGGATGAGGGCCAGCGCCTGCTCGTGGGCGTCGACCACGACGTCCAGATCGTCCGGCCGCTGATCGTGCTGGTACCGCAGCCAGTAGGCGTTGGCCCGCCTCATCGTCACGTACGCACGTTCGTGCACCGTGTATGTGTCCGGCACCTCGCGCTGAAGCGCCGTCCACTGCCGGATCGCCTCGTCCAGGTCCGTTTTGTCGGCGCCCGTCGTGAAGCGCTCCTCCAGGCCTTCCGCGACCGCCTCCCGCGCGTACGAGCGCAACTCGGGGAAGTCCAGGACCGTGCGGCCCGCCGCCAGCACGTCGTCCCACCGGTGTTCCGCCCGCGCACGAAGGACCCGGTCGCGCAGCAACGAGGCGAGCATCCCCATGAGACCGTCCCGGTCACCGGTGGTGAGGGGATCCCGCAGCGCGAAGACGCACGCCTCGAACGCGGTGCGCAGGTCGTTAGCGGACCCGGTGAGCCCGTGGCGACGGGCCAGGGCGATGGCGAGGTTGCCCCGGATGCCCGGCCCGCTCGGGTGGCCGACCGGCGTGACCCGCGCGGCCCGGCTCAGGAGGCCGATGGCCTGTAACAAAGCATTGACGTCGCCCAGGACGTCGTACCGCGTGTACAGCACCGTTCCCAAGCCGCCCAGATGGACGCCGTACTGGTCGTTGTCCGGGTCGGCGTGCTCCAACAGGAACCAGCACCATGCGGCGAGCTCGGACAGGTTCTCCCCGACGTCGCCCTCGCCGGTGAGGGCCTGGGCGAGCTGGGTGTCCACGTGCGTGCTGTGCGCGTCCGCGATCTCCGTCCTGAGACCGTCGGGGATGAGGAACATCCGGTCGGGGAAGAAGTGCGGAGCCAGCATGCGCACCGCGTCGTCGAGATCGGACTGCGCGCCGTGCCGTTCGTACCGGTGCCAGTACAGATGGCCGAGGACGGCCGTGACCTGCTCGTCCGTGGGATCGTCGGCGACCAGCCGCGCCAGGTCGGCCATCAAGCCGGGGTCCGGGTCGGGGGAGGGCCCCGCCCACAGCGTCTGCAGGGCCCGCACGGCCCGCGCCAGCAGCTCGTCACGTGATTCCCGGCCCGGTTCGCCCACCACAGTCGCCCACCAACTACCTTCCATCGCCGCCCCGGTCATGCATGATGCCCTGAAAGCACCAGTGCGCGGGGGGAGTCGGGATGACGGAGGAAGAATCGACCGCAAGGGTCAGGCGAGGCCTGTCGTACGTCTGCGAACACCTCGACGCGCTGCGCGAACACCTGGCCGAACTGGGCCGGACCGAGGAACTCGACCGGTTGAAGCGAGCCGTCGTCGACGGGAACGAGGACCCTGCGACGCCGCTCGACGCCATCGACCGGATCGTTCGCGCGGACGGCGACGCGCGCGGCGCCTACGGGGCGAGCGCCCGGACGGTCCCCGAGCCCGGGCCCGTCGGCGTGGGGCCCGGCGCCGAAGCCGATGTCGCCTTCCTCTGCCCCCTGGGCGCCTGCGCACGCGTGGAGTGGGCGGAGCCCACGATGCGGGAGGCCCCGCGCTGCCGGATGGGCGCGGTTCCGCTGCGCTGGGTCAAGGGCTGAGATGGGCGGCCTGCTGACGGAGCTGGGCAAACGCCTGGCGGAGCGGTGGATGTCCCTGCTGGTGCTCCCGGGCGCGCTGTTCCTGGCCGCCGCCTTCGCCGCCCGGACGCTCGGCCACGCCCACGCCTTCGACCTGGACCTCCTGGTCGGCGAGGCACAGGCGTGGCGCCCGGCGCCCGGTGCGGGAGCAGGAGCACGGCTCGCGGTGCTCCTGCTGGTCGTGGCGCTGCTGGCCGCCGCCGTGGGCCTCGTGGCCCAGACGCTCGGCTCACTCGTGGAGCGCCTGTGGTTCGCGGCCGACTGGGGCTCCTGGCCCCGGCCGCTACGTGCCCTCGCGCGGTGGCGGGTGGCCAGGCGCCGGCAGCGGCGCGCCGGTGCCGTGGCCGCGTACGGGCGGGAGCGGCGGCGTTTCGGTGAGCTGCTGGCCTCCGGCACGCCCGGCGGCGGGACGGACCTGGGGCCCGCCCGGCTCGCCGTGGCCCGCGTCTCGCCCGAGGAGCCCCATCGGCCCACCTGGTCCGGTGACCGGATGCACGCGGTCACCCTGCGCCTCGCCCGCGACCTGGACCTGGACCTGGCCACGGTGTGGCCCGCCTTGTGGCAGCTCCTCCCGGACGCCCCGCGCCAGCAGATCGAAACGGCCCGCGAAGCCCTCGACCGGGCCACCACCCTGGTGGCCTGGGCGGTCCTGTACGCGGTCCTCGCGGTCTGGTGGTGGCCCGCACTACCGCTGGCCGTCGCCACGTACGTCACCGCCCGGCTCCGTATTCGCAGCGGTGTGGACGCCTACGCGGCCCTCATCGAGGCGTCGGTCCACGTGTACGTCGCCGAACTGGCCGAGCGCCTGCACGTGCCTGCCCAGGGGGTCGTCGGCAGGCGCACGGGCTGGGAGGTCACCTGCCTGCTGCAGGGCAAGCGTCACCTCATCGACCTGACGGCCCACGAACCCCAGTAGTCAGCGCCAGCCAGGCGGCGGGGGAGACGGTGGACCGCCCTGCCCGTACGAGGTGTCCTCCGGACGACTGGATTTGCTTCGTGGATGTCGTCGCGGATCTCCCAGCGGATCCGCAGACGGCGGAACCAGTGCAGGTGGGCGAAGGCTCGCTCGACCACCCAGCGTTGAGTGCCGAGTCCGGAGCCGTGTTCGGTGCCGCGTCGTGCGACCAGTGGCTTCATGCCGAGCGCGCGGACGAGGCGGCGGTACTTGTCGTGGTCGTAGCCGCGGTCGCCGAGCACGATGTCGGGGCGGCGCCGGGGCCGCCGCGCTTGCCTCGAACGGACGGCACTGCCTGAAGCAGCGGGATGAGCTGGGTGACGTCGTTGCGGTTGCCGCCGGTCAGGGTGACGGCGAGCGGGATGCCGGTGGCGTCGTGATCAGATGGTGCTTGCTGCCCGTCCTGCCCCGGTCGACAGGGCTTCGTCCCGTCTTGGACCCCCTGTTAACGCCCGGATGTGGGAGCCGTCGACCGCCGCCCGGGAGAAGTCCAGGGCGTTCGCGCTGCGGAGTTTGACCAAGAGCGCTACGTGGAGCTGGGGCCAGACGCCGGCCTCCGTCCACTCGGCCAGGCGCCGCCAGCACGTCATGCCCGAACCGAAGCCGAGCTCCTGCGGCAGGTGTTCCCAGGCGATCCCGGTATGCAGTACGAACAGGATGCCCTGGAACACCAACCGGTCCGGATGACGCTTGCGTCCCGGATGCCGGCCCGCCGCTCGACCTTCGGCAGCAGCGGCTCGATCACCGCCCACAACTCGTCATCTACCTGCCACGGCTTCGGCCGAGCCACCTCATACCCCCGGATCAACGCCCCCCGAGTGATCCAACCACCCCGAAGATCATTTCGTTAGGAGTTCTTTGGGCTGTGGCCGAACAAGTCCTAGCCGATGAGGGTCGTCTTCGGGCGGACCACGCAGAACTCGTTCCCCTCCGGATCGGCCAGCACGGTCCATGACTCCTCGCCGCTCTGCCCGACGTCCACTCGGCGGGCGCCGAGTGCGAGGATGCGCTCGATCTCGGCCTCCCGGTCCTCGGCCGCGGAGGTCAGATCGAGGTGGAGTCGGTTCTTGACGACCTTGTGGTCCGTCACCGGCATGAAGCAGATGCCCACCGGGGCCGTCTCGTCCGGCCCGATCACGACCTCCCGCTCCCGTTCGGACAGGATCCGCCAGCCCAGCACGTCGGCCCAGAACCGGGCCAGGGAGGGGAGGTCGTGAGCGTCGATGACGAGGTGATGCAGTGAGAGAGGCATGTTCGCCACTGTGCCCCGGTTCTGCCCGGTCAGAACCTGGCGGGCGGCTTCGCGCGACCCCGCGGGATGAATGCGGGAGTCGGCTGCCGTGCGGCTCCTTGGCGTCCTCGCTCGGCCGGGAGGGTTGAGCGACTACTGCTGGTCGGCCCGGAAGTAGTGGCCCTTGTCCAGGTCCTCGATCAGGCCCGGCTGCGTCGGTCGCCACCCCAGCAGATCGCGGGTCGGCCCGCTGGAGGCCGGGCTGTCGATGGCCAGGAAGCCCCCCAGCCAGGTGAAGTGCTCGGCGGCGTCGTCGGCTGAGACGGAGCGGGTGGGCAGGTCGAGGTGGCGGCCGATGACCTCGGCGATCGTGCGGATCGGCACACCCTGCTCGGCGGTCGCGTGCAGGACCGATCCGGCCGGCGCGCCCTCCAGGGCGAGCCGGAAGAGGCGCGCGACATCGTCACGGTGCGCGGCGGGCCAGCGCTGCGAGCCGTCGCCCACGTACCCGGAGACGCCCTTGTCGCGGGCGATGCCGATCAGAGCCGCCATGAACCCGTGGTCGCCGTCACCGTGCACGGTCGGGGGAAGCCGTACAACGGACGAACGGATGGTCCGGTCGGCGAGGGCGAGGGTCAACTGGGCGGTGCCCATCCGGGTTCGCGGGCCGCCCGTCAGATGCGCGGGCAGCGCGTCGGACGACCGTCCGTCCTCTTCGGTGCTCACACGGCCCGGGGCCAGTCCGAGCAGCCCGGAGGCGAGTACGAACGGCCGGCCGGAACCCGCGAGCGCTTCACCGAACGTCTCGACGGCGCGGCGATCCGCGTCGGCGGCGTTCTGGAAGCCTCCCGCGAAGGCGATGTCGTGCTTGAAGGCGAGGTGGACCACCCCGTCCGACGCCTCGGCGGCGTCGCGCAGGACGTCGACGTCGTCGAGGGTGCCGTGCACCACGTCGGCCCCGGCCTTCGTGAGAGCGGCGGCCGAGGTGTCCGAGCGGGCGAGCCCGACGACCTGGTGACCCGCGCCGATCAGTTCGGGTACGAGTGCGGAGCCGATCCATCCGGATGCCCCGGTGACGAAAACGCGCATGAGGATGCCTTCAATTTTGAGTGATCGCCCTAGTACACGGAATGCGCGCCGGGCGACCGAGCGATGTCAGTCACTGTCATCAGACCGTAGCATCGATGTCAGTGACTGTCATCGAGTACGATGCCGGGCATGGGTCGATGGGAGCCGAACGCGCGTGGCCGCCTGGAACGGGCGGCGTTGGAGCTCTACGTCGAGCGCGGCTTCGAGCGCACCTCGGTCGCGGAGATCGCCGAACGGGCAGGGCTGACGGAGCGGACGTTCTTCCGGCACTACGCGGACAAGCGCGAAGTGCTGTTCGCGGGTTCGAGCGCGCTGCAGGAGGTCCTCGTGGGCGCCGTCGCCCGCGCTCCCGGGCCCGCCACCCCGATGGAGGCCGTGGCGGCGGCCCTCGCGGCTGCCGCAGGTGTGCTGCAGGAACGGCAGGAGCACGCTCGTAGGCGGCAGGCCGTGATCGACGCCAACGCCGAACTGCAGGAACGCGAACTGATCAAACTCGCCTCGCTGGCCGCGGCGCTCGCTGACGCGTTGCGGCAGCGCGGTGTCGACGACGCCTCCGCGAGCCTTGCCGCGGAAGTGGGCATCGCGATTTTCAAGATCGCGTTCCGGCGCTGGGTCGAGCGGACCGAGGACAAGGACCTGTCGCGGTTCATCGAAGAGTCGTTGGCGGGACTCAAGGCAGTTACCGCGGGCGCTTGAGGCTCGACCCTCCGGCGGCCCGAGCCCGGCCCTCGTCCAGGCCATCTGCCGTGCACCTCAAACGACTTACTTGGAAGGAGGATCGATGAGCGTCGGTGGACAGCGGCAGGAGCCGGGTCACGATCTTGGCCTTTGGCCCCTGGCACGTCTTCAGGCGTTCGCCATGGCGACTCGTGGTCGGCAGCTCGAGGCAGTACGCGTGGTCGCGCAGGGACATGCCTACCGATCCGATCAGCCCGAGGAGGCTCGTCGGCAGTGGGCCAAGCTGTCACTGCTGGCGAACCGGCGTATGCAGAGTGACAGCGGGGGAGGTGAACCACGTGGGATCCACCAGGACTTCATGCTCCGGATGTGGGTCATCGACCAGCTCGGCCCGGACAGGGCCGACCCCGAATGGAACCCCGAGACGTTGGCGTCGGAGACGCTCGCCGCACTCGATCTCCCGCCCTCGCAAGCCCGTGCGCTCGCCGACGGCTGGCGTGACCTGGCCATCGAGCAGATCCGCGAGCTGCGGCGGCACAAGAACCTGACGGCCCATCTGGACTGGCTCGTCACCTACATGGAGCCGAGCCCGGCACGGGATCAACTTCTCGTCTGGGTGCGGCTCCGCCGACTCTTGCCCTGACTCGCCGACTCCTGTTCTGACCCGCCGACTCCCGCCCTGACTCGCCGCCGACCGGTCGGCGGCCGCGGTCAGCTTGCGGGGCTGAGTCGTGTCCTACCGCTGAGGATCTTCGCGCGAGGGGGCGCACGGCGGTTCGTCGAACAGGCACACAGGGGGTTGTCGCCCTGTCATGCTGGGCATCCCGGCGCAACGAGAGGGCTCCATGTCCACGAACCCCGACATAGCCGTGTTCGTCGAGCGGCGGTGGTTCGCCGCCAACGAACTCCTGGCGTTCGTGCTGGAGGTCGCCGCTCTGGCCTGTCTGGGCTGGTGGGGCTTCACCGTTGGCCATGGCCTGGGGCTGCACGTCCTGCTCGGTGTGGGGACGCCCTTGTCGGCGGCGGTGCTCTGGGGATTGTTCGCGGCACCGAAGGCGCGGTTGCGGCCGCGGCTGCCCCTCGTACTCGTCGTCAAGGCCGTGGTCCTGGGTGGCGGTGCGGCGGCCGTGTACGGAGTCGGGCACCCCGTGGCTGCCGTCGTCATGGCGATCGTCCTGGTCGTGAACACGGCGGTCGCCGAGACTCTTCGCCGTACCACGCCCGGTTGGCCCACGGGGCGAACGGGGCCGGACGACTCACCTACCCCGCCGACCGCACCGGCCTCACCGGAGTCCTGAGAACTCAGAGAGCCACGCCGACCGCATCGAATTTCCCGGGCGGACGCTTCAGTCGGGGCGCTTCACGCCTGGAACTCGGTGAGATCGATGGCGTGGATGCTCAGCGGGAAGCCGTACACCGGATGTGTCATCTCGCTCTCCGACTTCATGCCGAGCTTGCGGATGATGTTCTCCGAGGCGTCGTCGCCCATCCGGCTGATGCTGATGACACGATCGAGGCCGCGATCCTGGAGTGCGAACTCCAGCGTGGCGTGGGCGGCTTCGGACGCGTAGCCCTGGCCCCAGAACTGTGAGCCGAACCGCCAACTGATCGCCACGGCGGGCAGGACCTCAGGCAGGTACTCGGGCACGGACAGTCCCGCGAAGCCGGCCATCTCGCCCGAGGCCAGCAGTTCGACGGCGAAGAGGCCGAAGCCCTCCTCGTCCCATTCCTCTTCCCACTGCTCGATGGCCTCGGCCGTCTCGTCCAGGTCGCGGACCGAGCCGTCGTCGATCCAGCGCATGACCTGGGAGTCCGCGTTGATGTCCGCCATGGGGGCGAGGTCGTCGTCGTTCCAGCGGCGGAGCAGGAGGCGGGGGGTGCGGATCTCGGTCATGGCATCCATCCTGCCCTACGCAGGAAGCGCCGGTACGCCGGCCCGGGGGGGGCGACGCGTTGCTGACGTGCTGCTTCGGAGCGTGGCCGAGGGAGGAGGCGGAGGGGGAGGAGGCACAGGGGGAGACGGACGGAAGAGACGGACGGAAGAGAGGGAAGGCCGACCTCGAGACATGCTAGTGGTCGTCTCACTGTCCGGCAGTGCCGTCCCGCTGGTCCCTGCGCACCGTCTCGGCGACATCGCGCATGGCCAGCAGGAAACGCCGCACCGTGGCCAGGTCCTTCTCGTCGAAGGTACGCATCGAGGCGACCATCTCGTTGATCAGCGGCCCGAAGAACGACCAGCCCAGGGTGACGGCCCTGTCCGTGACGGTGAGCAGGACCCGCCGGCGGTCGTGTGTGTCCCGATCCCGGCGGACGAGTTCCATACGTTCCAGCCGGTCGATCAGCGCGGTGGTCGACGCCGAATTCACCCCCAGCTGCGCACCGAGCCACCCAGGTGTGGCGGGCGTGTCCGCCCGTCCGGCGTCCAGGAGGTGGATCAGCGCACGCACATCGGTCGGATGCAGCCCATGAACGCCGGCGAACTCGGCGGCGAAGAGCTCCAGTTCGACAGTGACACCTCGTAGCAGATGGACCAGTTGAAGGTCCGGGTCTCGATCGTCCATGCTGTCCCTCCCGGTGATATTGTCTCGTTTATCGAGACTATCGGTGGTCGAGTAATCATAAGGCGGCGATCATGGGTGGCGAGGCGGCATTCTTCTCGGCGTACGACACCGTTCTGCGGCATTGGCCCGTGGAGGTCGACACAGTCGATGTGCCGTCTCCGTACGGCAGTACCCGGGTCCACATCAGCGGCCCGAAGGACGGCGCGCCGCTCGTGCTGCTGCCCGGCGGCGGAACCACCTCGGTCGGGTGGTTCGCCAACATCGGCTCCCTGGCCACCACCCATCGGGTGTACGCCCCCGACCTGATGGGCGACATCGGCCGCAGCGTGCACGACGGGGCGCCCCTGCGCGGAGCCGACGACCTCATGACCTGGCTCGACACGTTCTTCGACGAGCTCCGTCTCGACGGTGCGCACCTGGGCGGCCACTCCTACGGCGCCTGGATCGCCCTGAACTACGCGCTCCACGCACCCCACCGCCTCCGCCGCCTCGCTCTGCTGGACCCCACCAACTGCTTCGCCGGCATGAGCCCGGTGTACCTCCTGCGCGCCCTGCCGATGCTGATCGCACCCAGCGCCGAACGCGTGGAGGCGTTCCACCGGTGGGAGACGGGCCGTACCCCCGAGAACCCCGCCTGGCAGGCGTTCCTGGGAAGCACCGCCACCGCCCGCCGGCCGAAGGTCGTCGCCATGCGACGCCCGAGGCCGGAGGATCTGAAGGCCTGCGCCGTTCGGGCCCTGGTGCTCCTCGCCGGGCGCAGCCGCGTCCACAACGTCCGGCGGGTGGCCGCCCAGGCCCGCCGACTCATGCCCGAGGCGAGCGTCGTCCTCCTTCCGAACGCCTCCCACCACTCCCTGCCCACGGAACAACCGGACGAACTCAACGGTTTGCTGACGCAGTTCCTGGCCTGAGCGGTTCAGTCGCCTCCCGGCGGTCGTGCACCGGGTGTCCAGCCGTCGCCCGGCCGCCGGCCAGGGCCGTGCGCATCTCCCTCCAGGCCGCGCCGGGCCAAAGTTTTGGACCTGCCCACCGGGGCAACCGGCCGTCATGGAGACGAATGACGGCACGGACGAAGCGATCGAGACCCAGGGGGACGAGCATCACGTCGTCCTCAGCGCCGACACCAACGGCGACGGAAAGACGGACGTCTGGATGACCGACACCACGGGTGACGGCAAGGCCGATCTCTACCAGTTCGACACCACCGGCGACGGGGAGATCGACGTGACGATGGTCGAACGAGCCGACGAGCCCGGAGTCGACCGGGTCGTGGTCGAAGGCGACGGCGGCCACCCGATGGAGACTTGAGCCTGCGTCAGGGACGCGCCGAGCCCGGGGACCCGCAGACCTGGTCGAACGCCACACGGCCGGCGTGCTGACGAGCCCGACAGCGGCTCTTGAATCGGCCCTGGAATCCGAGGCCTCGCCCACTCGCACACGGCTCAGGAAGCCTCGTATGCTCCGGCGGTTCATGCTGGTCGGCCGCTTGAAGGGCGCCAGGGAAGTCGGCCTCCTGGGTACCCGCCCGCCGCTCCTGCTCCCTGGCCTGCGAGAGTGTTCCCGTGCTGCTGGATCCTGAGAACACTCTGTTCGTCCGTGGTGCCACGCCCGTGCTCCTGCTGGCTGGCGCGCCTGTCCACGATGCCCTGCCGCTCTTGGCCGTGCCCGACGGGTCGGTGCCCCGGTGTGAGGGGTGGAGCATCGTCCCCCGCCTCACTCTGTGTGTCGTGGACGGGCCCGAGGACCACGGACTCGTCGTCCCCGCTCTCGCCGCGCCGGTGATCGGCGGGACCGACGATGGTGCCGAGTCCAACGACATGGCCGACTGGTGCGCGGATGCCGAGCAGGCCGGCGGAGCAGTCGTTCTGTCTTTGGAGCAACTGCCCGAGGTGCTCGACTGGTCTGCCCTGCTGTCCTCGGGCACGGCCCGCGGCGGCTTCATGCTTGCGCTGGCCTGACCGCAGTTGACTGGGTCTGCGGTGGTTGTCGCGCACTTGGAGACTCAGAAGGTGATCGCGACCAGCAGCGTTTTCTCCATCACCGGACCGAGCTGATCGCGCATGATCGCCGCGACCGGTGAGCCGCTGGCGGAAATCCGGGGATGTCGTGAAGCCCGTGAACTCACGCGCGGTCTCCAGGAACTCACTTCCGCCGAAGTGGACTACAAGCTCAGCTGGTAGTCCAGGACCGGTGCGCTCGACGCCGTCGCAGGGGGCGGTTCCGCGGGGAAGTCCGGTCCCTGCAGCGCTCCCGTCGGTCCGCCCGCCGTCAGGTGATCTGGCCGGCCGCCCACTCGGCCCACTCGCGGCGCATGGCGTTGAACCGCAGGCCGTACTCCAGGGCGATCCGGCCGTAGACCGAAAGATTGCCGTCATCCCAGTCGACGGACTCCTCCAGCCGACGCAGACTCTGGTACCCCTGATCGGACAGCTCGATGAGCTCGGCGAGGTAGCCGTGTGCCTGCTCGGGCGTCAGCACCCCGAGAAAGAACACCCTCAGGAGAATGTCGCTGCGGGTGTTCCGCTGCGGCTTCGTCTCGGTCAGCCAGTGCCGTAGTTCGGCCAGCCCTTCGTCGGTGAGGGCGTACTCCTTGCGGCCTCGCGGACCCTCGGCTGCCACCTTGATCAGCCCTGTGCCCGCCAGCTTGGTCAGCTCGGTGTAGATCTGACTCTGGGTCGCAGGCCAGGCGGTGGCCAGCGACGTCTCGAACAGTTTCAGCAGGTCGTAGCCGCTGGCGGGGCGCTCGGAGAGGAGCCCGAGCAGCGCGTGTCGAAGGCTCATGTCACCCAGTCTACATTCCACTCTTGACATGTCACTACTGGACCTTCTACTTTCGACATGTCAGATCAGAAATACTGAAGCAGTGGAGATCTCATGTCCTACCTGCGCACCTTCCTCCCGTGGATCGTCTTCGCCGTGCTGCCCTCGGGTAACTGGCAGTGGGCGGCGGTGGCCGCCCTGGTGGTCGCGGTGGCCGTGATCGTCCAGCAGATACGGTCCGGCGTCGGACCGGACGCGCTGATCATCGAGATCGGCTCCGCGGTCTTCTTCGCCGTGCTGGCCGTCATCGCCTTCGCCAACCCCGACTCGGGCGTGCACGACTACTCGGCGGCGCTGTCGGCGGGCACGCTGGCAGTCATCGCCGGGGTCTCGCTGGCCATCGGCAAGCCGTTCACGTCGGGCATCGCCAAACGCACCACCCCGCGCGAGGTCTGGGGGCTCAAGCCGTTCATCCGGACCAACGTCATCATCACTGCCGTCTGGACCGCGGCCTTCGCCCTGACCGCTGTCGTGCTCGCCTTCGTGGCGCATGCCGGAAACGCCCACTCGACCCCCGCCACGCTCATCCAGGTCGCCGGCTTCGCCGTCCCGATGATCTTCACCGTCCGCTACGTCGCCCACGTCCAGGCCAAGGCCGGTACCCGATGACCTCCCCGCAACAGGCCCGGCCCCACTTGGCGGGCAACTACGCTCCGGTCGGCGAAGAACTCACCGCGTACGACCTGCCAGTGACCGGGCGGATCCCGGCCGAGCTGGCCGGCTGGTACCTCCGCAACGGGCCGAACCCGGCCGACGCCGCCTCCGGACACTGGTTCTTCGGCGACGGCATGATCCACGGCGTCCGGCTGGAGGGCGGCCGGGCCGTCTCGTACCGCAACCGCTGGGTGCGCACCCGCAGTTTCACCGACGGGGCCCGCACCTACGACGACCAGGGCCGCCGCGACCTCACCGTGGGCCCTGCCAACACCCACGTCATCCGGCACGCGGGCCGGACCCTCGCCCTGGTCGAGACGGCCCTGCCCTACGAGCTCACCCGCGACCTGGACACGGTCGGCGCATACGACTTCGGCGGGAAGCTGGGCACCGCGATGACGGCGCACCCGAAGGTGTGCCCGGTCACCGGGGAGCTGCACCTCTTCGGCTACGGAATGCTGGAGACCCCGTATCTCACCTACCACCGGGCGGATGCCTCGGGCGAGCTGGTGATCACCAGGCCGGTCGAGGTGCCCGGGCCGACGATGATGCACGACTTCAACCTCACCGCGGAGCACGTCGTCTTCATGGACCTGCCCGTCGTCTTCGACCTGGACCTGGCCATGGCCGGGACCATGCCCTACCACTGGGACGACGGCTACGGTGCGCGGCTGGGGGTGCTCCGCCGCAACGACCCGTACGGCGAGGTGCGCTGGTTCGGCATCGACCCGTGCTACGTCTTCCACCCGCTCAACGCCTACGACGCGCCGGACGGCACCATCGTGCTGCACGTCATGCGCTACCCGGAGCTGTGGCGGCGCACCGGCGACGTCATCGACCGCAGGCAGGAGGCCGTGCTCTGGAAGTGGACGATCGACCCGGCCACCGGGACGGTCCGCGAGGAGCAGTGCGACGACCGTCCCGGCGAGTTCCCCCGGGTCGACGACCGGCTGACCGGGCTGGAGGCCACATACGGGCACGTGACCTGCGGCAGCTCACTGGTCCGATACGAGCTGGGCAGTGGCGCGGCGACGGCGCACGACTTCGGGCCCCGCCGCACGCCCGGCGAGGCCGCCTTCGCCCCGGCCGGCGACGCGGCGGGCGGCCCTGGCTGGCTCATGACGTACGTCTACGACGCCGGCACCGACCGCAGCGACCTGGTCATCCTGGACGCGGGCGACCTCGCCGCCGACCCGGTCGCAACCGTTCACCTGCCGGCCCGCGTGCCGTACGGCTTCCACGGCAACTGGCTTGCGGATTGAGCAACCAAGCCCGGATGGCCGCTGCGACAGCCGACATCGCGACACCGCGCGAGCGCCGGTCGCGACGCTGGTGCCGCCCTCGCGCGTCTCCCGGATCGATCGTGGTTTACCGCTCTTCAGGGCACACGGAGGGGATGGCGCGAGGTACCCGAGATCTTCTGCGCCGGTTCCGGTTGTCCGTGCTGTGTGGCGGTGCGGTGCCGGCGCACGCGGCGTGCAGTTTGCCCGAGGTCCTGGAATCGAGTCGCTCCGCGGGTGTGGTGGATGCGTTTTGTCCGCCGGTGTTCATGCGAGCCGGACGGTGAGGAGTACCGCCGCGTCGGTCTCGGCGGTCAGGCTGTGCCGTTGGTCGGGAATGGCGACGATGTCACCCTGGCCGAGGGGCCACGTGCGGTCGGTGGTGTTGAGTGTCACCCGACCGGTCAGGCAGGTGAGGGTGGCGGCGCCCGGGGCCTCGTGTTCGGCGAGTTCGGAACCCGACGCGAGCGCGATCACGGTGACGCGAAGTCCCGGAAGGGCGACGACGGTTCGTGCCGCCCTCCCGGAGTTCCCGGCGGTCGCGGACCTGGCATCGGCGAGCAACTGTTCTCCCATGGCCGGCAGATTGGTGACCTCACCGGCGGCCAGATGTGTCTCGGGAGACCGGGCAGGACCGTTGTGGTGGGTGCTCATCAGGTGCGTTCCCATCCGCGCCGGGGCGCGCGGGAGCCCAACTGCGCATCCCGGCTGCGATAGACGATGTACGGGCGGGTGAGGTAGCCGAGCGGTGCGGTGAGCATGTGCACCAGCCGGGTGAACGGCCAGATGCCGAACAGCAGCAGGGCGCTGAGCACGTGCAGGCGGAACAGCATCGGCGCACCGGCCATCAGCGCCGGGTCGGGGTACAGGGAGAAGACCGACCGGAACCAGGGCGAGATGGTGGTGCGGTAGTCGTACCCCCCGCCGATGATGTTGCTGACCACGGTGGCGGACAGCCCCAGTGCCAGGGTCACGGTGAGCATGACGTACATGAGCTTGTCGTTACGGGTGGTGGCGCTGAACACCGACCCGACCGTACGCCGCCGGTAGACGAGGATCGCGAGCCCGGCCAGGGTGGCGGCACCGGCGATGGTCCCCAACCCGGTGGCCATGAGGTGGTAGGCGTGCTCGCTGACGCCGATGGCTCCGGTCCAGTCCTTCGGGATCACCAGGCCGCCGATGTGGCCCAGCACCACCGCCAGGACCCCGAAGTGGAACAGTGGGCTGCCGACGCGCAGCAGCCGGCTCTCGTACAGCTGGCTGGACCGGGTGGTCCAACCGAACTTGTCGTAGCGGTAGCGCCAGACATGGCCGACGACGAACAGGGACAGCACGATGTACGGCAGGACGACCCACAGCACGACGTCGAGCGCGTCCGGGTCCGGGATCATGACCGGCCTCCCGTCGGGGCGGGCATGAACTCTGGTGGCGCGAACGGCGCGAGACCGACCTGTTCCTCGGGCGGTCCCTGGGCGGCGAGCTTGGCGACGGCTTCGCGCTCGTCACCGGCCAGTGGGGGCAGGGTCGCCGATACGGAGTCCAGGACGTCCGCCCACGCGGAGCGCGCGTCGCGCAGCGCCAGGCGCAGCAGTTCCAGTCCTGCCCGGTGCTCGGTGAGGAGGCGCCGGCCTGCTTCGGGGTCGCCGGTGGCGGCGAATTCCAGGACGACGCAGAGGTGGTCGGGCAGTTCGTCGTCGGTCAGCCGCAGCCCGGCCGCGGCGTAGGTCTGCTTGAGGCGCAGCAGCGCGGCGCCGCGATTGCGGGTGTCGCCGTGGGCGTAGTAGGTCAGGAAGAGGCAGTTGCGTTTGCGGTGGTCGAAGGTGGCGACGTAGTCCGCCGCCAGTTGCGTGGCGGGCGTCCGGTCGAGGTGCCCGAGGAATCGGCGCAGCGGCTCGGCGACCCGGTCGGGCAGCGTGTCGGTGACGGCCCGTACGAGCCGCGCCTGTTCGAGGAGCCGCTCGTCGGGATAGCCGAGGAGCAGCGACTGGACCTGCCAGGCGGCGGCGTGCCGGGCAGTGTCTTCGCGGGCGGCGGCGTTGCGCTTGCTCGTGGGGGTCATGGACGCGGCTCGCTCTCGGTGTTCGTGTTCGGTGCTTCGCCGTCCCTGTTCCCGTCGCTGTCCTCGTCTCCGGAGGAGCGGGGGAACAGGCCCTGGGGGCGGCCGTTGCCGTCCCAGTTGAGGAGGTTGAGCCGGGTGGATTTGTCGCCGGGGGCCGCCGGGGTGTCCACGGCGTCGGCGGTCTGGCGGTCGCGCAGCAGGTGGAAGTTCTCCACGGCGATCGGGGCCGGAGCGCCGGACGCCTCGCCGAAAGGACCGGAGCCGCCCATGCCGGGGCCGTCCTCGAAGTCGAGGCTGCACTCGGTGGCCAACTCCTCCAGGCCGTGCGCCTGTTCGGCGTGCGCGGGCGGGATGACGTATCTGTCCTCGTACTTGGCCAGCGCCAGGAGCCGGAACATGTCGTACATCTGCTCCTCGGTCATGCCCACCGCGGCGGGGATGGTCGCGTCGGGGTCGCGGCCGAGGTTGATGTCGCGCATGTAGCTGCGCATGGCGGCCAGTCGGCGCAGCACGGCGTCGACGGGGGCGGGGGCGCCGGCGGTGAACAGCTGGGCGAGGTAGTCCACGGGGATGCGCAGGGCGTCGATCGCGGCGAACAGGTTGCCGCGGTCCTCGGCGTCGTAGCCGGTGTCGCGGATCACGTCCACGACCGGGGACAGCGGCGGGATGTACCAGACCATGGGCAGCGTGCGGTACTCCGGGTGCAGCGGCAGGGCGAGCTTGTACGTGTTGATCAGGGCGTGGACCGGGGAGCGCCGGGCGGCCTCGATCCAGTCCCGTGAGATGCCCGACCGTTCCGCGTCGGCGGCCACCTGCGGGTCGTCGGGGTCGAGGAAGACCTTCCGCTGTGCCTCGTACAGGTCGGTGGCGTCGGGGGTGGAGGCGGCTTCGAGGACCTGGTCGGGGTCGTAGAGGACCAGGCCGATGTAGCGGAGCCGACCGACGCAGGTCTCGGCGCAGACGGTGGGCTGGCCGACCTCGATGCGCGGGAAGCAGAAGGTGCACTTCTCGGCCTTGCCGGTGCGGTGGTTGAAGTAGATCTTCTTGTACGGGCAGCCGGACACGCACATCCGCCAGCCCCGGCAGCGGTCCTGGTCGACCAGCACGATGCCGTCCTCCGAGCGCTTGTAGATCGCGCCGGAGGGGCAGGAGGCGACGCAGGACGGGTTGAGGCAGTGCTCGCAGATCCGCGGCAGGTAGAACATGAAGGTCTGCTCGAACTCGAACTTGACCTTCTCGGCGATGCCGGCGAGCAGCACGTCCTTGTCGCCGTGGTCGGCGGAGCCGCCGAGGTTGTCGTCCCAGTTCGCCGACCAGGTGATCTTCATGTCCTTGCCGGTGATCAGGGACTTGGGGCGGGCGACGGGGGTGTGTTCCTGGAGCGGCGCGTTGGTCAGCGTCTCGTAGTCGTACGTCCAGGGCTGGTAGTAGTCGTCGAGCGAGGGCAGCGTGGGGTTGGAGAAGATGTTGATCAGCTTCTTGAACCGGCCGCCGCCCTTCAGCTTCAGGTTGCCGCGTTTGTTGAGGTCCCAGCCGCCGCGCCACTTCTCCTGGTCCTCGTAGCGGCGCGGATAGCCCTGGCCGGGGCGGGTCTCGACGTTGTTGAACCACACGTACTCCACGCCGGGGCGGTTGGTCCATGCCTGTTTGCAGGTGACCGAGCAGGTGTGGCAGCCGATGCACTTGTCGAGGTTCATCACCATCGCCATCTGCGCCATGACCCGGCGGCGGGGCGCCGCACTTGAGGCCATCAGTACGTCACCTCCTGGTCGGTACGGCGGCGGATGACGGTGACCTCGTCGCGCTGGTTGCCGGTCGGGCCGAGGTAGTTGAAGGCGTACGTCAACTGGGCGTAGCCGCCGATGAGGTGGCTGGGTTTGACCAGCAGCCGGGTCAGCGAGTTGTGGACGCCGCCGCGCCGGCCGTTGGTCTCGGTGCGGGGGACGTCGATGAGCCGGTCCTGGGCGTGGTGCATGTAGACGGTGCCTTCCGGCATGCGGTGGGAGACGACAGCGCGGGCGGCGACGACGCCGTTGCGGTTCACCGCCTCGATCCAGTCGTTGTCGTGCACGCCGATCTTCGCCGCGTCCTCCTTGCTCATCCAGACGGTCGGGCCGCCGCGGGAGAGCGAGAGCATGAACAGGTTGTCCTGGTACTCGGAGTGGATGGACCACTTGTTGTGCGGGGTCAAGTAGCGCACGGTGATGCCGAGTTCGCCTTGATCGCCCACCTCGGGCTCGTCGAAGAGGGCGTGCATGCTGAGCGGCGGCCGGTAGACGGGCATCCACTCGCCGAGTTCGGCGATCCAGTCGTGGTCGATGAAGAAGTGCTGACGGCCCGTCAGGGTGTGCCAGGGCTTGAGCCGTTCGACGTTGATGGTGAACGGCGAGTAGCGGCGCCCGCCCGACTCCGTCCCCGACCACTCCGGCGACGTGATGACCGGGACCGGGCCCGCCTGGGTGTCGGCGAAGGTGACCCGCTTTCCCTCGGCCTCGGCGGCCAGGTCGGCCAACTTGACGCCGGTACGGGCCTCCAGGGTGCGGAAGCCCTGGGTGGCCAGGTGTCCGTTGGTGGTTCCCGACAGAGTCAGGATCGCCTCGCAGACCTGCACGTCCCGGGCGATCGAGGGGCGGCCGTCCGCGGGACCGCCGCGCACGGTGCCGTTCTTGTGCCGCAGGTACTCCAGTTCCTGTCGTACGTCGAAGGTGACGCCCTTGGTGGTGGCGCCCAGGGTGTCCAGGAGCGGGCCGAGGGCGGTCATGCGGTCGGCGACGCCTGGGTAGTCGCGCTCGATCGTCACCAGCCTGGGCATGGTCCGGCCGGGGACCGGCTCGCACTCGCCTGCCTTCCAGTCCCGGACACGCCCGTGCGGGGTGGCCATCGCGTCGGGGGTGTCGTGCAGCAGCGGCGCCGCCACCACGTCCTTCAGGGTGTCCAGCCGCCCCTCCGCGAGACGGCTGAACGCCGCCGCGACGGTGTTGAAGGCGTCCCAGTCGGTGCGGGTCTGCCACGGCGGTGGGATGGCCGGGTTGAAGGAGTTCACGAACGGGTGCATGTCCGTGGTGTTCAGGTCGTGCTTCTCGTACCAGGTCGCGGCCGGCAGCACGATGTCGGAGTAGACGGTGGTACTGGTCATCCGGAAGTCCAGGGTGAGCAGCAGGTCGAGCTTGCCCACCGGCGCCTCGTCGCGCCACACCACATCGCGCGGGCGGGCGCCGGGCGGCGCTTCGGTGGCGCGTACGGCGGAGTCGGTGCCGAGCAGGTGCTTGAGGAAGTACTCGTTGCCCTTGGCGGAGGAGCCGAGCAGGTTCGCCCGCCAAATGGTCAGCACCCGGGGGAAGTTCTCCGGTGCGTCCGGGTCCTCACCGGCGAACCGCAGCCTGCCTGCCTTTAGTTCGTCCACGACGTATTCCGAAACCTCCTGGCCGGCGGCTTCCGCGTCCGTCGCGAGGGTGAGCGGGTTGCGGTCGAACGTCGGGTAGGAGGGCATCCAGCCCATCCGGGCCGAGGCCGCGATGACATCCGCGGTGCTCTTCCCGGCGAACGTGCCGCCCGCGCCCGCGGCGGCGAGGGTGTCGGCGCTGAAGGGGTCGTAGCGGAACTGGTCGGTGTGCAGGTACCAGTACGCGGTCTGGATCATCTGCCGGGCGGGCCGGTGCCAGTCGGCGGCCGTCGCGATCGCCGAGTAGCCGGTGATCGGGCGGACCTTCTCCTGCCCCACGTAGTGGGCCCAGCCGCCGCCGTTGACGCCCTGGCAGCCTGTCAGCGTCGTCAGGGTGAGGAAGGAGCGGTAGATGGTGTCGGAGTGGAACCAGTGGTTGGTCCCCGCCCCCATGATGATCATCGAACGGCCCTTGGACTCCTCCGCGTTCGTGGCGAACTCGCGCGCTATGCGGGCCGCCGTCTCACCGGCCACGCCGGTGATGGCCGCCTGCCAGGCCGGGGTGTAGGGCTGGTCAGGGTCGTCGTAGCCGGTCGGCCAGATCCCCGGCAGCCCGTCCCGGGCGACGCCGTACTGGGCGAGGAGCAGGTCGAACACCGTGGTCACCAACTGCCCGGCGACCCGGCGTACGGGGACACCTCGCCGCAACTGTCCGGCGGTCCCGTCCGGGGTGTCGAACCGGGTCAGCTCCACTGTTACGGCGTCCTCACCGCCGTCGGCGGCGGTCAGAAGCGGGTCGGTGTCGTCGAGGTCGAGGTTCCACTTCCCGGCTCCGGACTCGCCGTAGCGGTGGCCGAGCGAACCGTTCGGGACGACCGGCTCGCCGGTGGCGGCGTCCAGCAGGACGGTCCTGAACTCCGCGTTCTCCGCCTCGGCCGCCGTGCCGCCCAAGTCGGCCGCGGTCAGGAACTTCCCCGGGGCGTACCTCACGTCCGCCCCGGTGCCGCGTTCTTCGAGGGTGACGAGGAAGGGCAGGTCGGTGTACCGCTTGACGTAGTCGGTGAAGTAGCCGACCTGGCGGTCGACGAAGAACTCCTTGAGGATCACGTGCCCCATCGACATCGCCAGCGCCCCGTCGGTGCCCGGCGCGGCGGGCAGCCACTCGTCGGCGAACTTCACGTTGTCGGCGTAGTCCGGGGCGACCGCGATCACCTTCTGCCCCCGGTAGCGGGCCTCCGCCATCCAGTGCGCGTCCGGGGTGCGGGTCACCGGCAGGTTCGAGCCCCACATGATCAGATAGCCGGCGTCCCACCAGTCGCCGGACTCGGGTACGTCCGTCTGGTCCCCGAAGACTTGCGGGGAGGCGACCGGCAGGTCGGCGTACCAGTCGTAGAACGACAGCATCACCCCGCCGAGCAGCGAGTAGAAGCGGGCGCCTGCGGCATGGGAGACCATCGACATCGCCGGTATCGGCGAGAACCCGGCCAGCCGGTCAGGACCGTATTCCTTGATGGTGTGCACATGGGCGGCGGCGATCATCTCGCTCGCCTCGTCCCAACTCGCCCGCACCAGGCCGCCCTTGCCGCGCGCCGACTTGTAGCGCCGGGACCGCTCCGGGTCGGAGACGACGTCCGCCCACGCCAGCACCGGGTCACCGAGCCGGGCCCTGGCCTCCCGGTACATCTCCAGGAGCACCCCGCGTACATAGGGGTAGCGGACGCGGGTGGGTGAGTAGGTGTACCAGGAGAACGCGGCGCCGCGCGGGCAGCCGCGCGGCTCGTACTCCGGGCTGTCCGGGCCGACGGTGGGGTAGTCGGTCTGCTGGGACTCCCAGGTGATGATCCCGTCCTTGACGTACACCTTCCACGAACACGAGCCGGTGCAGTTCACCCCGTGCGTGGAGCGCACCACCTTGTCGTGGCTCCACCGGTCCCGGTAGAAGTCGTCGGCCTTCCGGCCGCCGATCTTGTACAGGGTGCGGTGGTCGGCCGAGACCTCGGCCCGGGTGAAGAACCGGCGGGTGCTCACCAGCGCGTCCGCCAACTCTCCGTCCAGACCGGCTGGTTGTCGTGCCTGCGGGTCGGTTCCTGGGGTTCCTGGGCTCATGATGCCGCCTTCCCGGGCGTCAGCGGCCCGTCCTGCTGTGATCCGGCGTGCTGCTTGTCGACACCGGCTTCCGGGGAGAACTCCGTCGTGGCGAATCCCGTTGTGGCGAAATCCGCGCACAACGTTCCGACGCGGGTGCGGACCGCGTCCATTGCCTCCCAGTCCTCGGTGCTCAGCCCGGCCAGGGCGGCGGGGAACACGCCGTCCTGTTCCTTGAGGATGTGGTTGCGCAGCAGGTCCAGGGCGTCCAGGAGCCGCAGGGGCCAGGCGGGGTCGGCCGGGACGCCCACGGCGGCCTCGTCGAGTACGGCCTCGATGTGCCGGTGTTCGGCCCGAAGCGCCGCGATGCCGTCGGGAAACTCCTCCGCCAGGGGCGGGAAGAGACCCAGCTCCTCCACTGCCGTGTGCGGCACGAGAACGGCGGATACGCGGCGCGCGATCCACGCCATCCGGGGGATGTCCGCGTCGCAGTGCGCGGTGTGGACGTGCCCGATGAGATTGACGACCAGGTCGTGTTCGCGGGTCAGTTCGGCGATCTCGGGTAGTGCCTGGCAGCCGCAGTACTCACACATGGTGACTCGTCTCACGCCGGGTTGACAGCCGTCGGGGTGCGGTGGGTGCCGCGGGTGACGGCCTTGCGGACAGTGGTCGCGGTGAATGCCAGGGCGGTGGCGGCGATCAGGGCGAGCAGGGCCAGCCCGAGCGCGTAGGTGCCGTAGGCGCCGTAGAGGGAACCCATCAGCAGTGGTGGGACGAAGCCGCCCAGCCCACCGGCCGCGCCCACGACGCCGGTGACGGCGCCGACTTTGCCGGCCGGGGCGAGCAGGGCGACGAGGGCGAAGGTGGCACCGCTGCCCGCGCCGAGCGCGGCGGCGATCGTCAGGAAGGTGATGGTGCCCAGCGGGGCCAGCGGCGGGGCGAAGGACTGAACGGCCGCACTCAGCGTGACCACGCCGAGCGCCATGGCCAGCACGCGGGTGGGGCCCAGTCGGTCGGACAACCAGCCGCCGACCGGCCGCATCATCACCGCCAGCAGGACGAACCCGGCCATCCGGTTGGCCGCGTCGGCCTGTGCCAGGCCGTACCCGGACTTGAGGTAGGTGGGCAGATAGACGGAGAAGGCGACGTATCCGCCGAACGCGACCGCGTACAGCGCGGATGCCTGCCAGGTGACACCGAGCCTGACGGTGGCGGCGAGCCGGCCCGTCATGGTCCCGGGCGGTACGGTCCTGCCTGGAGCGTCGCGCAGCAGGACCGCAGCCACCAGCGCATAGCCGGCCAGTACGATCGCGGTCGCCACGAACGGGGTGGCCAGACCGTGCGACTTGACCAGATTCACCGTGGTCAGGGCGCTGATGGCGGTGCCGCCCATCCCGGCGCCGAAGACACCGATCGCGAGTCCCCTGCGCTCGGGCGGAAACCAGGCACTGACGAAGGGCACACCCACCGCGAACGCGGTGCCGCCGACACCGAGAAAGAACCCGCCCACCAGCAGCTGGTCCAGGGAAGAGTGTCCGGCCAGCCCCAGATACAGGACGGGGACGATGGTTGCCGCGGAGACCAGCGGGAACATCACCCGGCCGCCGAACCGGTCCGTCAGCACACCGACCGGTATGCGGCCCAGCGAGCCCACCACCACGGGCACGGCGACCAGCAACGCCTGCTGGAACGCGCTCAGTTGCAGGCTGTCCTTGAACCGCGGGCCGAGCGGGCTGAGCAGTGCCCAGGCCCAGAAGTTCACCGCGAACCCGACCGTGGCAAGCGCCAGCATCAGCCGCCGCCGGCCGACCGACGGTGGAGCCTGCGCGTTCGTGGCGGGGTCGGAGGACGGGGGCGAACCGGTGGTTTCCTGCGTTTCACCCGCTCGGCCGTGCGTCGGGGACTTGCCTGTCGGGGGTTCCGGCTTCGGGGGGCGGGGCATCGTAGGCATGGTCTTCTCGGCTCCTCATAAGTGCCCGCAGACAGTCGCGTCGCCTGTCTCGTGGCCGTGGTGCCCGGACCAGGTCGTCCCCGCCAGGATCGCCGGGGGCCGGTTCCCGCGGCAGGGGCCGTTGGTCCTCATCTCCCGCGCCGGGTGGGGTACATGTGCCGGGGAGAGGCGGAGAAACAAGTACCGGCGCCTGCTGTGGCAGCGCGGCATCCGCCCGGTCATCGCCGAACGCGGCGTCGAGCACGGCTCCGGCCTGGGCACTTTCCCTTGGGTGGTAGAGCGCACCTCTCCTGGCTCCACGGTTTTCGCCGCTTACGCATCCGCTGGGAACGACGACGACATCCACGAAGCTTTCCTCGGCCTCGCCACCTGCCTCATCACCCACCGACACGTCCAACGCCTTTGTCAGGACCTCTAGAGCGACTGCCGGTCATGGTCGGTTGCTGTGGTTGCTGTACTCCGCTGCTGTACAGCAACCACCCCCGCTCGCTTACAAAGCCGGTAGTCAGAGACGGATTCGCTGGCGTAGCTGAGCAGCGGCCGTCGCCAGGGACGTTGGGGCTGGTGCTCCTGCCGAGGGGGCTGGCGTCCGGGATCACCAAACCTCGCCCTGTTGAATCCTGCTGCTGCCGTGATCTGAAGATCGCGTCTACTCGAGTGAGGGCCTCGTTTGCCGGATTTAATGCCTAATTGTCGCGGTACTCATGGACAGGTCTGACCACCAAGGAGGAAGCGATGACGACGACCGAGTTCGACCCCAACAGGCGGAGCTTTGCGGACTGCGTGGAGGCCGTTCGAGAGGCCGTGCAAAAAGTGGGACTACGCACAGAAGGCAGAATCGTCACGTCCCGAGATCCGAAGATGGATGAGGCCGTGCGGGCCCTTTCTATCGACAACGTCCCACCAGGGTTCCAGAAGTGGCAGCTCCCCGTTTGGCTGGACAAGCCTTCCCATCTGTTCATCACTGTGGCTGAGCCCGGCGCAAAAACACCTATGCATTCACACGACGACGGCGATGGTATCCGGTTCGTCGTCAGTGGCTCGATCACCTACGAAGGGCAAGAACTGACGGCGGGGGACTGGATGTTCATCCCCGCCGGTGTCCAGTACTCCTTCGAGACCGGTCGCTTCGGGGCCGTCATGTGTTACTGCTACCCCTGCTGCTGCAGGTGAGCGGACAGCGTCACGCGGGCTCTCACTTGCGGTGACCTCAGATGCCGAAGAAGTGAAGGGTCGGGTCTCTGACCTGTGCCCCTGCAATCGGCGCCGGATTGGATAAGGATCGACTTCCTACCGTTGGGGTCCCTCAGGTTGAGACGCGTGATGAACAGTGCCTCAGATGCTGTGATCCGGTTGAGCACTCTGTCCTCGACGAGACCTCGGGACCCGGCAAGCACGAGTCGACGCGTGGCTGTGCACAGCGGACGGTCAGCTGTGGCGACCGGGTCGGTTAGGTGCGCGTAGGCGGAGCGGATTGATCCGGCATTGCCCGGGGTCTCGCCCGAGGCTTACGCCGCCTTTTTCGCTCACCTGGGTCCGGTCGTCGACCGGGGGATCGAGCCGGACGACTGGCGGTGAGGGGTTTGCAGCAGGAGGTCCCTGAGGAGGCGGCGGCCCTTCTCGTCCAGGCCGGCGAGGAACCTTTCGTAGTCGGCAGGCATCAGGGACCGCGCGAAGGCGACGAGGTTGACGTAGCGGTTCACCAAGTGCGGCTCCAGCTGGGTCAGTTCGGCGTAGCGCGAAAGGGGACGCCGGGACACCTGATAGGCCTGTTCGAGAACGCCCGTGGGGGAAATGCTGGGACCCAGTTCCTTCCCGGCGGCAAGCCGGGCTATCACACCGAGGGACGCATGAAGGTCCTCGGCGCACAGATACCCGGACTGGTCGCACGTGTATACCGAGCAACGCCAGTAAGGAAGCATCCAGGGGGCGACATACGCCAGCCACTTCAAGTGCTCGAGAATGATCACGGAGAGGGTCAGCCGCCCGTGCCGGGCCTTGAGCCAGCAGATGAAGTTGCCCAGCATGAAGCGCAGGGCCGCGGGTCCATCCTGCTGGAGGTCTGCTGCGAACCCTCCCTGGATGAGGAGTACCCGCGTCCCGAGCAGGCTGGTCACCGTCATCTTCCCGTTGACCTCGTCGAGCACGTAGACGTCGACCGGCCGGTGGTAGTCGAATTTCCGCTGGAGTTCGGCAATTTCCGCGTGGATCTCCGGAAAGCTGTCAGGTGTCACCTTGATGGCGCGGCCGAGAAGGTGGGCTTTTCGCAGCCTGTGGAAGAACCACTCGGCTAGCATGACGAAAAGGATCATCAAGAAGAGGAACAGAAGGCCGATGCCTCCCGTCGAGATCGCGATGACCAGGATGAAGCCGAAGGCGATCCACACGGAGCCTACGGCGACTACGAGCCTTGCGCGTTCGTTCGGGTGTCTCGCGGTTGAGGTACGGAGATATGACTGGTACTCCGGGGTCATGGGGAACGTCATGATGTCCTCAACTCCCTCCGTCCCATTCTCCTCCTGACGCGCCCTTCCCGCACGCAGAGTGTCAGCTGCTCCCGTGCAGGATGAGCTACTCCTCAGCAGCCCAACACTCACCCCAGCTCCCATCCCGTCTGCCGTCGACCACACACCGTGGAGCGGGCGTGGGTCCTGGCATCCAGGTGGAGCGCACCACTGTACGAACGACCTGGACGCCAGGAACCACGTCTGGCCGACTGCGCGTCAAGAGTCGCGTCTGTGAGGGGCGTTCCTCCTGGTTGACCGCCTTCACCCAGAGAAGACCGGGCGGGGGCCCAGAGGCGCCCCGGGAACGCGATCGGTGAGCTCGGCCCGGGCCATCCCTTCTTTGAACGAGCCAGTCGAGGGCGCTGGCTCCTCGACGAGCCAGTCGAGGGCGCTGGCTCCGAGGGGTGGAGCGTCTGCTTGTGTGGCGTCCAGGTCGACGACGGTTTGGAAGTGGCTTCCCGTGAGGGTGGCAGGAGAAGACGCCACCGGCAGCGACTCTGGGACCAACCAGGAGCGGAGGACCTCTGCTTGGGAAGTCGCGTCCCCTTCGCGGCCGATTCGGGCGCTGACCTGGGCGAACGGTTGAGGTGCGGCTTCGTCGGTCTCGGACGCTTTTGCTGTGGTTTCCCGCTGATCCCTGCTCGGTCTAGTGCGGTTGTGGTGCGGTTGCGGGTGCGTCAACTCGCGGGTGGCAAGTCATCATCCATGCCCGGGCAGGGGGCGATCGTCGATGACGTTCTTCATGACGAGGGTGGAGGTCAGGCGCTGGACGCCGGGCAGCCTGGCCAACTGCTGGTCGTAGAGCTGTTGGTACGCGGCCAGGTCGGCGGTGGCGACGCGTAGGAGGTAGTCGGGTTCGCCGAAGAGGCGCTGGGCCTGGATGACGTGAGGGATGGCGGTCACGGCTTCTTCGAAGGCGGTGACGGTGTCGGGGTTCTCCCAGCGCAGAGTGGCGAAGACGAGGGTTTCGAAGTCCAGGCCGACGGCGGCCGGATCGACGATGGCACGGTAGCCCCGGATGGCCCCCTCGCGTTCGAGGTCGCGTAGCCGGCGGTGGCAGGGCGAGACGCTCAGCTGCACGCGGGCGGCAAGCTCGGTGACCGTCAGGCGGCCGTCCTGCTGGAGCTCGGTAAGAATCTTCCGATCAAGGGCATCCATGAAGAAGATTCTCCCCTATACGGCGCGATCGCGGGGTAAAGAAAGGAACACCTTCCGGGCCATCGTGCCTAATCTTCCCTTCCAGGGCAACGAATGGAGAGGGAGCGATGGACACGACAACGGTGGCGGCTTTCCTGGTGGTGGATCTGCTGCTGGTGTTCACTCCGGGCGCGGACTGGGCCTATGCGATTTCGGCGGGGCTGCGGGAGCGATCGGTCGTCCCTGCGGTCGCGGGACTGGTAGCCGGATACGTGGGATACACCCTGCTCGCCGTGGCAGGGCTGGTGGTGATCGTGGCGAGCTCGCCGACCGTGCTCACTGCGCTGACCGTCACCGGGGCCGCCTACCTGATGTGGCTCGGCTGGGGCGTACTGCGACAGCCCACCACGTTGGCCACGGCCGCGCAGGCAGGAGCCGTGGCTTCCTCGCGCTGGCAGGTCGCACTCAAGGGCGCCGGGATCAGCGGCCTGAACCCGAAGGCGCTGCTGCTGTACTTCTCGCTGTTCCCACAGTTCATCGACTCTGCTGCGAGCTGGCCCATCGCCGCGCAGACCGGACTGCTCGGCACGCTCCACATGACCGCCTGCGCCCTGGTCTACCTCGCCGTCGGCGTCCTCGCCCGCACCGTACTGAAGACGCGGCCGTCGGCGGCACGAGCTGTCACCCACGCCTCCGGTGCCATGATGATCGCCATCGGCGGGTTCCTGCTTGCGGAACGTCTGGTCGGATGACAACCCGTCTCACACCCTGCACAGCGTGATGTCCGCCGAAGGAGAGCACGTGGAAGACCAGACTCAGCAGGACCAGGCGAGCCCCGAGGTGCAAAAGCGCATCCAGGACAGCTTCGACCGCCAGGGACTGATGGCCCACCTCGGTGCACGGATAAGCCGCATCGCTCCGGGTCGCGTTCAGATCACGCTTCCCGCGCGCCCCGAAGTGACCCAGCAGCACGGTTACTTCCACGCCGGGGCAACCAGCGCCATCGCGGACAGCGCCGGCGGATACGCCGCCTACACATTGTTCCCCGAGAGCGCCGAAGTCCTCACCGTCGAATACAAGATCAACCTCCTCGCACCGGCCACCGGTGACTACATCGAGGCGGTCGGGACAGTCCTGAAGTCCGGCCGAACGCTGACCGTGTGCCAGCTGGAGGTGTTCGGTGTTCAAAAAGACGGCGCGCGAAAGCTCGTCGCCAACGGGCAGCAGACACTCATCCGCGTGAACCGGCCCGAGCAGTGAACTCGTAGCCGTCAGCGCCGGGGCTGCCGTCTTGGGCGACTATTCAGTGGCAGTGGCCGCCTCCCGAGCAGAACGGGGCAGCCGGCCCAGTGGAGAGGACTTGTTGGCCACACAAAGCAGGCCGCCGTCTTCGGAGCGGCAGAACCGGCAAGCCCTTCACCCCGACACTTCGGGCGCGTAGGCATGACGCCGACTTCGACTCATCGACCACTGCCTTGCGACCGAGTCACGCCCTTCGGAACAGTTACCTGCTGACGATGTCGTCCTTGCTCACGACCTGCGACCTGCGACCTGCGACCTGTGACCTGTGACCTGTGACCTGTGACCTGTGACCTGTGACCTGTGACCTGTGACCTGCGACCTGCGACCTGCGACCTGCGACCTGCGACCTGCGACACGGACGGAGGACGAGATGTTGCTGCCCTGATCACTCGAGGAGAGGCTGAGCGGGACGTCACCGGGTCTCAGTGAGCGCGGACGGGACCGCGCCGGTCGTGGTGGACGGAAGGAGCGCGTGCGATGAGGGTCATGCTGAGAGCCCATCTGGACACCCAGATCTCGAATGAGGCAGTCAAGAACGGCACACTGTCGAAAATCATGCTGTCGATGATGGAACTACTCAAGCCCGAGGCGGCCTACTTCGGCCCCAGCGAGGGCGGGCGGACCTGCACCTTCGTTTTCGACATGCAGGACAGTTCACTGCTGCCCACGATCGCGGAGCCGCTCTTCGAGAGACTCGGAGCGAAGATCGAGATCCAGCCGGTGATGAACACCGAAGACATGCAGAAGGGTCTTGCCGCGCTGCAGCACGGCTGACCTCCTCGGCAGCCCGCAGCCCGCAGCCCGCAGCCCGCAGCCCGCAGCCCGCAGCCCGCAGCCCGCAGCCCGCAGCCCGCAGCCCGGAGCCCGGAGCCCGGAACCCACAGCACTCGGTCCGCTGATCCGAGTCGCGAAGCGCGCGTGAGAGCGGCTGGACTATCTGGGTGCGAGTCCCTGACCAGCTTCCTGTCAGGGGCCGTCGTGCTGCCTGCCGCCCGTGAGTGCCCGCGGTTCAGCGCTGTTTCCCGCTCGACCGGGCACGACTGGGGCACGGTCGCCTCGTGACCCGTAGCTGGAACGAAGGGTTCTGGCGTTACGGGGCCCCGTGCCAAGGTGCGTCGGGGCGAGTGGGACGTGTGTCGGTGGCCAGTCGGAGGGCGTACACCGGTTGATCGCCGGGCGTAGGGCCGAGGTAGTCGTGGCCGACCATGTGGCAGCCGGCTGGTAGGTCGAGGGGTGCGGCCGGGTCGGCGGCGACTACGTGCACGACGGTGCCTGGTTCTGCCGCTTCGATCGGCTTGCGGAGACGCAGCAGGAGCGTCATGCACAGCAGGCCGGTGCCGTCGACGGTGATGTCGGCTGTGGGGATCGGAGCCTCGCTCACCGGGGCAAGGTCTGCGTGACGCACCACAAGCGGCGGGGGAGATCGCCTTCTTGGAAATCGTGGACCTCGTTGAGCGTCCATCCCTCAGCGAGCGAGTCGACAAGGTGGCGAGGGAAGAAGTGCACCGCGAAGCCGCCGTGCTCGAAGACGTCGTCGCGGTGCGGGGTACCGGCACCGTAGTGGGCGTCGCCGGTGTGACGGACGGTGTAGACGAACACGTCGCCCGGCCTCAGTACGCGACTGATCTCGCCGACCACGGCGTGGATCTCCTTGGTCGACAGGGCCATGCACAGCAGCAGGTGTGCGTAAACCGCGTCCACCGACGCGTCCGGCAGAGGTAGCGGGTCCCGCCCGTCGTGCACCGCGGTCGAAACCCGATGTTCGACTCCTTGGGAACGAGCGGCGTCCCGCATCTGGTCCAGCCCGACGGGGCTGAAGTCGGTGGCCTGGACGGTGAAGCCCTAGCGAGTGAAGAAAGCGCGTCACGACCGTGCCCGGCTCCCAGCTCCAGCACGTCACCAGCACCCGCGGACCGAAACACCTCGGCAGCGTAGGTAGCGGGCGTGCAGGGCTGCTCGCCGTACGGCGGTGTAGGTGTTCTGCCAGTGCTGCCGCTGCACGTCGGCAAGCTCCTGCGCGTGGTCGCTCACGTCTCTTCGCTCCGCTCCACCGGCTGGCGCCGGACTGCGCCGGTCAGCCTAAAGGGCCCTGGCGACAGCGTGGCGCAGCCCAGTGCTTCGCTGGTCCGGGACACGCAACGCGAGGCGGTCAGCGACATGGACCGGCTGCTCTCGCGGCGCCTGCAGCGGGAGTAGTCCCGTCACTGAGATCAGTAGATGTCGGACAGTCGCTTCTACTAAATTAGTAATTAATATTGACAGGGTTTCAGCCGCGGTCCAAAGTCGTCGCCGTGACGCCGAGGCCCCCGGCCCAGTGCGGCCCGCGTCACGCCCCTACTGCTTCCCAACCCCCGGGAGTGGCACGTGACTTCGCAAGCACCCGCACCGAGGCCCGGGCTCCGCCGCCTCACCCGCCGTAGCGTCGCCGCCGCCGTCATGGTGGTCGTCGCGGCGACCGCGGCACCCTCCGCCTCCGCCACCGCTTCCACCTCCGCTTCCGCCTCGCAGGACCAGGGCGCGCCCGCGTTCTACGACAGCGGACTCGCCCCCACCCCCTACATGGGCTGGAACACCTACTACGGACTGGGAGCGCCCACCGAGAAGGAGGTACGCTCCGTCGCCGACAAGCTGGTCAGCAGCGGCCTGCGGGACAGCGGCTACGACATCGTCTGGCTCGACGGCGGCTGGCAGGCCGACAACCCCCGTGACGCGCAGGGCCGGTTGGTCGCCAACCCCGATCGCTTCCCCTCCGGCATCCCCGCCCTCGTGTCGTATCTGCACCAGCGCGGCCTGCGCGCGGGCATCTACACCGACGCCGGCACGTACGACGGCGGGAAGAGCTGCGGACTGGGAAGCCGCGGCCACTACGACGCCGACGCACGGCAGTTCGCCGGCTGGAAGATCGACGCCATCAAGGCCGACTTCCTCTGCGGCATCGGCGCGAAGCTCGATCCGGGCCCCGCGTTCAAGGAACTCAGCGACGCGGTCGCGAAGTCCGGCCGCCGCATGCTGCTCAACCTGTGCAATCCGCTCACCGACGACTGGGGCCTGCCCCACACCCCCGAGCAGGACGCCCACAACACGTTCGTCTACGCCCCGGCCATCGCGGACTCCTGGCGCACCGGCACCGACATCGCCTGGGGCACGCCGACCCCGGGCGAGTGGCCCAACATCCTGCGCAACATGGACGCCAACGCCTGGCACCCCGAGGCACAGGGCCCCGGTCACTGGAACGATCCCGACTACCTCATCCCCATGCGCCCGACGTCCGACGGCACACCGGAGCTGACCGAGGAGGAGTCCACCACCCAGTTCGTGATGTGGGCCGAGATGGCCTCCCCGCTCGTTCTCGGCTCCGACCCGCGCACCCTGAACGCGTCGATGCTCGCCACCCTGCGCAACCCGGAGATCATCGCCGTCGACCAGGACCCCCTGGGCATCCAGGGCGTCCGGGTCGCCGCCGACGACACCGGTGACGTGTACAGCAAGGTCCTCTCGGGCCGGGGCAGGCGGGCGGTCGTCCTGCTCAACCGGTCCGACAAGCCGGCGCAGCGAACCGTACGCTTCGCCGACACCGCCCTCGGCGGACCCGTCGCCGTGCGCGACCTGCGCGCCCGCGCCGACCGCGGTGTCCACACCGACTCCTACACGGTCGAAGTGCCCGCCCATGGAACCGCGTTCCTCGAACTCACCGGCGCGGACGCCCTGCCCGGTACCGGCCTGGGGGAGCGGACCACCGCCGACCCAGCGGTCGCGCGCTCCGGTGACACCGTGAACACCTTCCTGCGCGGGCCCCACGGCACGCTGGTCCAGCACACGGACACCGGTAGCGGCGCACCGAGCACCCGGGACCTCGGCGGTCCGGTGAAGGGCGGCATCCTCGGCCAGCCCTCCGCCCATGCCTCCGCCGACGGCCGTATCGACGTCTTCGTGCGCGGCGCCGACTCCCGTGCCTACCGGCGGGTCTACACGGGCGGTCGCTGGGGCGACTGGCAGAGCCTGGGCGGACGGCTGAGCGACGCGCCGTCGGTGGCGTTCACCGACCCCGGCCACTGGACGCTCGTCGCACGTGACGGCGAAGGCCGGATCGTGCAGCGCGGCACGTCCTCCGGCTGGTCCTCGCTCGGCACCCCCGACGGCCGTGTGACGTACGGCAGACCGTCCGCGGCGGTCGACTCCACTGGCCGGGTGCACGTCGCCGTGCGGACCGCGTCGGACGACATCTGGACCGTCTCCCGGGACACCTCGGGCCAGTGGTCGGTGTGGAGCGCGCTCGGCGGCACGGTCAGTGGCAGCCCCACCCTCGTCACCGTCGGCGACCAGGTGCTCCTGTACGCGCGGGCCGGTGACTACACGCTCTGGCAGCAGCGGTACGAGGCGGGTGCCTGGCAGGGCTGGTCGAAGCGGCAGGAGTTCCCCAGCGCCGCGTTCGACGGGGCACTCGGAGCCGTCGCGGGTGCGAACGAGGCGGTCGACGCGGTCTACCGCGGAGTCGACGGCACCGTGCACCGCATCACCTTCAAGTAGATCATCCAATCGTCCTGACCTGGCAGGAGCCTTCCATGACCTCTCCACAGACCAGCCGTCGGCGCTTGCTCGCAGGAGCCGGCGCCGCCGGAACCGCGGCGTTGCTCAGCGGTTGCGTGACCTCCACCTCGTCCTCGTCCAAGGCCTCCTCCAAGGGTGCGGTCTCCCTGCAGTCCAACCTCTCGGCGCCACAGGCCAAGGCCGCGATGCAGGACCTGGTCGCCGCCTACAAGGAGAAGGGGGGCGTCGACCTCAACACCGTCGCCGCCGAGACCTTCCGCACCCAACTGCCGACGTACCTCACCTCCGCCAACCCGCCGGACGTCTACACCTGGTACCCCGGCTCGGTCGCGGACGCGTACGCCCGCAAGAACCTCCTGCTCGGACTGGACGAGGTGTGGACCTCGTCCGACCTGCAGCGCTACTCCAAGGCCCTGCACACACTGTGCACCTCCAGCAGCGGCAAGAAGGTCTTCGTGCCGACCACCTACTACTGGTGGGGCATGTTCTACCGCAAGTCGAACTTCGCGAAGTGGGGGGTGAGCCCGCCCACCGACTGGGACGGCTTCCTCGACCTGTGCGACAAGCTCAAGTCCAAGGGCATCGCCCCGATCGGCCTCGGCGCGGGCGGCAACACCGCCTGGGTCGCGTCCGCCTGGTTCGACTACCTCGACATCCGCATCAACGGCGCCCCGTTCCACCGCGAGCTCCTGGCCGGCAAGCACCGGTTCGACGACCCGGAGGTCCACAAGGTCTTCGACCGCTGGAAGGAGGTGCTCCCGTACTTCGACCCCAACGGCACCGCCGTCGCCTTCCAGGACGCCACCACCGCCCTGCTCAACGGCCGTTCGGGAATGATGCTGATCGGCACGTTCTTCGCCGACGCGGCACCGAAGGACGCCCTGGACGACATCGACTTCTTCCGCTTCCCCGTCATCGACCCCAAGATTCCGCTCGCCGAAGAGGCCCCCACCGACGGGTACTTCGCCAGCGCCCGCTCCGGCCACCGCGAGCAGGTCTTCGACCTGCTGCGCTATCTGGCCGGCGCCGAGGCACAGGAGATCTACCTCAAGGGCTCCTCCGGCACCGCGCTGCCGTGCCACCCCGACGCCAAGGACACCGGGACCCCGCTGGTGAAGAAGGGCCGCAAGCACATCGACGAGGCCGTCGAGATCACCCAGTTCTTCAACCGCGACTCCAGCGACGCCCTTCAGCCCACCGCGGATGCTGCCCTGACCAAGTTCATCGCCAAGCCCAAGGAGATCAACAGCATCCTGACGGACTGGCAGCGCGATGCCCAGAAGATCTGGGGAGCGTGACGTGGCCGCCTTGACCACGGTCGCACGCAAGGCCCCGACCCCGACCCCGACGCCGCCCCGCGGCCGAAGGGCCCAGGGCCCGCGCCGCACCCCTCCGCTGGTCCTGGCGTTCGTGCTCGTCCCGCTGCTGGCCGAGGCACTCTGGGTGTTCTGGCCGGCCCTGCAGGGCTTCTACCTGGCCCTCACCAGCTGGGACGGGATCTCCGCACCGCGCTTCGTCGGCCTCGGCAACTTCCGCGAGATGATCCACGACGACATCTTCCGCACCGCGGCCGTCGACACCGTGCTGTGGCTGCTGCTGTTCGGCGGACTGTCCGCGCTGCTCGGCCTCGCCACCGCCCTGCTGCTCCAGCAGGAACGCCGCGGGGTCGGCTTCTACCGCGCCGCCCTGTTCCTGCCGGTGGTGTTCTCCCTGGTCGCCACCGCCCTCGTCTGGCAGGCGATCTACCAGCCCGACGGCGTCCTCAACCAGCTCCTCCAGGCGGTCGGCCTCGGCAGCCTGCGCCACGCCTGGCTCGCCGACCAGGACACCGCCCTGTACGCCGTCATCGTGCCCGCCCTGTGGCGGCAGATCGGCTACGTCATGGTGCTGTACCTGGCCGGCCTCAAGGGCATCGACCCGGCCCTGTACGAAGCGGCCAAGGTCGACGGGGCCGGACGCTGGCAGCGCTTCCGCCATGTGACGCTGCCCCAGCTCCGCGGCGTCAACGCGGTCGTCCTGTCCGTCATCGTCATCGACTCGCTGCGCTCCTTCGACGTGGTGTGGTCTCTCACCCGCGGCGGTCCCTATCACTCCTCGGAACTGCTGAGCACCTACATGTACTCCACCGCATTCCAGTCCCTGCGGCTCGGTTACGGCTCGGCCCTGGCCGTCGTCATCTTCCTGCTGGCCTTCGGGGTGATCGCCTCCTACCTCGTGCGCGCCTTCCGGGAGGCGGACTGATGACGACTGCGCGCACCTCCTCCGCTGCCGCCCTGCGCCGGCGCCGCCTGTCGACCGCCGGCTTCCACGCCGGGGCCGGGGCCCTGTCCCTGCTGTGGCTGCTGCCGATCGCCCTGGTCCTGGTCACCAGCCTGCGGTCCTTCGACGACATCGCCGCGCATGGGCTGGGCAGTCGGCCCCGGTCCTTCACCCTCGGCAACTTCAAGCAGGCCTGGGTCGACGGCGGCCAGCAGCGCGCCCTCATCAACAGCCTGGCCGTGACCGTCCCGTGCGTCGTGGTGACCCTCGCACTCGCCGCGATGGCCGCGTTCGCGCTCAGCCGCTACGAGATGCCCCTCCGTCGCTCCCTGCTCCTGCTCATGCTCGGCGGCAACCTGCTCCCGCCGCAGATCCTGCTCATCCCGGTGTCCAGGCTGAGCGAGCTCATGGGTGTGTACGACACACTGCCCGCGCTGATCGGTGTGCAGGTCGGCTTCGGTGTCGGCTTCTACGTCTTCGTCCTGCACGGCTTCATGCGGTCCATCCCCGCCGAGATCCAGCAGGCCGCGGTGGTCGACGGAGCCGGCCCCTGGCAGATCTTCTGGCGGATCATCCTCCCCCTCACCCGTCCCGCCCTCGCCGCGCTCAGCGCCCTGTCCTTCACCTGGATCTTCAACGACCTGTTGTGGGCGATCACTGTCCTGCGCAGCGACAGCAGGATGCCCATCACCGCCGCCCTGATCGGACTCCAGGGACAGTACGTGTCCATGTGGAACGTGATCGCCGCCGGGTCCGTCATCGCCGCCGCCCCCACAGTCGCCGTCTTCCTCCGCTTCCAGCGTCACTTCGTGGCCGGACTGAACCTCGGAGCTGTGAAGTGACGGTGTACGACCGCTGGACCCTGCGCACCGAGAGCACCAGCTACACCGTGCGGCTGTCCCCGGACGGGCCCTGGGCCGAACTGGACGCCTGGGGCCCGCACGGGGTCGAGGAGGGCCCGTCGGCCCTCGACTGGTCGCACCGCACCCACTTCATCACTCCCGCCGACGCCGCCCCCGCCGAGTACCTGCCCCAGGGGCAACGGCCCTTCACCGGCGCCGACCTGATCGCAGCCCGCCCCGGACAGGAACGCGGCGTCTGGTGGGAGTTCACCGGGGCGCAGGAGGACACCGGCGGTCTCCGGCTGACCTTCACCGACGACCTCCTCGGCCTGCGCACCACCCTGTGCTACGCCGTCGTCCCCGGCACCGACGTCCTGCACCGCTGGACCGAACTGGCCTGCACCGGCGGGCAGGAGCTGCGTCTGGAACGGTTCGACTCCGGCGCCGTCAACGTGCCGGTCACCGTGGGGGCCCGGCTCACCTATCTCGCCGGCCAGTGGTCCCAGGAGTTCCAGCGCACCCAACTCGCCCTCACCCGGGGCACCTTCACCATGGGCAGCACCCAGGGCACCCCCGGGCACGCCTACGCGCCCTGGCTCGCCGTCCAGAACCTCGCCGCGGACGACGCGCCCGCCTACGGCATCGCCCTGGAGTGGCCAGGCAACTGGCACATCACCGCGGAGGCCGAAGCCGGCGGCGCCGTCCGGGTCCGCGCCGGGCGCGTGCCCCACGAGGGCGCCGTCCTCCTCGCGCCCGGCGAGACCCTCACCACGCCACGTCTCGCCTGCGCGTTCAGCGCGGACGGACTCGACGGCCTGTCCCGCGTATGGCATCGCTACGAGCGCCACCTCGCCGGAGCGCGGCTGCACCGCCCCCGCAAGGTCCTCTACAACTCCTGGGAGGCGACCGGCTTCGACGTCGACTCGGCCGGACAGCTCGAACTCGCCAAGTCCGCAGCCGACATCGGCATCGAGCTGTTCGTCGTGGACGACGGCTGGTTCACGGGCCGCGTGGACGACACCGCCGGCCTCGGCGACTGGCACCCCGATCCGGCCGCCTTCCCGGGGGGCTTCGGCCGGTTCGTCGAGGACGTCCGCGCCCTCGGCATGGACTTCGGCCTGTGGATCGAACCCGAGGCCGTCAGCCCCGGCAGCCGGCTGCTGGCCGAACACCCCGACTGGGCCTACCGGATCGACGGCCGCCCCGCCCGCCTGGTCCGCAACCAACTGCTCCTGGACCTCGGCCGCGCGGACGTCCAGGACTTCGTCATCGCCACCCTGGACCGGCTGCTCACCGAGCACCGCGTCGACTACCTCAAGTGGGACATGAACCGGCCGCCCACCGAACGCGGCCGGCCCGGCGACACCCCCGCCGAACGCCTCGACCTGGACGCCGCCCACGTCCACGGATACCTGCGCGTCCTCGACCACCTGCGCACCGCCCACCCCCACGTGAGCGTCGAGGGCTGCGCCGGCGGCGGAGGCCGGATCGACCACACGACCCTCGCCCGCACCGACGTCGTCTGGCCCAGCGACAACACCGCACCCCTGGACCGGCTCGCCATCCAGTACGGCTTCCTGCACGCCCACGCCCCGCACGTGATGAGCTCCTGGGTCACCGACGCCCCCGGAATCTTCGATCCCCGCCCGCGCAGCCTCGCCTTCCGCTTCGTCACCGCGATGTGCGGAGTCCTCGGCGTCGGCGCCGACCTGCGCACCTGGCCCCCGCAGCGCCGCGCCGAGGCCGGCCGGTGGATCGCCCGCTACAAGGACATACGGGACGTGATCCACCATGGCGAGGCCCACCTGCTCGGCAGCCCGGACGACGCCACCTGCGGCGTCCAGTACGACGGCGCGGACGGCCGGACCGTCGTCGCCGCCCTGAACACGGGACGGCTGGACGGCGCTCCCCTCGTACCCGGACGTCCCGCCCGCCTACGCCTGTGCGGCCTCGACCCCGGCGCCCGCTACCGCGACGAGGCATCCGGCACCACCTACGCCGGCGCCCACCTCCTGCACTACGGGCTGCCGTTCGCGTGGACCGCCGACCACGACGCCGAACTGGTCGTCCTGACCCGTCACCCGGGCCCGCGACCGGCATAGATTCGACCCGTCCAGCCCCACGGACCCGCACTTTGTGCCCGACCCTCGAAGGAGCCGTACCCCACGATGGACCAGCCCGCACGACGCGGCGGTGCCCGCTTCACCGGCCGCACGGCCGTGGTCACCGGAGCCGCCTCCGGCATCGGAGCCGCCACCGCCGCACGCCTCGCCCAGGAGGGAGCCACCGTCGTGCTCGCCGACATCGACGAGGAGAGGGGCCGCGGCGTGACGGAGGGGATCACCGGCGACGGGGGCCGGGCCCGCTTCGTCACGGCCGATGTCGCCGCCGAGGACGACTGGCGCCGCATCGTCGCCGCCGCCCACTCCTTCGGACCGGTCGACGTCCTGGTCAGCAACGCCTACACCGTCGACGTCCACCCCGCCCACGAACTCTCCCTCGCCTCCTGGCACCGCCAGCTCGACGTCAACCTCACCGCCTGCTTCCTCGGCGTCCGCGCCGTCCTGCCCGACCTGCGCGACCGGGGCGGCGCGGTCGTTCTCACCTCGTCCGTCCACGCCCACAAGGGCATCCCCGGACATCCCGCCTACGCCGCGTCCAAGGGCGCCCTGCTGTCCCTGTGCGGCCAGCTCGCCGTCGAGTACGGGCCCCAGGTCCGCGTCAACGCCGTCCTGCCGGGGCCGATCCTCACGGCCGCCTGGGACCGCGTGCCGCCCGAGGACCGCGCGCGCAGCGTCGCCGAGACGGCGGCCCGCCGCTTCGGCACTCCCGCCGAAGTGGCCGCGGCCATCGCGTTCCTCGGCTCCGACGAGGCCTCCTACATCACCGGGTCGCACCTCCTCGTCGACGGCGGCTGGAGCGTCCTGAAGGCCTCCGCATGACCGCGCCCCGATCACCGAAAGGCTGTACGACATGACGCCCTACGCCCGCCGCGGCGTGCACGGTCAGACCGTGGAGTTCCTCGCCCGCCGCATCCTCGGCGGCGAGATCCCCGAGGGGGCCACGCTCGACCTCGTGGCGCTGCAGCGGGAGCTGGACGTCAGCCTCACCGCGCTGCGCGAGTCCCTCAAGGTCCTCGCCGCCAAGGGCATGGTCGACGCCCGCCAGAAACGCGGCACATTCGTGCGCGACCGCTCCGACTGGAACCTGCTCGACGCCGACGTGCTGCGCTGGCAGATCCAGGGCGCCGGCTCCGCCGAGGCCGACCGAGGCCTGCTGCGCAACCTCGCCGAGGTGCGTGCCATCGTCGAACCGGCCGCGGTCCGGCTGGCCGCCGAACGCCGGACCGACGCCGACCTCGCGGCCCTGGAGGACGCCCTGACGGCGATGGGGGAGCACGGCACCGGCGCCGCCCACGCCGTCGAGTCCGACCTCGCCTTCCACCGTGCCCTGCTCGCCGCCACCCACAACGAACTCCTGGAACGCATGGAGGTGGTGATCGAGTCGGGACTCGCCCACCGCGACCGCATCGTGCACAGCTCCCCTCACAGCGAGGACCCCGTGCCCGCCCACCGCGCCGTCCTGGACGCCGTACGCGACGGGGACCCGCGGGCCGCCGAGGCGGCCATGCGCGCCCTGCTCGACCAGGCCGGACGCGACCTGGACCGCATCGACGGGCCCGACGACACGAAAGGCACCGGTGGCCGGTGAAGATCACACGCGTCGAAACCTTCCTGGTACCGCCACGCTGGCTGTTCTGCCGCGTGGAGACCGACGAGGGTGTGGCCGGCTGGGGCGAACCTGTCGTCGAGGGCCGCGCCGAGGTGGTCAGGGCCGCCGTCGACGTCCTCGCCGAATACCTCCTCGGCCAGGACCCGCTCCGTATCCAGGACCACTGGCAGGTCCTCACCAAGGGCGGCTTCTACCGCGGCGGACCAGTTCTCTCCAGCGCCGTCGCCGGACTCGACCAGGCCCTGTGGGACATCGCGGGCAAGACCTACGGCGCCCCCGTGCACGCCCTGCTCGGCGGCCCCGTGCGCGACCGGGTCCGCGTCTACGCCTGGGTCGGCGGCGACGAACCCGCCGAACTCACCGAGCAGATCACCGCGCAGGTGGAGGCGGGATTCACCGCGGTGAAGATGAACGGCGCCGGACGTGTCGGGCCGGCTGCCACCATGGCCGAGACCGCGGCGGTCGTCGCCCGCGTGGCGGCCGCCCGCGACGTCCTCGGGCCCGATCGCGACGTCGCCGTCGATTTCCACGGCCGGTTCACCGCCGCCAATGCCCGCCGCGTCCTGAACGAACTCGCCCCCCTGCACCCCCTGTTCGTCGAGGAGCCGGTCGTCCCCGAGCAGAACCACCTGCTGCCCGGCCTCGTCGCCACGAGCCCGGTGCCGCTGGCCACCGGCGAACGCCTCTACTCCCGAGCGGAGTTCCTCGCTCCGCTCGCCGCCGGAATCGCCGTCGCCCAGCCCGACCTGTCCCACGCCGGAGGCATCTCCGAGGTCCACCGCATCGCCTCCCTCGCCGAGACCTACGGCGCCCACCTCGCCCCGCACTGTCCCCTCGGGCCGATCGCCCTCGCGGCCAGCCTGCAAGTCGCCTTCGCCACACCCAACTTCCTCATCCAGGAGCAGAGCCGGGGCATCCACTACAACAAGGACGCCGACCTGCTCTCCTACGTCGTCGACCCCGAACCCTTCCGGTTCGTCGACGGGTACGCACCGCGCGGTACCGCGCCCGGCCTCGGCGTCACCGTCGACGAGGCCGCCGTCCGCGCCGCCGACCGCGCCGGGCACGCCTGGCGCAACCCCGTGTGGCGGCACCCCGACGGCACGTTCGCGGAGTGGTGACCGTGCCGCTGGACATCGTCACCGACCCCGTCCACGGCGGCCGTTGGACCTCCCTCGCGTCACCCGGCCGCGAGTGGCTCTGGCACCGCCCCGACCCGAAGCGCCACCAGGCCGCCCCCGGTGCGGCGTTCGTGGACGCGGGCGGGCTGGAGGAGTGCGTCCCCACCGTCCGCGGCGACCCGGACCACGGGAACGTCTGGTCCCGGCCCTGGACCCGGGACGGCGCCGCCGAGTCCATCCGCTGCGAGGAGTTCACCCTCCGCCGCACGATCCGCGCCACGGCCGACGGGGCCGAGGCCGACTACGTCCTCGCCGCCGGGCCCGGGTTCCGCTTCATCTGGGCCGCACACGCCCTGCTCGACCTGTCGGCCGACACCACCCTGCACCTGCCCGACGGCGCGCCCACCCGCCTGTTCCCGGAGGCCGCCGCACTCGTCGACCGGCCCTGGCCGGACGGCGCCCCCTGGATCAGCGGCGCCTGGCCCGCTCCCTCAGGAGTGCCGCTGGACCGGCTCGGCCCCGACGACGGCACCGCGGTGGGGGCCGTCGTCGACGCCCGGCAAGCCTGCGTCCACGACGGCCCCCACCGCCTCAACCTGGCCGTGCACGCCGAAGGGCAGCCGGTCTCGGTCGCCCTGTGGCGCAACCTCGGCGGCTTCCCCCGGCACGACCCCTACCGGAGCACCGGCGTCGAACCGATGCTCGGCCGGGTCTTCGACCTGGCCGAGGCCGGCCCCGGCGACGCCGCCCGCGTCCCCGCCTCCGGCGAGGTGCGCTGGCGCCTCACCCTAAGCACCGCCTGCCCTTGCACCTGAACACCGCTGCCGAGAAAGGGAGTTACCTTCCGTGGATCTGCAAGCCGCCCTGGCCTCCCGCCGATTGCTGGCCATCGTGCGCGGACGCGACGCGGACGCCGCGCTGCGCACGGTGCTGGCCCTCGCCGAAGAGCGCGTCGACCTCATCGAGGTGTCCCTGAGCGGAGAGGACGCCCTCACCGTCATCGAGCGGGCCCGGCACGCCCTCGGCCCGGACGCACTGCTGGGCGCCGGGACCGTACTGAGCGCCGACGACGCCCGCGCCGCACACCGCGCGGGAGCCGCCTTCGTGGTGACACCCGGACTCGGCGACGGCGTCCGCGCGGCCCGGGACCTGGGTCTGCCCGTCCTCGCCGGAGTCCTGACCCCGACCGACGTCATCGCCGCCCGCACGCTCGGAGCCGAGGCACTGAAGCTCTTCCCCGCCGCGCCTTTCGGGGGAGCGGACTATCTGAAGGCGCTGCGCGGTCCCTTCCCGGACGCGCCCTTCGTTCCCGTCGGCGGAATCGACGCACTCGCCGCCCACGCCTGCCTCACGGCCGGCGCGATCGCGGTCGGTGTCGGCTCGCCCCTGGTCGGCGACGCCGCCGACGGAGGCAGCCTCGCCGCGCTCCGTGACCGGGCCCGCGCCTACCGTGCCATCGCAGAGGAGTCCGGACGATGAGCACCTCCGCGCACACCACCCGCCCCGACCTCCTGGAACTCGGCGAGGGAGTCCGCTGGACGGGCCAGGAGGTCGTCCTCGTCGACCTCCTCGCGGGCCGCCTGCTCAAGGCACCGAAGGATCCGGCCGCCCCCTTGGAACCCCTGGCCCAACTCCCCTTCCCGATCGGTGCGGTGGCCCCGGTGGCCGGGCGCCCCGGCACCTGGATCGCCGCCGCGGACACCGGGATCTGTCTGCTGACGCCCTGCGGCGCGACCACCTGGCTCGCCCGGCCCGAGGACGGTGCGACACGCAGCATGCGCATGAACGACGCGGTCGCCGACCCCTCCGGCCGTTTCTGGGCCGGCAGCATGGGCTACGACGCCGAAGAGGACGCCGGTTCGCTGTACCGGGTCGACCACGACGGCACCGCCGTCCGGGTCCTGGACGGCATCACCATCCCGAACGGGCCCGCCTTCACCCCCGACGGCAAGGGCATGTACCTGGCCGACAGCGCCCGCGGAGTCATCCGGCGCCACCCGGTCGACCCGGACACCGGCGCCCTCGGCACGCCTGAGGTGTTCGCCACGGTTGACGACGGCAGCCCCGACGGTATGACTGTCGACAGCGAGGGCGCCCTGTGGGTCGCCGTATGGGGGACCGGCACCGTACGCCGCTACCTCGCGGACGGCATCCCCGACCGTGTCCTGCGGCTGCCCGCGAGCCGGCCCGCCGGAGTGTGCCTGGAGCACGACGTCCTGCACATCACCACCGCCCGGCTGGGCCTCACCGACCCGCGTCCCGAGGACGGCGCCGTGTTCTCCGTCCGCGTGGACGTGCCCGGAACGCCGACGCCGGCCTTCCGCCTCCACGACACGGCGACCGTGCCGCCGCTTTTGCCCGGGGAGCCCGCATGACCGTGCAATGGCGGCCCGCTCCCGGTCCCGTCGTGTGCGTCGGCGAGACGATGGCGGCCCTGGCCCCCGACCCGTCCGGCCCGCTGGAGGACGCCGAGCACCTGCGCCTGACCGTGGCGGGGGCCGAGTCGAACGTCGCGATGTACCTGGCCGACCACGCCATACCGGTGGCCTGGCTCTCCGCCCTCGGCGACGACGCGCCCGGCCGGCGCGTCCGCGCCGCCGTCGCTGCCGCCGGCGTCGACACCACCCACGTCCGCACCGACCCGGACCGCCCGACCGGCCTGCTCCTCAAGGACCCCCACCGGACCGGAACCCGCGTCCACTACTACCGGTCCGGGTCCGCGGCCTCCGCCCTCGGCCCCGGCCTCCTGGACACCGACCCCGTACGCACCGCCTCCGTCCTGCACGTCAGCGGGATCACCCCAGCCCTGTCCCCCTCCTGCCGGGACCTGGTGACCCAAGCGCTCGCCACACCGCCCGCCCAACGGCCGTACGCCGTCAGCTTCGACGTCAACCACCGCCCTGCCCTGTGGCGTGACGGCACGGCAGGTACCGTCCTGCGCGACCTCGCCGACCGCGCGGACGTCGTCTTCGTCGGCCTGGACGAGGCACAGAACCTGTGGGGCGCCGACCTCACGGCCATCGGCGTGCGGGAGTTGCTGCCGCACCCGCGGATCGTCGTCGTCAAGGACGGCGCCGACTGGGCGACCGCCGCCGTACTGAACGGGGAAGTCATCGCGGTTCCGGCGCTGCGCACGCTGGTGGTCGAACCCGTCGGCGCCGGCGACGCCTTCGCCGCAGGCTTCCTGGCCGGTCTGCTCAGCGGCGGGACCACGACGCGCGCCCTGCGCCTCGGCCACATCACGGCCGTCTCCGCCCTGAAGGTGACGGGGGACCACGGGCCGCTGCCCGACGGCAGGGCCGTGCGGCGGCTCCTCGCGCTGTCCCCCGAGGAGTGGACACGGGTGGCCCGCGTCGAGGACGGCCACCGCGAGGAGGCCAGCCCGATCGGTGAGCCACCGGCTTCGGGACGAGAGCGGTGAGCGCGCCGATGCCGGGACAGGCGAAGAGTCCGCTCCGGTGAAGGCTCCTGAGCAGAGCGTGCACCGTGCCGATGCCGGTGAGCCGCTGCGCAGGATGATCGGGACCCCACGCCAGCCCCCGAGGAACTTACGGGCTCGACCACTAAGCCGTGGGACAACCCTGCGCGATTAGGACCGGCCCCGCTGACACGGCGCCGGCTACTACCTCAACCCCCGTTCTCTGGCGTCAGTTCGGGGGCCGGCCTCTCGCCGGCCACCGTCACCCGGCTCACCCGGCACAGGAATGGACCGTTACTCGATGGACGAGCATCGGCGGCACTACGCTGCTGTGTCGTGCAGGAGACGCGCCTCGACACTGCTCGGATCCGGGCGGCCCGCCGGGTGATCGACCCGATTTTTCTCGACACTCCGCTGTACCGCTGCGAGGCGCTGGAGCCCGAGCTCGGGTGCACGGTGAGCATCAAGCTCGAAACGGCGAACCCGGTCCGCAGCTTCAAGGCCCGCGGCACCGAGGTGGTCGCGAGCCGGCTCGCCGACAAGGGCTCGCCGGCCGTGGTGTGCGCCAGCGCGGGCAACCTGGGCCAAGCCCTCGCCTGGTCCGGTCGCGGCCGGGGACTCGACGTGACCGTCGTGGCATCCCGCTTTGCGACGGTGGCCAAGCTTGATCGTATCCGCGCGTTGGACGCCAGGTTGGAGCTGGTGGACGGCGACCACGAGATGGCTCGCGAGCGGGCGGCGGCCATCTCGCGGTACGACGGCGTCCGGCTGGTCGAAGACAGCCTGGACATCGAGACCTGCGAAGGCGCGGCGACCATCGGCCTGGAACTGGTGGACACCGTGCCGTCGTTCGACGCCGTCCTGATCGCTCTCGGCGGCGGGGCGATGGCCACCGGCGTGGGTCATGTGGTGAAGGCCTGCGCGCCCGAAGTCGAGGTGATCTGCGTCCAGCCGCTGGGCGCACCGGCGATGACACACTCGTGGCGCCAACGGCGTGTCGTCACCACCGACTCGACCGACACCATCGCTGACGGCGTCGCCGGCCGGCGTCCCATCCCGGCCGTCCTGGACGACCTCCTCCTGGTCGCTGACGACGCCGTCCTGGTCCAGGAGGCGTCGATCACCGCCGGGATGAGGATGCTCCTCGACCACGCCGGCCTCGTCGTCGAACCGTCGGCCGCGCTCGGTATCGCGGCGATCCTCGAAGACCGTGACCGCTTCGCCGGCCGGCACGTGGTCGTCATCGTGTGCGGCAGCAACGTCGACATGGACGCCTATCACCGCTGGGTCGGTACGGCTCCCAACCACAAGCCTTGACAATTGCTCCCCAACCCTGGGCCTCGCTCCTCGCTCCTAGGGCGAGCGTCGACGTGTCTACGCGGTGCCCGTCAACGGGCGCAGCACGGCCGCGCCGACGCGCAGGACGGCGGACACGGGGGGTCCCACCCAGCGGGTCAGTTCCCGCGGCAACGCGGGATCGAGCTCGATCGTCACGCGGACGTATCGCGTGTGCAGCCGAGCGACCTTGGCGTGGCGGGGTGCGGCGACGTCCGGCTCCCGCTGCAAGGCTGCTCGGTAGGTGTCCTTGCGCTGATTCACATCGTGTCCTGACGCTTGATGAGCTCGTCCGCGAGGTCCATGTACGCCGATCCCTTGACCTCGACCGGGCTGCCGAACGACTGGGAGTACAGGTCGAGTCGTGGAATGTGGGTGGACAACACGTCGAAGCCGCGCTCGGTGAGCGCCTCGCGTGCGTCGGCATCGGGACCGGTACGCGTGGCGTCGGGACGGTTCGTACGGTTCAGCAGCACCGCGGAGCGGGCCGGCCTGGCCCGCAGGGACTGTACGTCGCCCATCTCGCCGCCGATGGGTGCCATCCGGTCCAGTTCGATGGGGGACGGGGTGACCGGAACGATCCACTCGCTCGCGTACCGCATGACGCTCCGGGCGATGTGGGCGTGGTCCTCCATCTGCGGGGCGTCGAACACCACGGCCTGCCGGTCGCCGAGGAAGTCGTTCACGCGCCGGTGCACGTCACCCACCGGAAGGGAGAACACGGGGAACGGGAACCCCCCGGCCAGTTCGCTCCACCGCAGCGCCGAGGACGCGGGGTCGCTGTCCACCAGCAGCGGTGAGAAGCCTGACTCGTGCAGTGCGTGAGCCAACCACACCGCGCTCGTCGTCTTGCCCACTCCGGGTTTCAGGTTCACAAAGGCATAGCTCATCGACACAAGGAGCAACGCTAGTGACCGCGAGGGACTCGCTGCCGCCCGCGCGGGGCGTACCGGCTCATCCTTCACCCCGTGGCGCCGGTGAATCATCCCGATGGACCAACGCGGTGCTCCCGCTCAAGCCGGGTAGACGGCTTGCACCGCTCCGCCCGTGACGCTGACTGGTGCTGGTGCTGGTGCTGGTGCTGGTGCTGGTGCTGGTGCTGGTGGTCGGCTGGGCGTGGGCGTGGGCGTGTGGGCCTGTGGGCACGTGTGCCGCCGCACAACCCCGTCCCGGTACCGCTGTGCACCCGCCTCCCGAACGCGCCGTCCCCTGTACGCGGTACCGGGCGGCTGATGCCATGCCCGGCATGTCTCCCGCATCTCCCGCATCTCCCTCACCTCCGGTTCCTGGCGCAACGACAGTCGTGCACGCACCAGCGGCACCGGAGCGCCGCTCATGAGCGCCGGTGACGGACAGTCGTTCGCCGTCGTGGTCTTCCTCGGCTTCGTGGCCGTGTCATTGCTGCTGTGCGGCCTGGCCGCGGCCGATCTGGACGACCCCGAACACTTCTACGCGGGCGGCAGCGCGGCCTTCGGCCCGGTCGGAGGCGGGCTCGCCATCGCCGGCGACTACATTTCCGCGGCCACCCTGCTCAGCACGACGGGCGCGGTCGCGCTCGACGGGGCTGACGGCATCCTCTTCGCCTGCGCCACCGTCGTCTCGCTCTACCTGGTCATGCGGATCCTGAGCGAACCCCTGCGCCGCAAAGGCGTGTTCACCCTGGGGGACTTCCTCGCCGCCCGGCTCGGCGCCCCCTCGGTACGCCGGGGCCTCGGCGTCACCACCCTGGTCGTCCTCACTCCGCTGCTCCTGGTGCAGCTCTCCACCGCCGGGCGCATCATGGCGGCCATGTTCGGGCTCCCCGACGGCGCGCTCACCGGATGCACCGTCGCCGGAGGCACCCTGATGGTCTGCTACGCCGCGTTCGGAGGGATGCGCGGCATCGGATACGTACAGATCCTGAAGGTCGGTGTGGCTCTCACCGCCATGCTGCTCCTCGCCGGCATCGTCCTCGCCCGCTACGGATGGTCACCGTCCGCCCTCTTCGACGCCGCCGCGGACCGCTCCGGAGCGGGTGCCGACTACGCGCACCCCGGACTCCACTTCGGTCACTCCCTCACCGGGCGCCTCGACCTGATCAGCTTCGAGGGCACCCTCCTGATCGGCGCCGCCTGTCTGCCGCACATCACCATGAGGCTGCACCCGGTCAGCGAGGCCCGCACCGCGCGGCGCGCCGTCGGCTGGGCGGTGGGACCCGTCGCGGTGGTGTGCGGAGGAGTCGTGGTGGCCGGGCTGGGTGCCTGCGCCCTGCTCGGCCGGGACCTGGTGCGGGCCGCCGACCCCGGGGGAGCGACCGCCCTGCTGATGGTGACGGGTGCGCTCGACCCGGTCGCCGGGGGCGCCCGGCACAGCATGCTGTTCGCGATCGTCGCCTGCGCCGTCTTCGCGACCACGCTCGCGGCCGTCGCGGGCATCACCCTGGCGGCCGCCTCCAGTCTCGCCCGCGACTTCGGTGCCTGGCCCGCCCACGGGACCGGGGACCGTGCGCCCGCCAGAGAGATCCGCCGGGCGCGGCTGGGCATCGTCCTGGTCGGAGCCGTCGCCGTCGTCCTGTCGGCGAGCCTCGGGGACCGCGGCAGACTGACATTGATCTCGCTGTCGTTCGCCGTGGCAGCCTCGGTGCTCGCCCCGGTCCTGCTCTACGCACTCTTCCTGCCCGGCTACTCCGCCACCGGCGTGCGCTGGACCGTCTACGGGAACCTGCCGCTCGTCGTGCTGCTGCTGGCGGGGTCCCCCGCGGTGTCGGGCACACCGATCGCGATCTTCCCCGACCACGACGTCCACTGGTTCCCGCTCCAGACCCCGGGGCTGATCACCATTCCGGCCGGCTTCCTGCTCGGGCTCGTCGGTCGCGCTCGATCCCGTGCCACCCAACACACCTGGCAAGAAAGGGGTGTTGGGCGGATTCCACCCGGGCCACGCAACCCCGACCCCGCGGGACGTCGTCCCTGAAGCCGGTCCGGGGCGCAGCGGGCTGCGGCCGAGCCGCGACGTGGTCGAGCACCCGGGCCGTCACGGGATGCCGCTGGGGGAGTGGGCAGGGCGGCGAGGCGCGAGGGACTGCACGCTCTCCAGGCGCCCCGCGCCCCGTCGTGACCGTCGTGAGTGGTTCGGTCCAGCGGGACGGCGCGTCCCGCTCGTACGCCCGGTGCGGTCGGCGGTGGGATCTCCAGGAGTCCCTTGTCGGCGGACGACGCGGGGGCGTCGGCGCCGACGGGCGTGGTGGGCATGGGGCGGGCCGCGGCGCACCGTTGCTTCTCGGCCTAGCTGTGCACAGTGTGGAGCGGGATCCGTTCGCGCTGCCCGTAGGCGGCGCCGCGAGGCCGGGACCATCCCCGCGTGCGCAGGAGGGACTCTCCGAGGTTCTGGCGCATACGGGCTCACTCCCGCTCACTGAGCAGGAGCGGTACGCCGAGGTCGTCCGGTGTGAAGAGCCTTGCCTTCTTGGGGTCGAACCCGTGGTCCGTGCCCTGCAGCACCAGAAACGCGCCCTTGCGCTTCTCGTAGAGCGGACCGAAGACGACCGCGTCCGCGTGGCCGTCGCCGTTGACGTCGAGCAGCGGGGGACGGTGGCTGAAGGCGTTCCAGTAGTACGGATTCGGGGTGCCGGGCAGGCCGTCGGTCTCCGCGTCGGTCACCTGCTCGCCGTCGAGGGACTGCGCCCCGTCCGCTCCACCGGGCAACAGCGTCACCTTGCCGTCGTGACGCCGGAAGCGCGGGGTGTTCACGACGACATCGGGTTTCCCGTCGTCGTCGACGTCGCCGACGGCGGGCGACGAGCCGAAGTCGATGCGGCGCCGGTCGGCGGTGCCCATGCCGCCGATCACGGTCCGCTCGCGGCCCGTGTCCAGACCGGACTTCGCCCCGTACAGGATCGTCAGGGCGCCGCCCGCGCCGGGCATGTCCGCCGGGGCCACGGGGAGAAGGGTGGGCACGAGCAGGTCGGGGAGGCCGTCGCCGTCCGCGTCCCCGGTGGCCGGCACTCTTGGGCCGTCGTTGGTCGCCGTCAGGGTTGCGATGGCCTCCTCCTGACGGGTGTTGCGCACCAGCCCCTGCTCGCCGCCCTCGTACACGCCGATCGAGTGCAGGTCGGCGGGCGCGCTCTCGTCCTCTTCGGCGTCGAACGAGTACGTGAACACCACCTCGGCCCTGCCGTCGCCGTCGAAGTCGCCGGTGGTGGCCGAGCCGGGCGTGGTGTAGCCGTGCTGGCCCAGGTCGAGCACGGCCCGCCGGCTCGGTGCCCCCTTGCGGTCGAAGGGGCCGTACAGGAGCAGGCCGTCGCCCTTCGTACCCGTGGCGTTGGGGTCGCCCGAGCTGCCTTGGCCGCCGTCGAGCAGGTCCACGGAGCCGTCGCCGTCGAAGTCGGCGGCGGCCAGCGGGCGGAAACCGTCGGGCAGATCGAGCCGGCGGGCGGTGCTCAGCCCGCGCGCGCCGCCGAACAACGCGAAGGATTCGAGTTGAGTCCTGCTCGCGCCACGGCTGCCGACCAGGTCCGTGAAACCGTCGCCGTCGAGGTCGGTGCGCAGGGGCTCCGACATGAACATCGCGTACTTCTCGGTGCCGGCCGGAGTCCGTTGTGCCGTGGCGGCGTCGAGGCCCGAGCGCGATCCGTAGACCACGACCAGGTTCGCCGCGTACTTCTCGCCGTCCTTGGACTTCGACTCCACGACGTCCACGAAGTCGTCGTAGCCGTCGCCGTTGAAGTCGCCGGGGTCGGGGCGTTCGGCGGGCCTTCCCGCGGCGGGACGGGACGAGCGGTCGGAGGGCTCGTTCGCGCCGCACCCCGCGACCGCCAACAACAGGGCGCAGCCCAGGACGGCGGCCGATCGGCGGTGCGTACGCATGGCGGGCTCCAAGTGGGACGACGGAACTGGGCGGGGACCAGGGGGTTTCGGGAGGTGACTCCTGAGGCGTACGAACGGTTGCCCGGCATCGCCCCCGAATCCGGCAGGGTATTTCGGCGTCGTTCTCCCGCCCCTGCCGGAGGGAAGCTGTGATGGCTGCCTGGGGGTTGCGACGAGGTAGGCATCCGCTACCCCTGATCCGGGGGTCGCTCGGCTCCACGGAATGTGCGGCCAACGCCCCCGACTCGCGCGTAAGGCGTCTACTGCCCCACCTGCGCGACCTCGTTGCCGCCACGGGAGCTCCGGCCGAACTGCTTGCGCAGCTGCGCGCCGACCGTCGCGCCGCTCGGTGGGTCCCGGCCTTCGAGCAGGAGTCGGCGTCCGTGCTGGAGGAGTCCCGCCGGACATTCTCCCTCGCAGCCCTCTACCAGGTCGTCCATGTCCGCCGGCCCGCGGGTACTGGGTGCTGGGTGCCGGGTGGCGCAAAGCGCCGTGATCGTCGATGTGCGACGCCACTCGGCTGACATCGCGTGCGGCTGGTGTCCGGTGGGGGGGGGATGGACCTTGACGCGCTTCCGGCGAGGTCCGTTCCGCCGTCGCCTGAAGGCCTCTCCCGTACGGCTTCGGAATCGGGCATGATGGGTCATCTGTACCGGTCAAGCGACGGCTACGCCGTCGTCAAAGTGATCCATTCCCCCTTCGGATACGTCGAGCGGACACCCCTTTCTCCCAACCGTCACACGCTGCCCGGTCTAGCCCGCGCAGCGGTGCGTTCTGGTGGCACCGCGGCAGCGGCCATGTCGTCGATCTCGGAAGGAAGTGCCGTGGCACCGGTGCTTGTTGGAAAAGAAGGACTGCTGGCCGGAGAGCGCATACCGGTGATAGGCACCAGGGTCACCTTCGGACGCAATCCGGAAAACACCCTTGTCATCTCCAGCTTGAACGTCTCACGCTTCCACGCGGAAATCGTCCTCGACGACACTCAGGGCTACGTGCTGCGCGACTGCGGCAGCAGCAACGGAACGCTGGTGAACGGTGAGGACATTGATGTCCGACTTCTCAAGCCCGGGGACGACATCACCATCGGTGACCAGGAGTTCCGCTTCGAGGTGCCGGACGCCATGGAGACCATCATGGCGCTCTCCCTGCCGAGGTCGCTGACCCACGGCGACGAGGAGATCGAACGCGGGCCGGTACTGCGGGTCACCATCGCGGGCGGGGGTCCCGTGGGCCTGTCCCTCGCCCTGCTGCTGGAGCGCTTCCTCGGTACCCAGGTGGACATCACCGTCTACGACGGCCGGTGGCGCAAGCAGGGCCGCAAGGTCGTCTGGAAGGACGCGAGTCGGGGCAATGTGCGGCGCCAGCAGGTGGTGACCGTTCAGAGCCGCCAGTACCTCAGCCTGCCCGAGGAGGTGCAGACCCGGCTCTTCGATCCGGACAGCTACACCGAGATGTGGCCCTCCGGCCCCGACTCGATCGGCGATCACCATCCGCGCAACATGCGCATCGCCTACATCGAGGACCGGCTGTTGGAGGTGGCGAACGAGAAACCGGGCCGGATCCGACTCGTGCCCGCCCTGTTCAGCACCGATGAGCAGCAGGAGGCCCTGGCCACCCAGCACGTACTGGCGATCTGCGACGGCGGACGGTCGCGTACCCGCGAGCACTTCGCCGCCAAGTTCGGCAGAGCGGACGAGTCCATCTACTCGCTGAACGACCGTCATCTCCAGGACGTGGTGCTCGGCCTGCGCGTGAAATCGGGTCTGAGCGACCCCATGGCGGTACTGCTGACCGTCGGGCAGAACCGGTTCCTGCTGAACTCCCTGCGTGGAGAGGGCTTCCTCAACATGCGGCTGACGGATGCGGAGGCCGCGGAGGTCGTCGGTATCGATCCGGTGCGCCGCGTCTTCGAAGAGTGCATCGCCTCTCGCCCCTGCCTGATGGGGCGTGACGAGTACGGCGACTTCCAGTGCTCCACGCACAGCACCCTGTTCCTGCCCGCCCTCATCAAGGGCTCGGCCCTGTGGAAGCGGGTGGGCGAGGGGCTGCGCCTGTTCGGCGTCGAGTCGCACGACCTGAGCGCGGTCACCTCCTTCCGTCTGGATATGGTCCAACGCCCCCGCTTCACTGCCGAGTTGCTGCCGCCCACGGCCAACTCCACCGGTACGTACGGCTTTCTGCTGGGCGACGCCGCCAACGCCATCCACTTCTGGCCGGGGCGGGGACTCAACAGCGGCCTGGCCTCCGCGATCTCGCTCGCACGGTCGCTCAACGGGGCATGGAACGGCAAGCCCTTCCGGGACGCGGACTTCCTGCGCCACGAGGCCGCCATGTCCATGCTCCAGTACCGCCACAAGAGCCGCGCCTGGAAGGCGATGGTGACCACCGACGATCAGGGCGCCACCTGGGCCATCAAGGACATCATTGCGCACGGCATCGACGGCATCGCCGAGGAGCCGGATCGCGAGGCGGACACCGCGACGCTGCTGGAGCGGCTGCGTGAGATCCGTACCCGGCTGGCGAAGCGCATGCCGGGTCTGCCGGACGACGAGGCGATCCTGGAACGGCTGGAGACCCTGGAGGGCAGCACGCTGCGGATGCTGGTGCTCAGCGGCGCCTGGGACACACTCACCATGGGCGGCGAAGAGGTCGACATCGACATCTTCTACGGCCGGGACTCCGCCGCCGCGGCAGCCGCAGTCGAGGCCCTTGAGCCGGCCGCCCCGCTCTGAGGAGCGCCGGCCCCGTCCGCACGAGCGAGCCCGCGGACAAGCGTGACCGGCGGCTCGTGCACCTGTGGCCGGGCATCGGTGGGTTGCTGGGCCGGTCGAACGCTTCGGTGCGCTGGGGGAGTTGCGGTCGGCGGTCGGCGTCGGCGGTGTCCGCGGGGCCAACGGGCGGGTGCCCTTGAACGCCGGCATCCGACGCCGAGTGGGCGCCGTGGCCTGGACGACTTCGCGCCACGAGCGCTCCATCGGACATGCGCGGATGTCATGGCCGAGAGCGGTGAGCGGGATGGGCGAGGAGGTCGAGCACGGGTGACCGGGCGAGCGACGTGGCTCGCTCCGGAAGCGGCCCGGCGGACCTCCCCACCCGGCCTTCGTTCGATCCCTGATGCGCCCAACTGGGTTCGAACGCAAGGATGAAAGTTGCTATGATCTTCGCGGCAAGGCTGTAGCGCAGAGGTCGTCGCGCCCAAGCATCGAGCTGGAGGACGTCGGTTCGAATCCGGCCAGCCTTGCCGCCCTTGTCGTGGAGGAAAGTCGATTGGCGTCGGTTCGTCCCGGGCGGTCGTAGGGCGATGCCGCCCTCGGCGAGCCGGGCACCGGCGATGGACCGGTGGAGTGGTGATGACGCAGCCGACACCCGTACGCTGCCCCGCGATCGAGCACCCGGACATCCCGGTCAGTGACCCCGCCGCTCTGCAGCCTCTGCTGGACCGGCTGCGGTCCGTGGAGCCGGTCGAGGCCGACGAGGTCTTCCCGCTCGGCACCGTGCGGGCGGACGGGCGTATCGACCTGTGCAAGCAGGGACTCGGAGCGGTGGGCGCCGCGCGGCTGATGCCCGTCGCCGCCGCTTCCGCGTACGCCGCGCACGTCCTGCTCGGCACGAACGCCATCGGGAACGACGGCGCCCGTACGGTCGCCGACGCGCTGGTCGACGGCCATGGCCTGCGCACGCTCTACCTCGGCTGCAACCGCATCGGCCCCGAGGGTGTCACCGCACTCGCCGACGCGCTGACGACGGACGGCACCGTTCGCGCCCTGTGGCTCAAGCGCAACCCGGTCGGTGACGACGGCGCCCGCGCGCTCGCCGCGATGCTGCGCCGCAACACCACGCTGCGCACCCTCGACCTGGTCAACACCGGTCTGACCACCGACGGTCTGCGGGCCCTGTTCGACGCCCTCACCAACCGGACCAACCCAGTGGAACGCCTCTTCCTCGGCGGCAACGGCCTGACCGCCGACGCCGCCCCCCTGCTGGCGGCGCTGATCCGCGAGGCCGGTGTGCGCGAGCTGTATCTCCCCGCCAACCACCTCGGAGACGAAGGCGCCGCGATCCTCGCCGCCGCGGCCGACCCCGTACGGCCGGTGCGCCTGGGCCTGGGCGGCAACGGGATCGGTCCCGCCGGTGTCCGGGCCCTCGCCGACCGCCTCGACGGGATCGAAGCACTCGACCTGGGCCGGCCCATGTCGGAACGCAGCCTCGGCGCCCCCGCGAACACCCCCGGCGACGAAGGCGCCCACGCGCTGGCCGCCGCCCTGCCGGGCAGCCCGCTGCGCCGACTGGAGCTGTGCCACACCGGCCTGACCGGGCGAGGCGCGAAAACACTGCTGGCGGCCGTGCCCGACAACTCGCCCCTGGAGTACGTCGGTCTGGGACCGGGCCTGCCCCGCAACGTGAAGCGGTCCTTCACCCGGCGTCTGCGGCCCGCCGCCGGGGCGCATCCCGACCTGCGCGCGATAGGGAGCGTCTACCGTTGAGTTCTCGTGGCGACCTGCGCTGCTTCCTCCCGGACGAGGTGTCGAGCCGGCGCCGGATCCGCCGGTACGCGGTGCCCCGCTGGATGATCGAGCGCGCGAGCGAATGCCGTCTGGCCGGCGACTGGCGGGGGTCCTGCGCGGCGGCCGACGTCGATGTCACCTTCGACCTGTCCGATGTCGTGGGCCACTGGGGCGAGGACATCGCAGCCGTGCTGGAGGACGACCTCCGCCACTTCGCCCCGGACCTGCTGCGCTGGCACCTGCCGCGCACACTCGGCGGGCGGACCACACTCGCCAAGGACACGACCGTCGTCCTCGCGCACTACCGTCCGAGAACACCTGACGCGGGCCGCCCGGCCACGCCGTACCTGCACATCACCACTCCCGCGATGATCGACGGACCGCAGCGGATCACCCTGCGGTTCGCGGCCGTCAAGGACGAGGGGGCCGCGGGCGTCTTCGGGCAGACCACGCAGGACTGGCGCGACGCGCGACACCTGTGGGATGTCCGGCACACCGCCGAGCTGCGCGAACGGGTCGGTGGCGGCACTGATCGGCCGCCGTTCTTCCACGCCGACGCCACCCCGCGCGACACCGACGAACTGCCGAAGGCCGATCCCGGCGACGGCGACCCGGCGGCGCGGGCCGAGTGGGCCACGCTGCTGCACCAGAGGGGCGAGACCCGGACCGCGTGCGCCGCCGTCGGCATCGAGTTGGACCTGACTTCCCCGAAGAGGTCTCGGTACCGCGAGGAGCCGGAGCGGCTCCTGGACGGGATCGCACTCAACCACTCTCGCCTGGAGCCGGAGATCCGTCGGCAGGCGGCCGAGGGCGTCTCCGATCGCTTCCTCGTCCCCACCACGCACTGGCGGACCTTCATCCTGCTGGAGCCCGCGGACGGCGGCGGGCTGCTGGCGCGCATCGTCGACCGGGACGAGGCCAAGGGCGAGCCCACCCTCGCCGAGGCCCTGTGGCGCAGGCTCCCCGACCTCGATCTGATGCGCGCCGGAGGCGTCGCACCGGAGCATCTGCATCCGCTCGTCCGTGAGGCACTCTTCCCCGCTCTCCAGGTCCCGCAAGGCCCGGTCGGCCCGCCGGGGCCGACGGCGCCCGCACCCGTACAGGTCAGATGCCACGGGCAATGGCACGAGGTGGGCTTCCGGCCCGGATCCCTGCTGTGCATGCCGCACAGTGACGAGGAGCAGCGGCGCGAACGCGCCCTGCGCGCCTTCGGCGGTGCCGTCGCCGGATGCTTCGCCGTGGAACAGACGTGGACATCCGGAGAAGGCCGCCTGCCGAAGGAACTGCGGGCGCAGCGCAACGAACTGTTCCTGCGCGCCCAGCACGGTGACACCCCCGGCGTGCTGGAGCTCCTGGACGCCGGTGTGGATCCCCGGGTGCGGGACGCCGGCGGCCGCACCCTGCTCCACGTACTGAATCTGCTCGACCACGAGACGCTGCTGCCGCGGCTGCTCGCGGAGGGACTGGATCTCGAAGCCCGCGACCGGCGGGAGCGCACGCCGCTGTTCGTGGCCGTCAACGACCTCGGCACGAAGGAGCTGGTGGAGGCGCTCGTCGCCGCCGGGGCGCGGCTCGACGTGACCGACGAGTCGGAGTTGTCGCTCGCCCAGCTCGTCCGCCGGTACAAGCGGCCCGACCTGGCCTTCCTCCAGGACCGCGTAGGCGAGGAGCATCCGGGCGTCGGCGCCGAGTGGTGGGACGAATGGATGGACGAGCAGGCGGAGTACCACGCGGACGATTCCGACGAGGTGGAAGAGCCCTTCTGGGGGGACGAACCGATGGAGGAGCCGGAGTCGGAGCCGCGACACGTGGAGGACCCCGGCGAGGCGGCAGAGCTCTTCTCGGGGGATGAGCCCATGGAAGAGCCGGAGCCGCGACACGCGGATGAGCCCGATGACGAGGAAGAGCCCGCGTGAGCACCGACCGCACCGCCGCCCCCACCACGTCGTCCGGCCCGCTGGCGGCCGCGGACGACCTCAACCACAGGCTGCGCACGCGACGGACCGAGCCCGCCGCGAACCCGCAGCTGGAGGCGCTTGCCCTCGCCGTGACGGCCAATCAGCCCGTACTGTTGTGGGGCGAGCCCGGTATCGGCAAGTCGGCCGCACTGGAGCAGCTCGCCGCCGGGCTCGGCCTGCCGCTGGAGACGGTCATCGCCAGCGTGCACGAACCCTCCGACTTCGCGGGACTGCCGATCGTCGGTGACGACCCGGCCGTGACCGGAGTCCCGATGGCTCCGCCGGACTGGGCGGTGCGCCTCGCTCGGGCCGGACAGGGCCTGCTCTTCTTCGACGAACTGTCCTCCGCACCGCCGGCCGTGCAGGCAGCGCTGCTGAGGGTGGTGCTCGAACGACGGGTCGGCAGTCTGGTCCTGCCGGAGGCGGTACGTATCGTCGCGGCCGCCAACCCGCCGTCCAGCGCGGCGGACGGCTGGCATCTCAGCCCGCCGCTCGCCAACCGGTTCGTCCATCTGCAATGGACCCACGACCCCCGGACGGTCGCCCGCGGCATGGCCGGTACCTGGCCGGAGGTGACCGTGCCCGTCGTCGGTGCCGCCAGGGTGCCGGGTGCGGTCGCAAGGGCCCGCGGCGCGATCTCCGGCTTCCTCACGGCCCGGCCCGGCCTGGTCCACCACCTACCCGGCGACGCCGAGAGCCGAGGCCGGTCCTGGCCGTCCCCGCGGACCTGGGAGATGGCTCTCAAGCTGCTCGCCACCGGGTACGCGGCCGGGGTCGGCCGCGAGGCACTGGCCGCCGCGCTCACCGGCGCCGTCGGTGACGGCGCGGGCCTGGAGCTGCTGTCCTACCTCGAACACCTCGATCTGCCCGACCCCGACCGGGTCCTCGCCGACCCGGACGCCTTCGCCCTGCCCGACCGCGGCGACCGGCAACTGGCGTTCCTCATCGCGGTGGTCGCCGCCATCCAGAGCGACCTCACCCGGCCCCGCTGGGAGGCCGGCTGGACGGTGCTGGCCAAGGCGGTGGACGCGGGCGTACCGGACGTGGCCGCCCGGGCCGCCACCGACCTCGCCGCGATGCGGCGCCTCGACTGGCCCGTACCGCCCGGCATCGACGGGTTCCTGGACCTGCTGCAGATGTCGGGGGCGCTGCCCGGCGGCAGCCGGTGAGCCGCGCGGGGACCACGGGAGACGGCGGCAGCACACTGGACATGACCAAACTGCTGGCCGCCCGCTACCGGGCGGCGAGCGACCGGCCGTATCTGGCGGCGGCGTTGTACAGCCTGACCGTCGTGCCGAGCACCGAGGTGCCGACTATGGGGGTGGACCGGCACTGGCGCTGCTATGTGTCCCCTGCCTTCGTCGAGGCGACGGCGGTGCCCGAGCTCGCGGGTGTGTGGGTGCACGAGGTGGCGCATCTGCTGCGTGACCACCACGGCCGGGCCGAACGGCTGCCTGCCGCCGCCCAGCGCGACTGGCACCGCGTGAACGTCGCTCAGGACTGCGAGATCAACGACGATCTGCTCGCCGACGGCCTTCGGCTGCCCGAGGGGCGCATGGAACCCCGGCTGTTCGGCCTGCCCGAGGGCCAGTTGTTCGAGGTGTACGTCGACCGCCTGCCGCCGCAGGTGCGTACGCCGGACTGCGGATCGGGTGCCCACGGGCGGCCCGCGCCCTGGGACCTGCCGGGGTCCGCCGGGACCGCACGGATCGGCGAGGTGGAGGCGCAGGCCCTGCGGCGGCAGACCGCCGAGGCGATGCGCGCCCACCAGCGCAGCCGTGGCTCCCTGCCCGGGGGCTGGCAACGCTGGGCCCAGGAGATCCTGGAACCCACGGTGGATTGGCGGCAGGCGCTGTCGGGCGCGGTCCGGGAAGCCGCCGCATGGGCGGGCGGAGCCGTCGACTACACGTATCGCCGCCCCTCGCGCCGCACTCCGGCACTGCGCGGTGTCGTGCTGCCGAGCCTGCGCCGGCCGCTGCCGCGGGTGGCTGTGGTCATCGACACCTCCGGTTCGATGAGCGACGGCGAACTGGCCGCCGCCCTCGCGGAGGTGACGGGCGTCCTGCGCGAGGTGGGTGTACGGGGCAATCGCGTGACCGTGCTGGCGTGCGACGCCGATGTGCAGGCCGTGTCCCGGGTTGCGGCCACCGAGCAGATCACCCTGGGCGGCGGAGGCGGCACGGACATGCGCGTCGGTATAGCCGCGGCGCTCGCGACGCCGGACCGCCCGAACATCATCGTCGTGCTCACCGACGGGATCACCCCCTGGCCCGACGAGAACCCGCCCTGCCGCGTCATCGCGGCTCTGATCGGCTCCACCGCACCGCAGCCCCCGAGCTGGGTGGAGACGGTGCGCCTCCCGCAACTCGACCTGACGCCGTGAGTCCGGCGCACTCCCTGCGCTCGTACGGTGGTGGCCCCCATTGCCAGGGACCACGCGCGGCCGGCCCTGTCCCTCCCTTCCGACAGGTCAGCCGGACGACCGACCGGGTCGGTCTGCCGCACCGCGCGGGGGATGATGGGGACGGAATGACGGAACGCGAGGTCAGGAGCTTCCATGGCGAAGCGGGTTCACCAACCCCGTGAGGACGCGGAGTTCGATTTCATCCTCAGGATGAGCGGAGTCCCGGTCCTCGCGTACTTCACCGGGACATGGCCCAAGGCAATCGAGCCCTGCCGGGCGATGGACCTCGTTGTGGGTGGCATCGCCGACGAGTACACGGGCCGCCTGACGGCCGTCCGCGCCGACATTACGCGCTGTCCGGCCGCAACCGAGCGATACGGGATCACCGGAGCCCCGTCCTACGTCCTGCTGAAGGAGGGAGAGGCGGTGGCGCACGGCACGGGGCCTATGACCATCGCGGAGGTACGGGAGTTCCTGGACGGCCACCTCTGAGCTGAGCGCCGCCGCCGAGCGCGGGACGTCGTCCATCGCCCCGCGCAACCCGGCCGTCATCTCCCGGGCCTGCACGATTGTCAGCGGCAGCCGCGCAAGTTCGGCGATGCCACCCTGGTCGTCACCCGTCAGCGGAGGAGCCTCTTACGCGCCCAAAGAAGCCCGATCACTCCGCCGACAACGACCAGGTACACGGTCAGTGGTCCGTCGTTCAGGATGAGTCCGGGCATGGCGATGACGGCCACGATCAGGAGCCATCCGCATCCGGCCATCCCGATGTCCGCTGAATCAGGACGGCGCCCTTCGTTGTCCACCCGTTCCCCATTCGCTGGCTGGTACCTGAGCGGCACACTATTGAGACAGTTGGCGTGCGTAGCACCACTGTTTGAAACCGTACGCTGCCCGATCAGGCTCGGTAGGCGACTGCGTCGTCGTTGAAGCGTCATCTGAAGGTGTAGCGGCGGGCGAAGGCACGCTACGCGCAGTGGATGGTGGCCGTCCCGGCAAAGACTCAACCACTCCGAGACCGGCGGCCGTGCTTCGCCTCGGCAGCCCAGCGGCGCCTGCAGCAATCCTCTACGGTCTGACGCTCCTCATCGGTCCGCGAACCTCCCGCCGACGGGCCTCCCGACTGGGCATGTCCACTGAACCGCCGCAGAACCGTCAAGTCGCTGCAATGGCTCTATATGGCCGACAGGGCCGTTCCACACCCGCGTCCCCGACCCTGACGCGCTCCTCGCCGAGCGGCTGGAGGAGTTCCTCGGACAGCTGCGCACCATGCTGGGAAGAGGTGCGCAGCTTCACCGACATGGGTACGGCCAGATCACCCGGCCATGCGCTCGGTCCGCCTTTCCGCTCGGGAGGCCGAGCACCCGGCCCCGCCCGCCCCCACCCTCCGGGAGCGTGGCGGGGTCCACGTGTTTCAGCCCTCCGGATGCTCCCGGAACCACGTGACCATCCGCTCCAACGGCTTTGAAACCGACAGCATGTTCTCTTTCTCCCCCAGGCTGTCCTGCCCGTACTGGTCAGCTTGCCGGGCCGCCTCGTCCACGGACCCGATGGGCTCCGCGTACAAGGCCGCATCCGCCGCCTTCATCGCCGCCCGCACCTTGTCCGCGGCCGCCAGCTTCCGCGTCATGAACGCCTGACAATCCGGAGCATCCGTGCATCCGGGCGCCGTCACATCGTTGTATGTCTCCAATGCAGCCCGCGGATTCACCACCCCCGACGGTGCCGACGCGGACGGATCCGCATCCTCCCCACCCCCACCGCTGGAGCAGCCGGCCACACCCCCGGCCGCCAGCACAACGACCGCCGCTATCCCCACCATTCGCGTACGCCTCATGCCGCGCATGATTCCCGTCAATACCGGCCAGGGGAAGGCAATGGTCGAACTTCGGGGATCATCAGGGCAACGGGGCCTCATGATCACCGAATCACCGGGTTCTTCCGAGGAACCCCGGTCTTCAGACGGGGGAGGAATCGGGGTCCTGCGGAGCAGGGCGGGCAAAGCCGGGTTCTTCCTCCGGCGGGTACACCAGCGCGGCCCTGGCCGGCGCCCGGATCGACAGCGGAGCGGTGCGGGCCGCAGTGGACGGGCGGGCCCGGGTGCCGAACTACGTGAATTTCCGGGCCCGTCGGCACTCCCTCCCACCCTGCTTGAGCTCCCTATACGGTCAGCGTGCGGGCAGTCCGGCCGGTGCGTCTGCGCGTCCGGTCGCGGCATGAGCGGAGGTCTTCAGGGGTGGCATCACGCGCTGAAGATCCCGGTTGATCCGTTCGGCCTCGCCGCGCACCTGCGTCAAAATGTCGCCACGCTCGGCGACAAGCTGCCGGTAGATCGGCCCATCCTGAAACACGAAACTCGCCCCTTTTGTCGGCAGCCTCACGCGGCGCGGAGGCAGTTGCCGAGTGTACGACGGGCGCAACACTTACGGCCGGGCCGTCCATTCGCGCGCGGGTGTGCGGACACGGCACGAAGCTCGCCGATGTGCCGGTGCTGATGTCGGTGTTCACGGCCGGCCAGTCTCAGCCCGAACAGGAGGAGCGGGGACTCCGGGGCCTGGCGGTTGCTCAGGCGGGCCGCAGCCAAGACGGCAATCCTGCAGGTCAGCCACGACGCGGCCCAGCCTCGCTTCATCCTTGCCTCTGGCGCATCAAGGGCACAGATGCCAGTCTCGCCACGGAGGAGACCAGCCCTGGAATGAGGAACCATGCCGGCAGATTCTCCGCCGGCATTCCGACGGAGAGGGTCGCTACGGACAGCGTCAGCTGCGCCGCTGCCACGAAGCAGCCGAACGTCCGGTTCGGAGGCAGCCAGGGCAGCGCCGCCCAGGCGACGGGCAGCAGGAACCATAGAACGAGCGCGATGGCCATCAGTACCTTCTGTCCTCCTGTCCTTCTGTCCTCCTGTCCTGCTGTCTACTGAGCTTGTCGTCGGCTGCGGAGCATCGGGCCGCGCCGGTGGAGCCCAGGCGCTTCCCTTCGCCGTAGATCGAGCGCCAGGGCGACGACCCACCGCGCAACCGCGGAAAGGTCACCTCCGAGTTCGTAGGTGACCTTTGCCATCCACGAGGCGGTCGCTGACGACCGGGGTGCCTCCCGGGAGCCGATCCATGTGGCTCACGGCTTCGCGCTGCCATTCCGGCACGAGTGCGCTCCCGGGTGCCGCCCCGACGGCGGTCAGGGACCGGTGACGGACTTGATCGTGCCCGGATGGGTGGCCTGCTGCCAGGTCACCGTGAACTGGGAGCTCGGGCGGGCGTCGACTTGGGGTACCCGGCCGTCCAGGCCGGCAGAGCGTCACCCTGCCGGTCGACCGAGACCCTGGGGGAGTCGTCGGCCATCCAGCCGGAGGCCGACACATTCGACGCCGACGTCCACGCGGCCTCGGCGTTCGCGGTCACCGTCGCGGTGACCGCGATTCCGGCCGTCGCGGCGACAGAAACCCCGGCGATGACACGCCGTCTCACTGAACGCCGGTGTCGTGCCGCACGCGGAGCCATCCGCATCCTCCTGGCCATCAGCTGCCATGGTTTGGGCACAGCCGTCACAGAGGCAGCCCGGTACATCAAGCGCAGCTGCAGTCTCAAACGTCACAGGGCGGTGCGGGGCAGTCATTCCAGTTCTCGCCATGGACCGGTGCGGTAGCGGCACTGTCAGCGGCACGCCGTCCAGGAACGCTCCGATCTTTTTTGCCGGTTGACGCTGCCGCCGGTCGCCAGGACGGTGCCGTCGGACCAGGAGTGGACGTTGTTCTGCGGCAGTGCCGTGGGATCGGGGTTGGGCATGGTGACCGTGGCGTAGGCATTGCCGACGGCCGTTGCCATGTCGCCGAGGAGGAGCAGGAAGAGCGCCAGCAGTTGGTGCACCGACGGCAGCCGCCGACGCGGGCCCATCCTGCGCCGGCGCGGGTGGTCGATCCAGCGTTTCTCCTGCGGCGCCCTTCTCCGGACGGGGCGCGGCATGTCCTGTCGGGGAGCCTGGTCACGACGTGAGGCCCGGCGGCCTGTGGCGCGGTCACCCCCGGCCCGCGGGCCGCCGTCGAAGCGCCGCGGCGGTCGGCGCCGGTTTCCGCTCATGGACTCTGATCACTGTCCTTCTCAGTACAACTGTGGTGTCTCGGAGGGTCCGGGCTGCCGGAGAGCGGGGGTAGGGGGAGGGCTGTGGAAGGCCGTCGTACGGTGCCGGTGCGGGCCGGGGTCGTACGGCGCGGTCTGCGGAGAGCTGTCGTACGGCGCCGTCTTTGGAGAGCCGTCGTACGGCGCCTGTCGCGGGATCCTTCGCGCGCCTCAGGTCGGCAGCCACTTCACCACCGCGTCCCCGCACTCGGCCGTCTGCGCGTAGAACGCCCTCAGCTCCTGGTGCGCCGTTGCGAACGCATGCCATGTCTCGGGCTCCGCGGTCTCCCCGCCGTAGTGCGGCAGCAGTTGGGCGCGGGCGAAATCCCACAGTGCGTCGAAGTCGGCCATCGCCAGGAACCTGGCCACCCCGCGGGCCTGAGCCGCCGTCAGCACCAGGAACGGCGGCTTGTGCCGGTCGGCGCGGAACACCGGCCGACCGCCGAGCACCACCTGGGCCTGGGGCCGGTCTTCGACACGACGCGGGGGAGCGGCGGCGTAGATGCGTTGCTGGTCCAGATAGCGCTTGTCCAGCGCCTCTTCACGGTGCCGGACGACCCGGTGCCGGACGGTCTCCGAGTCGTCCTCGAAGAGTCGTTCAAGCCAGGTCGTGCTGTTGCGCAGTGCGGGGGGCGGCACCGCTCGCAGGCGGAGGTACGTACTCATGCCAGAGAGAGCGCACGGGGGCGCCGAAGCATTACGCGGCCGACGGACCCCGTTTGAGGGAAGCCGCCTCGACCGTCGTGCGCGCGGGGGTGGGGCGCCCGGAGCGTTGTGACACTTCTGTAAGGACGGGCGCTGGTAGCCATGGGGCCGTCGATGCGACCGGAGCACGGCGGGCGGCACGCACTCGCCATGAACCCGGTACGAACGAGGACAGTCTTGGGCCAGGTACGGCAACCCCGGCGTGTACACGAGTGCACTGGGGAATTGGGCGCGGCGGTCGCGCGGGCCCAGGACGGCGACGAGGCCGCTTTCGCGGTCGCGTACCGGATCGTGCAGCCGGGCCTGCTCGGCTATCTGCGCGGCCTGGTCGGCGACGACGCGGAGGACGTGGCCTCCGACGCCTGGCTCGAGATCGCCCGGGACCTCGGCCGTTTCAAGGGGGACGGGTCCGGGTTCCGCGGCTGGACCTCGACCATCGCCCGGCACCGGGCGCTGGACCATCTGCGCCGCCAGCGCGTACGGCCCCGGGCAGGAGGGACCGAACGGGACGTACTGGACCTGCCCGGTCGGCACAACACCCATGAAGAGGCCCTGGAGTCCTTGTCCACCGAACGGGCGCTGGAACTGGTCCGCGGACTGCCGCGGGACCAGGCCGAGGCCGTGCTCCTGCGGGTCGTCGTCGGCCTGGACGGTCCCGCCGCCGCACGCGTCCTCGGCAAGCGTCCGGGAGCGGTGCGAACTGCCGCCCACCGGGGGCTGAAACGCCTCGCCCGTCAGCTGGGCGTCGATGGTGAAACGGACACGGGTGTGACGAATGAGGCTTCCTCGACGCTGGGTGAGTCGAAATGAACGACGTCGGCAACAGTTACCGACGGACAGGCATCAGACCCGGAACGCCGAACGAAGCGAATCGGTCGAACAGGAACGGAAGCGGACATGGGTGAACGGCTGGGCGGTGACGGAGTTCCGGGCCGTCGACGTGCGTACCCTGGCGGCGCCGTGTCCGCCCTGTCGGAGGTGTGTGACGCCGCCACGCTGGAAACGGAGCTGGGCGCCGTCCTACGCGAAGGCCATCTCGACCCCGAGGCCGAGCAGCGGGCCCTGACCGCCTTCCGGGACGCCCATGAAGAAAGCGCGCACCGGGCGCGTACCCGGCGCCGGGACGACTGGCGGCTGCCCGCGGAGCGACGTGCCAGGCGTCCTGTGAGGATAACGCTCGGCGTGGTGTTCGCCAGCCTCACGCTGGGTGGAGTCGCGGTCGCGGCCATCGGCTCCGTCGGCTCGTCCACGGACGGTGACGGCGCCGCGCGCGAGACCGCGCACCCGTCGGCGGTCGCCCCGGACCAGCCGGGCGGTGAGGCCCCTTCGGCGTCCTCCGGCGTCCCCGGACCGACGGACCGCCCGGCCACCGCCCAGGACACCGAAGCCCACTGCCGCGCCTACGAGCAGGTCAAGGATCACGGCACAGCGCTCGACGGAACGGCCTGGCAGCGACTCGTCACGGCCGCCGGCGGGAAGGACAAGGTCGCCGCATACTGTTCCGAGCAGCTGGCGCGGGCGACCGCCGCGCCGAGCAGGCCCGCCGGCAACGGCAAGGCGGGAAGCACCGGCGACTCCGGCAACGGCGCCGGCGGCACGGGCAACCCGGCCGCAAACGGCCAGGCAAGCGGGGCGCCGGGCAGCGGGAAGCAGAAGTAGCCCCCGCCGTGCCCGAGCTTGTTGTGCGGAGCCGGCATCGAGGTCGTAGCGCAGGAAGCCGGGCCCGTGTTCCTGACCCCGAGGCGAACTGGCCGAACCCCGCCGTGTTGGCTGTCTCCGAGGTGCAGCGCCCCGGTGGGCTCGACGAGGGCATCACAAACACTGCCGGCCGCTGCGCCCTACCCACAGCTGGGGGAACGTGGGTTGCGATCCGCAGGACCACAGGGGGTTCCCTGCCTCCCTTCACATACGCTCAGCCGGGCGCTTCCACGACGGGTCACGGCCCGCCAGTCCCAGAGCGCGGTCAAACAGCGGCGCGGTCTCCGGCACGCTGACTTCGGGGCCGAACACCCCGTACTGCCTGGCCATTTCGGCCGGGCCCGCGATGTCCTCGTACAGCGCTGCCGCGAGTTCGTCGTCCACGTTCAGCTTCTGCCCGGTCGCCACCGCCAGGTCCCAGCCGTGCAGCAGCCACTCGCCCAGCACGATCCCACCGATGAAGCGGGCCGGCATCCGCCCGCTCCCGGTCAGCGCCGTCTCGCCGGCCCATGCCTCCGGAGCGCTCCAGACGGCGGCGGTCGCCGCCGACCGGGCGGCATACGCCTCGGCCCAATCCGGCTCCGCGATGAAGTCATGCCCCTGCGCCACCTCATCCGGAGCCTGCGGGGACTGCTTCAGTCCCGCGGAGTGCCCCCGCACGCCGGTGAAGAAGATCAGGTGATTCAGGAGTGCCCCGACCTTCAGCTCCGGGCACGGTGTGCACCCGTCGAACGCGTCCGGCCCGATCCCTCGGACGATGTCCACCGCCGCCTTCGAGGCTCGGGCCATCACCGATCTCGTCTCCATGCCATTCCTTCCTTCCCCGTTTGCCCATAGGCACGGTAGACAGGACGACGATGACGGGTATTGAAGAAACGCGACAGCGGGCCATCCTCGACCCGCGCACCGCGGCTGAGCGGTTGCGACTCGACCACGAGCCGCCCCCTACGGATCTGACCCCGTTCGTGGACGGTTACTGGATTCTCCACTGAGACCCGACCGAACCGCACCGGCAGCAAGTCCTCACCCACCCGGTGGTCCACCTCAGCTTCACCACCGGCGGACAGGTCCAGATCTCAGGCATCGTCAGCGACACGTTCACCCGAGAGATCTCCGCTACCGGCCGGGCACTCGGTCTGCGATTCCGACCCGGCGGCTTCCGCCCGTTCCTCACCGCCCCGGTGTCCACCCTCACCGACCGAGTCCTGGACATCGAAGAGATCTCCGGCCCGGCGGCGCGGGCAGCAGCAGACGTGATCATCGCCGAACCCTGCGTGAACACCGCACTCCACCTCGCAGCAACGCTCCTGCGCGACTTCCGGCCCGCGCCCGACCCTGCCGTCGACAAGGCGGCCAGGCTGGTCGAAACGATCAGCACCGACCCGACCGTTCTACGGGTGTCCCCGGTGGGTCGATCGGTCCGCGAGTCTTGATCGCTGCCGAGGCTCCTGATTGGTTGGTCGCCGTGACTGAACTCGGACCCGTCGCCTGGCCACCTGCCCCGATCAGGACCGAGAGGCTCGTGCTCCGTGAGCCCGAGGCCCGGGACCGTGCCGCGTTCATCGAGCTGCTGGCGTCGCCAGAGGTGCACACCTACCTCGGCGGCCCCCGGCCGCGTGACGAGCTTGAGCGCGAACTGCCCGAAGTGCCGGAGCGGTGGCCGGGGAGTTTCGTCGTTGATCTCGACGGGGCGATGATCGGCCAGATCCTGCTCAGGAGAGCAACGGGGCACCGTCGCCCGACTGCTGCGGGGAAGGCCGATCTCGGTTACATGTTCCTGCCGCGGGCGTGGGGATTCGGGTACGCCGCCGAGGCGTGCGCGGCGGCACTCGGCTGGCTCGCCGGCACGCTTCCCGGCGAGCCGGTGGTGCTCGCCACCCAGACCGCCAACGTCGGCTCGATGCGCCTCGCGGCGAAGCTGGGGTTCACCGAGGTGGAGCGGTTCGAGGCCTGGGGCGCCGAGCAGTGGCTCGGCATGTGGTCCCCGGTGACGCCGTCCGATTGAGTTCGTGCCCGACAGCGAGGATCCGCAACTCGACAGCACTGCTGGGACGGAGCCGATTTCGGGAATTCAGCACGGCTGATCCTCTTGTGCCCTTCACCTGTTCATGGCGGTCAGTGCGGCGCGCAGGGCTCCTCGCTGATCCGGTGTGGGTGGCGATGGAGATGGCGACGGCGCGTGAGGCAAGTTCGGCTGCGATGCCGCGGTCGCCGCAGCCCGCATGGATACGGGCGCTCACGGCCAGGACTTCGGCTGAGCCTCGGACGCTGGTGGATGGCCAGGCTGCGCGGGCTTCATCGAGTGCGGTTCTACCTGTGCTGAGTAGATCAGGCTCGGCCTGGCCCGGGCGGACTGCTGCGTGGCAGGTCCCCCGGGGTCCCGGTGGCCGGGATATCGTCGTGCGTGATCAGTGCAGGTGCGGCAGAAGCGCGGGTTCAGTTCAGTTCCAGCATGCCCACCGTTTGGTCTCCGCTGGTCTCTCCGGTTGGTTGGAAGCCGAGGGCCAGATAGAAGCCTGTTGGGCCATCCGCTCCGGGGTGCCAGGTGGTCGTCAGGCGTGTGCCTCCTCGGCGCCGGATCTCGCCGGCTACGGACTCTACTGCGAAGCGTCCGTAGCCTCGGCACTGCTTTCCATCCGCGATGTTGAGACGCCAGAGTCCGGAGCGGAAGTCGGTGCCTTTGCCGGTCCAGTCGATGTCGAAGAAGGCCATGAGGAACCCGACGACTTCGTCGTCATCGCAGATGAGCCGGGGCCATGCGATGCCGGGGTGGACGTATGCCTCGGCGAGCGACTTCACCACGGGTGCCACCAGGTGTTCCTGGTCGGGGCGGACCCTCAGGTCGACAGCGGTCTCGAAGTTGTCGGGGGTGACCTCTTGCAGGTGCAGCGAAACTGGCATGTCCGCACTCTAAGCAGGCACTGCAAGTGATTTTCGGAGCGTGTTGCCCAGGCATCACAGGCTTCAGGTCGTCGCGGCCACGCCCAGGGCGATCAGGCCGCAGAGCAGGGTCATGGCGGCGCCGAAGACCGCGCCCGCGCGGAGCAGGGCGCCGGGAAGGGAGGCGCCGTCCCAGCGCGCGAGCAGCCCTGCGACCACGGCGATCAAAAGGGAGAGCAGGGCCGCTGCGAGGACCGCGACAAGTAGAGTGAGGGCGTAGACGGGCGGGGAGACCAGCGCGACAGACACGGTCAAGCTCCGTTCCTTGTAGAGGAGTTGTCCGAGCACGACCATGCCGGAGACGTCGTACACCGGCGTTCGCGCGAACGAATCTGTACGAGGTCACTCATTGCCATGACGGACGGGCGGGGTGGGGCGGCGCGGCCCCTCGAGGAGCTCAAGCTGCTGCTGCGGGACCGGCGGGCAGCGCTCGGCATCACGATGCACGCTGTCGAGAGGTCGGCTGGTCTCGGTCACACCACCGTCAGCAAGGCACTCAACGGACCGGGCATCCCGACCAGGGCCACCGTGATCGCCCTGGCGAAGGCCCTGCGCACGGATCCGGACCCGCTGCTGCGCCTGCACCGGCAGGCGGTGAACGGTGAGCATGAGGAAGCGCGAGCACCGGACGAGCCGTTGACGCGGGACTTCTTCAGCGATCTCATCGAACAGCACACCCGGCTGTTCGCAGGGCGCCGCAACGAGAGCGCACAGGTCATGGAGTTCATCCAGGACCGCGCCACCGGCTACGTCTTCGTGGAGGCGCTTTCGGGATACGGCAAGACCTCTCTCCTTGCGGACCTGGTTCGCCAACACCCCGAGTTCCGCTACCACTTCATCAGCCAGGCCTATCGGCGCAGGGGCGGCGGATTCGACCCCACCAGCCCCGAGGACGTACTGGATTGCCTGTGTGAGCAGTTGGACCCCGCCCATGTGCGCGGTGGCGGTCTCAAGAGCCTGGAGCGGCAGTTCCACGCCCTCATGAAGCGTCCGCCGCAGGAGCCGACGGTAGTCGTGCTGGACGCAGTCGACGAGTTGGAGCCGCCGGAGCAGCTGCGGACCCTGCTGCCGCGGCGGCTGCCGGAGGGGCTGGTGCTCGTGCTCTCGGGCCGGGCACAAGGCGACCGGTCGTGTCTCGACGACATCGCGCTGTCCCCGTCCGACGTGGGCCTGCATCTGAGCCTGGCCGGTCTGGACGAGCAGGCGCTCGTCGAACTGCTGCGGATGGCGGGCGGCAGGGCGGCCGACCTGGCGCGGGACGAGGACTTCGTCGCGCAGATGCACGGCGTCTCGGCCGGCGACCCGTTCTATGTGCGGTTCCTGGTGGAGGACGCGGCCACGGGTGTGCTCACCCCAGACAATGTCGAGCGCGTCCCCACCGGCCTGGAGGGCTACCTGGACCAGCAGTTGGAACAGCTCAACCGCAGCGCCCACCGCGCCGAGCACGTCGAGATCCTCGGGTTCCTGCTGGAGGCGGGCACGCTCTCAGGGATGGACCTGTGCACCCTCATCGAAGGGCTCACCTGGTTGAACTTCGACAGCATCCTGCGGGAGATCCACCGCTTCCTGCTTGTCCACCGCCGGGCCGCGCCCGGTCTCGCACCGCACCGGGGCAACGAGGAGTACAGCTTCTGCCACGCACGGTTCCGGGAGTACTTCCGGGGCCGCGCCGGGATCGGATAGCCGATGCCGTCCGACCGCTCCTTGCGTGACGACGTCAACGCGCTGGTGGCCGGCAATCGGATCCGCGGCGCTCTGGCTGCCCATGCGCGGAACTGGCGCCAGTGCCCCACGCCGTACACGATCGAGAACACCGTCCGGCTGGCAGCGGACGAAGAGCGGCCCGACGACCTGCACGACACGATCCTCGACGAGCGCTTCCGGCACCTGCGCCGGCGCATGTTCGGGGTCAACGCGCTGCGCGGCGATCTGCACGTGGCGCGCAGCTACTTCCTGACCCGGCAGCCCGACTTCCTGAGATACGTCCAGGTGCTTCTCCTGGAGCAGCACCCTTTCGGCACGCCCGAGAGCGCACTCGCACAAGAGCACTGCCGCGAGTACGCCGACTTCCTCCAGGTGGACCGGCTCCCGCACGAGCGGACCGGCACTGGACTGCCCGCGGTGCTAAGCCGCTTCTTCCCCGACAGCGCCCCCGCCACCGACGGGATCCGCCTGCGCCTGGCCGGCTACGAGCTCGGCAAATGGAGCTGCTCCTGCGGGCGGTTGACCGGTCTCGCCCGGCGCTACGACCATTCCTGCCCGTGTGGGGCCGTATCGGGGCACGGCAGGATCACCGGTACGACCGCGGACTGCCCTCGGCCCACCTGCACAGGGCCCGTCGGCTACGCCGTCTGTCCCGATTGCGGGACCCGGGTCACCCTGGCGAACCTGTGGCGGCTGCGGCGCGACGGGGCGCACGCATACGCCTTCAAGGTGCCGCTCACACTGGACCTCGTGGTCGAGGACCCTCAGGGAACGACCCGACACAGGCGCCTGCGGCTGATGAATGTCCCGCTCCCCCTCGGCGTGCGGGAACGGGACGCCGAGATCGTCTTCGACGCGCCCGCCGTCTTCTGGGACGACGAGGGGTCCGACCACCACGAGGGCGACCGGTTCCTCGGCCTCAAAGACACGCTGCGCTACGACGGACGAACCCAGTTGCGCCCGCTCCTCGAAGCAGCGCTGCGCCGCACCCTGCTGGGAAACCGAGGCTCGTACGCCCGGTTCTGCCGCGATCTGCTGCGCAATGTGAGCGAGTTGTCGGACGGTGACTGGCTGCCCGGCAGGAACTACACGCGCGGCTTCTGGCTACGGCTGCGCAGCGTGGGCGTGCGCGACCTCGACATCGGTGATCTCGTGGGCCACGGCGGCGTGTCCGCGCAGGTCACCATCGTCGCCTCACCCCGGCTGCAGGGCACGGCCGCCCTGGTCAACGAGCGATTGTCGGGCCCGGACGCGCTCACCGTCCCGACACTGCACCAGGTGTGCTCGACGCTGCGCGAGGGCACCGTCCTCACCGCGAGACCTCCACTCACGGCCGACGAGCGGGCGTCGGTTCTGGAACCGTGCGGCTTGGCCACCCCAGGCCGAGAGGTGTTGCCCGGACAACTACTCGTCGGAGCCGCCTCACCCCTGGGTGACAGGCCACCACGCACGCCCGAGGAACGCCTGCTGGCCGCCGTCTTCGGGGACGAGGCACTGCGCGACACCTCGCTGACGATGCCCGGTCGGCTCCCCGGGCACATCCTTCAGCAGCGGATCACCGGTGCCCTGGTGACCGACGCCATCCCCACCACGTTCGGCAGGCACCTGACCCATGTCGGCAACCCCGAGACCCATGTCAGCGTCACGGTCGCCGTGGACCAGCCGCTGCAGCACGGGGACGCCCTGGACGACGAGTCAGGTGCCCGCGCGGTCGTGTGCGGTGTCCTCACCGGGCCCGCACTCAGACGCTTCGCAGGCAGCCCGGACGAACCAGATCTGGTCGTGGCGCCCGACCACCCCTGGGCCCCGCCCGCGGGCGAGACCGCCCGCACCATTCGCGTCCGCCTCGCAGCCCACGGCCTGGCGGGGCCGGACACCGGAGCCCGTTCCGTCGGCGACTACTCCATCGTCACCAACCAGCCGATGCAGAGCACCGACGGGAATGGCGCGCAGATGGTCGAGCCCGAAGACTTCCGGTGGCTCGTCGGCCAGGGGGCGCGCCATCTGGCCATGGAGCTCTACGGGCCGCGCAGCGACTGCACGGTCTGGCGCGGAAAGCTGCGGGCCGCGCTGGAGTCGGGCGGCGGACCGCTACGTCCCCCTGAGGGCCGGGCGAGTGCCCTTCCCGAGGCACCGTCGTACTCCGTCCGCCGGCTCGACCTGTCGCTGCGCGGCGCCCGGATCGAGCCGCGCCTCGACACCGACCGGGTCCACCTGCGCCCGATGACCGACACCGACGTGCTGCGCCTCTCGCACGGCGAAGTGGTGAACGCTTCCCTCCTCGACATGTGGACCGGGCGGCCGGTGCCCGGCGGGCTCCTGTGCCGCGAGATCTTCGGCCCGGACCGTGCCGACGAGTGCGCCTGCGGGGAACGCCACCGCCCCCGGGACGCGGGCCAGGCGTGCGGCCGGTGCGGGCGCACCCTGCTCACGCCCCGGGAGCGCGGCCGCCGCTTCGGCCACATCGAGCTTCCCGCGCCGGTGATCCACCCCTGGTACCTCACCGGCGAGGCCGGCACCCAGCTCGCCCTCTCGCTGCGCGTCACCGAGGAGGAACTGCGGCAGATCGCCCACTGCGACCTCCTGCTCATTACCGATCCCGGGCCCACAATGCTGCGCACGGGACAGTTGGTGGATCCCCAGGACTGGCGTTCCGCGTTCTATGAAAGCCAGGCCACGGCGGTGACAGGCGGCGCGGCGGTACGCTTCCTCCTGGAACGGGCGGCCGCCACTGACCCGGCCACACCCTCTCCCGACACGGTCCTCCTCCAACGGCTGCCCGTAGTGCCTCCCGCACAGCGCCCCCACGTCCGCGCGGAGGACGGCCGGACATGGACCAGTGACCTCAACACCCTCTACCACGGCGTGCTTTCTTGCATCGAGTCATTCAGCCGTCAGATCGACTACGGGCTCCTCGACCTGTGGCTCGGCGCCCACCGCGTGCTCCAGTCGAAGGTCGACTCGCTCCTGGACAACGCCAGGAAGCCCGAACCCCTCAAGGACGACGACGGCAGGGCGTTGCGCGGCCTCGCGGACTCACTCCTGTCGCGCCCGACCGCCACCACCGGGTCACTGCGCGACGCATTCCTGCACCGCTCCGTGGACTACAGCGGCCGGGCACGGCTGGTGATCGGCCGACTGCCGGACAGAGCCGAGGACGACGCGGGGGCCGACCCGGGCACCGTGGCTCTCGGCCGCGACCTGACCCTGCGTCTCCTCGAGCCGCAACTGGTGCACGCTCTCGTCTCCAGTGGCGCGGCCGAAGGGCCAAGGAGGGCACGCTCAATGATCGGGAACCGCTCCGAGGAAGCCCTGCGGCTGCTGGACACGGTGTGCGAGCGATCCCTGATCCTGGTCGCCTTTCCGTACGGGCCCCGGCGGCTGATCGCCTTGCGTCTGCGGGCCGATGAACCACCCGCGCTACAGGTCGCGCCCGGACTCCTGGACCTGGTCGGCTGGGAGAACCTGGGCGAGCCGATACGGATCTTCAGCGTGCTCACCGACGAGGCGTTCAAGGAAGCGACGCACGTGTTGACAGTCGACGCCCTGCGCACCGTCCCTGCCTCCCGCCCTCCCTGGCCGAGCACGTCGAACTCGTTCTTCGACCTGCCCTGCGCGGACTTGCCCGCCCGCCTCGCCGACGCGGCTCTGACCGGCGACACGCTGCCCATTGCCCCCGACGACGGTCTCCTTTTGTGCGACCCCGACTGGCTCTCCTCCCAGGGGACTTGACGACTCCGTGGCGAGCCTGGCGGAGACCGCCGAGGCCGTACTGGTGCGTGGACCGCTGGCATCCCGAACACGGTCCGAGGGTCGAGGAGTTGCTACAGGAGGCGGTGGACGCCGAGCACACCGGCAGCCTGGTCCTGCAGGCGGTGCTGGAGCGGGCCTACGCCGCCGAGGAGTGAGCTCAGACCGGCGCGGGCCCACTCGGCAGCGCCCGCACGGAGGCTCTCGCCGACCTGGAGGTGGAGGAGGCGGTCAAGCAAGAGATGGCAGCCCGTCTGCCCGGCCACGAGGTCGCGGACCTGCTACGTGAGTTGGTGCGGACCATCCACCCCGCCGACGCTGAGCTGTGGCGCACCGGCGCCGACCTCGGCCGCTGGGCCGGGCGGCGTGGCGGCCGTCTCCCGGCTCTTGGCGGCGCTTGCCTGTCGCGCCCCGCACCGCTCCGGCCCGGACGACACCGCGCCGGAACCGGCCGCCGTTGCAGTCCTGGACGCGGCGGTCGTGTGGTGGTGGGCCGCGCTCGACGCTGGCCTGCCGCCTGCCGCCTGCCGCCTGCCGCCTGCCGCCTGCCGCCCGGCGCGTTGGCCGGCGCCGGAGTCTTCGCGGACAGCGCGCTCCCGGGCGGGGTGTGGCTGCCGCCAGCCCGTGCCGGCGCCGAGCACACCCCGGCCCAGGAAGGCCCCGACGCCGTCGCCGAACGGCGCCGTCGGCCACGCGTGTGAGCCCGACGCCCTGCTCCTGACCGCGCACCTGCTCGCCCGCCCCGCTCCCAACCCCTGGCACGACGTCGAGGCCCGCCAGCACGCCCGAGCCCTGCTGGAGGCCGCAGCGGCGCTGCCGGATGGCGAGGGCTCGGCCGGCACGGAGGAGGACCTGCGTCGGGCGCCGGTCGGCGCAGGGGAGATCGACGTTGCCCGAACGGGTAGATGGCCACTCGCGGCGATAGTTGGCCACGTCGAAGCGATCGCAGCCATGGAGCCGCGGCCCAGCTACTACACCCACCACCACGGAGACAGGAACATGGCGGCGATGAAGATGGGCGCACCGATCCAGACCATGATCCACCCGTTACGCCTCGTCATGGCCCCCACGTCAGCGGAGACACCGTTGTATGCGTCCCGTACAAGGACGAGGCCGATGACCACGGCAACCCGGCGGGACCCACGATCGCCATCCAGATCAATGTCAGCAACAAAAGCATGCCATCCGACATTGCGGTCCCCCCTCGTGGATTTCTCGACACCGGAGCATAGATGCAAAACATCAGCGACGGCCCGTACGGCCTCATCTCCACCGCCGGTGACACACATCCGCTGCGTCGGCGGAGCCGAACCCAGGAAGGCCATAAGGTGAGGCACGGCAGCGTGGGTACGGGATCCTGGAATGGTCAACCACAGAGGTACGACGATGAGTTCGATGAAGCTATGGGTGGTCGGAGTCATCCCCGACAGTGAAGCCCGGGCGTTGCCTGATCGCTTTGCCCACCTCTATGAGCCGTGGACCGGAGAGCGGCCGGGATACGTCGAATCTCTCGGGTGGTGGACGGGTGGCGGTGATCGTGAGCCTTGCTTCACACCTTGCACGTCGGGTTCCGGAGACCTGGTAGCCACGGCGGCGGCCGTCCGTCTGGACCGCCTCATCGACGACTCCAACGTAGAGATCGCGTCCGTTGAGGCAATGAAAGACGCGAGCCTGAGCCTGATGCCGCGGGCAGTCGGCATGGGCCGCTTCGCCGTTACCGGCCGTTCTGCCAACCCGGTCGCGGCACTGCACTACGCGCTCGGCTACGAGAGCGCCGCAAAGCTCCCAGGCTGGTTCGGGGACTTCCTGCTGCCCGCAGAGGCCGTGGTCGCTGCCCTGCCCGGGGTCGAGGAGGCCCTCCGTCTCACCGGCACACGCCGGGCCGAGGTGCTGTCACGGATCTCCGACTGGATGGCAGTGATGGGCGGCGACCGGGCATTCGACGCGGCCGAACTGCTCGACGGTCCCCTGCGAGTGTTCCAGCACGCCGCTGACACTCGCTCCGGTGCCTCCGCATTCAGCCGCGCAACGCACGGGACTACGAGAGCCTGATGCCCCACGCCGAGGCGCGCATTCAGTGGGCCTCCGCCAACTTGAAGTCGCAGTTCAAAGGGCTGGTGTGACCGGCTCTCGGGGTGCTCGTGCTGGTCGTGGGCGGCGGTCGGCGGAGTAGATCGTTTGGCAGCGTTTGATTTCGAGGTTCGTCAGGACGAGCAGGGCGCGCAAGAGTTGGGTGGCGCGGTCGGGGTCGGTACGGAGCTTGGTGAGGATCCGCCAGTTCTTGAGGTGGGCGAAGCCGTGCTCGACGGGTGCACGTCCGACGGCGAGTACGCGATTGGCAGTCTTCTGGCCGGGTGTGAGTTTGTGGGTGCGGGTGGCGGTAAAGCCGGTGACGACCACGGGGTCGCGTGGGTCGTTGTCCAGGACCGGTCAGGCAGCCTGCCGCGCGGCGGCGAGGATGCGCTGGCAGTCCGGCGGGAGCGTGGCCTCCTCCGCGCCTGACCTGCGGTGCGGGACCAGCATCAGCGCCTGCCCGCCCACTTGCACTGGCATCGGCGCGGCCGAGGCTCGTTCGTCGGCGGGCTGCTCGCTCATCCGCTCATGAACTCGTTCGGCGACGGCGAGTTCATCCCGCTCGTCTCGCACCTCTGCCAACTGTTTGGCCAGCTGTTCTTCGAGTTCGTCCAGTTCCGCGCGCCGTGCGGTGATCCGTTCCAGCAACTCGGGATCCAGCATGCACAGGATCGTAGAAGACCGCCCGGCCACAGCGGGCAGGAACCGGCGAGCCGATCGTCCCGTCAGAGCGTTGTTGCACGCTGCCCCGCGGCCTCCCACTCCTGGTGTGCGGTGTGGACGCGGTGCCACAGCGTCGCTCGCGCCGGGGCGCCGACGTCGGTCAGGTTTAGGTGGAACACGTCGGCCAGTACGTCGTACCAGTCGTCGGCCGAGTCGATGGTCCGCTCGTCGGTGCCTTCGGCGTCGATCCGGCGCAGCACGCAACCGCGCAGCATGTCCACGCCCTTGGCGTCGCGGAGCTGGGCTTGGAGAACCCGGACGAATCCGGACTCGGGGGAAGTGGACAGCCGGTGGTGCTCCGCGGCGAAGGAGGACAGCTCCACGGGCTCCGGTGCGAAGACCATCGCCGTGAAGGCACCGCGGGGGTCATGGGTGAACCGCCAGCCGCCGGGCACCACCACCGACGGGGCCATCGCGTAGGTGAACGGCCCCTGGGTGTAGGTACCTTCGCGCAGCGGCAGTGGCTCGTACATTCCGCCGGCGAGCCCGGTATCGACCAGCCACCGCTCGCCGTCGAGCCCCACGGTGAGCGCGAGATGGTCGCCGCCCGGGCCCTCGGGGTCCTCGACCTCGTCCTGCACCCCGGCTCGGTGCAGGGTCACGTCGTAGCCGAGGGCCGTCAGCAGCGCGGCGAAAGCCCCGTTGAGGTGGAAGCAGTAGCCGCCGCGCCCGCGCAGGATCCGGGCCACGGATTCCGCGGCGCCGATGCCCGTTGGCCGTCCCAGTTGGTTGTCGAGGGTCTCATAGGCGACCCGTTCCACCTGCGCCCGGTGCAGTGCCCACAGCACTTCGGCGGTCGGGGCCGTCGGCCGGGCCACCCCCAGCACAGCCAGATACCCGTCGACGTCGATCATGCTCCCCCTCCGTTCGAACGGATGATCAGCCTAGTCGCTGGTACTTGCCCGTCCCGCGCCCCGCCCTCTGGGTACCACGCCCTCCCCGACCACTCCACTCCACTCCAGCCACCCAGCGAAACCCGCAGGCCAGACAGCGAAATCCTGCTGGAGTACCAGGTCGTGTTTCCTCGATCAGCTCGTACGGCTCCAGACGATGGATCACCACCGACGGCAGGGTGACCGAGTTCCCGCTGCCGGCCACGGGGACCTACCCCTCCGCGATCACCGCAGGCGCCGACGACGCCCACCACGGTTCGGGCTCCAAGCAGCGACGGCACGTTGTGGTTCACCGAGTGGGCCGGCAACCGGGTGGGCTCCCTCACCCCCGACGGCACTGTCACGTTGCACGACCTGCCGACCCCGGGCTCGGAGCCGCACGGGATCGCCCTGGGCCCGGACGGAGCTCTGTGGACAGCGCTGGAAATCGGCGCACTCGCCCGCGTCGGCACGCAACGTAGCCAAGAAGCAACAAAGCAACTTAACTCCCGCAGCTGACGGCCTGGAAAATACGGTGCGGTCGGCTGAGCTGGGGTGATAGGTAAGCGATGTGACAGAGAGTCTTGAGTTTTCCGCCCTGCTGCAACTGATCGACGAGCGGTCGGCCGCGTTCCGGAGTGCGGTTGCCGCCGTGCCCAGCCTCGACGCGCCGGTGCCGTCCTGCCCCGAGTGGACGTTGTTCGATCTGGTGCAGCACCTGGGTACGGGCCAGCGCTGGTGGGCCGCGATCGTCGCCGCGGGCCCGGCCGAGGCTCCGCCGGCCAAGGAGGCCGCAGAGGTGCCGCGCGAGCTCGAGGCGCTGCTGGCCTGGTACGCCGAGTCGAACGAGCTGCTGCTGAGTGCGCTGCGCGAGGCTGGCCCGGAGCGCGAGTGCTGGGCGTGGTGGGGCGCCGGCGTCTCGCCGGCGAATGCCTGGGGCGTTGCCCGGCGCCGGGTGCACGAGGTGCTGGTGCACACCTACGACGCCCAGCTCGCCGCAGGCGCCGTGCAGCCGATGCCGGCGGACGTCGCGATCGACGGCGTGGCCGAGTTCCTCGACACCTGCAACTCCACCCCGGCGGCCTGGCCGCACGAGGCCGCCACCATCCATTACCACGCCACCGAGGGCCGCTCCTGGCTCCTCGCGTTGGACGGCACCGGCGCCTGGCCCGCACCCCTCACGGACGACGCCGCGCCCGCCTCCGCTTCGGCCACGGGCACGGCCGAGCAGCTGCTTCTCTTCGTCTGGGGCCGCCTCACGCTGAGCGACCTGAAGATCGAGGGCGCCCAGCAGGTGTTCGAGCATCTGATCGCCTGGGAGCCCGAGGAGTAGCCAGTCAATACCGCCAGCGGACGGCCTTGATGACGTCCGCCTCGGTGAACATCGCGAACGGCTGCGCGTCCGCGCGGCGGACGGTCAGTACGGGCTCGTACAGCTCGGGTCCGGGCGCCTCCCGCAGCACTGCCGACTCAGCCAGGAAGGGGATATGGCTACGACCAGGCTTTCTGGTCGGCAAGATCGCGGCGGCAGGCAAACTGATCAGTGGCGATGCTCTGGACACCGAGTCGGCGTCCGCGACGACCGTGCGCAAAGACCACCGAAGCAGCGCCCGCCACGGTGACCGACGGGCCCGCACACCCCGGCGAGGAGACCCTGGGCGGCTGGTTCGTCATCGACGTGCGTGAGGAAGCCGTGGAACTCGCCAAGGAGCTCGGCACCTTGGAGACCATCGAGATCCGGCCGGTGCTCGAAGGCGCCTGAGGTCGGCCCGTTGCGGCATCGCCCCCTCCCTCGACGTACAGTGTCGATCACGATGCTCGGTTGCCGACGGGGGAGCGGACGGTGCAGGGGCGCGTAGAAGAATGACGCCACATTGAGCGAATGCTCGCCAACTCTCGGCACGGAGCGAGCAGTTCACTGCTGCTGCACGGCGAGGCCGGCATCGGCAAGACCACTCTCCTTGAGCATGCGGCCGCCCACGCGGACGGCATACGCGTTCTGTGGGTCGAGGGCATCGAGTCGGAGATGGAACTCGCTTTCGGAGGGCTCCATCAGCTCCTCCTGCCGGTGCTCGATCTACTCGACCGGCTGCCGGGACCGCAGGCCGGGGCTCTGTGCGCCGTCTTCGGCCTGAGCGACGAGCCCGTACGGGACCGTCTCACCCTGGGGCTCGCCACACTGTCGCTGCTTTCCGAGGCGGCCACGGACGACCCCCTGCTGTGCCTGGTCGACGACCTGCAATGGCTCGATCGGCCGTCCGGGGACGCGCTGACCTTTGCCGCCCGGCGGCTGCGGGACGAAGGCATCGTCATGCTCTTCGCCACCCGCGGCACCTCGCCGGGGATCGAGGGCGCTGCCGCGCGTACATGTCACCGGCATCGATGGCGGTCGGCCGTGGCGCTGCCCGGCCTCGCTCCCCCGGTCGCCGAGCACATCCTCGACCAGGCGCAGGGAAACCCGCTGGCGCTGCGGGAGTTGGCGGCCGCACTGACCCCGGCGCAGCGCGCCGGACAGCTGGGGCCGCTGGCGCCGGCCGAGGCGCGGCCCGAGCTGCCCCATCAGCTCCAGGACGCGTTCGCACAGCAGATCCGCCGCCTGCCTGACGCGACCCAGCGCACTCTCGTGGTGGCCGCGGCCGACGACACCGGGGACCTTCCCACCGTGCTGACAGCCGCGGGCCGGCTCGACGGGGAGGTCAGGGATCTGGAGCCCGCCGAGCGGGACGGACTGGTCTTCGACTCCGCGCAGAAACTGCGTTTCCGGCACCCCCTCATCCGGTTCGCCGCCTACCAACAGGCCCCGCTGGCCTGGCGGATCGCGGCGCACCGGGCGTTGGCGGCGGACCTGGACGGCGCCCAGCACGCGCACCGGCGCGCCTGGCACCTGGCCGCCGCGACGATCGGCCCGGACGAAGAGGTCGCCGCGGAGTTGGAACGGGTCGCCGAGTGGGCCGGAAGTAGGCAGGCGATGGCGTCCGCGTCCGCGGCGTCCGAGCGGGCCGCCCGCCTGACCGTCGACCCGCACCGGCACGCCCGCCGCCTGATCACCGCCGCGCAGAAGGCGAGCGAGGCCGGCCAGGACGAACGGTGCCGCGCTCTCACCGACCAGGTGCCACTGCCGTTGCGGGACCCGGGGATGGCGGCGGACTTCGCCCGCGTACGCTCCGTGGTCGAGCTCGGTTACGGCAGCCCCCGCCGGGCCGCCCGCATCCTGGCCGACTGCGCGGACACGATCTCGGCCGACCGCCCCGACAAGCTCGCGCCGCTGCTGACCGACGCCATCCACGCGGCCTTCTGCGCGGGCGACGCACCCCTCATGGTGGAGATCGGCGTCCGCACACCCCAACTGCCGATCCTGGCCGTGCCCGCCACCCTCCTGGGGGGCGACCTGCCCGGCGCGCGCCGGGCCCTGGACACTCTCGTACGGGCCGGACGCCTCGCCGACATCGGGCTCATGGACCAGTCGGTGACCGCGATCCACTGCCACCTGATGGCCGATCACGCGACCGCGCACGAACTGGCCGCCGCGGCGGTCGCCCACTGCCGCGAGCAGGGCATCGGCGGATGGCTGCCCACCACGCTGCATCTGCGTGCCCAGGTGGAGCTTGCGCTCGGCCGACTCGACGACGCGCACGCCACCGAAGCGCTCCGGCTGGCCGACGGCTACGACCTGGACCACCGAGCATCCCATCTGCGCGCCCTGTTGGCGGTGCTGGCCGCCGTCCAAGGGGAGCAGGCGCAGACCCGGAAAATGGCCGAACAGGCACTGGAGTACACCCGTCCGCGCGAGGTCGGACGGGCCACGGCGGAGGCGCTGTGGGCGCTGGGGCTGCTCGACCTCGGCCTCGTTCGGGCACAGGACGCGCTGCGCCATCTGGAGGCGGCCCGGCAGGCGGCGGGCCACCCCTTCCTGGCCCGGCACCTGTTGCCGGATCTGATCGAGGCGGCCGTGCGCGCCGGACATCCGGACGGGGCACGGGCACCCGCGGACCAGCTCATGACATGGGCGGCCGACCTCGGACAGCTCCACTTCACGGCCCAAGCGCACCGCTGCGCGGCCCTGACCAGCCCGGACACACAGGCCGAGCAGCACTATCTGGCCGCCTTGGACCTGCACACCGAAGGCAACGACTTCGATCGGGCGCGCACCCAACTCCTCTACGGCGAATGGCTGCGTCGCTCGCGCCGCAAAGTCGACGCCCGCGACCAACTGCGCACCGCACTGAAAATCTTCGATCAGCTGAACGCCCGACCCTGGGCCCACCGCGCTCGCACGGAACTCCAGGCAGCCGGCGAAACCCACGACCCGTCCGACGCCACCGACTCTCCCCTGACCCGCCTGAGCGCCCAGGAGCGCGAAGTCGTCCGCCTCGCGGCCACCGGCGCCACCAATCGCGAAATCGCCACGCACCTGTTACTGAGCCCACGCGCACCGTCGGCCACCACCTCTACCGCGCGTTCCCCAAGCTCGGCATCAGCTCCCGAACAGAATTCGCCGACCTGCTCACGCCCTGACGGACGCAGAAGAACACCCTCTGGGCGGATCCCTGCGGATAAGCGGATCCGCGGTGGACATCACTGCGGATCTGCGGACTCAGCCTGTCAGGGCGCGGACATGGACTTGAGGCTGCGCCGCTGGGCGCGAGGCCGCTCGTGCGGGCGTGGCCGCGTGCGCTGCCTGTCCTCCCGCTGAGGGCAGCGGCTCGGTGGAGGCAGTGTTGGGCCTCGCTGTCACGGCCGAGGGCATGCAGGGCGTTTCCGCAGGTGGTGAGCAGCAGGGCCCGGCGCTCGTCGGACTGCTGGTGCGGGGCGGGCGAAGCTGGACTCGGGCCCTTTGTCACCACCGTGGGAAGGCACTTGCTGCGTGTCCGTTGGCAGGGCGCCATTTCCCGTCCCGCCTCTTGTGCCTCTGCGGGCCGGCCCCGGTTGGGCGACCGGGGTCGGCCCGCAGAATCCTTGCGTCTGTTGGCCCACTCCACGAATGTGCAGATCAGTGGCCAGACGGCGTGGGTCGCCGGGCATACCACCCGGGCCGACGGCAGGCTGGAGAGCGTGGACTGGCCTGTCTGCGTTGCTCTCGCGCAGGCCGTGCAAACGCTGTCCCCTGATGCAGCCGAGGTCGGCGCCGTGCGCCCGGGGGATGACCGGTATACGAACGTGCGTGACCGAATACCGCTCTTGACGGTAAGTCAGTCCCACCTTCACCATCCAGGCACCCCATTCACCGCGGAATCCCCGGACACCCCACGCACCCCTCGTGGTAACTCCGCCGGATTCCCTGGAATTCGGAGCCCCCCACATGAAGCTCTCCATTCCTGGGCGTGCCTCGGCGACCGCTGTCGTCACGGCCGCCGTGCTGCTCACCGGCGGTTCCATAGCCGGGGCGGCCCCCGCCCCCGTGGCAGTGGCCGCCGCGCCCGACCTCCCCGTGGCCAACGTCAAGGCCCACCTCACCCAGCTCCAGTCCATCGCCACCGCCAACGGCGGCAACCGCGCGCACGGCCGCGCCGGTTACAAGGCATCCCTCGACTACGTCAAGGCCAAGCTGGACGCGGCCGGGTTCACCACGACCGTCCAGCAGTTCACCTCCGGCGGCCGCACCGGCTACAACCTGATCGCCGACTGGCCCGGCGGCGACACCGGCCGGGTCGTCATGGCCGGCTCCCACCTGGACAGTGTGACCGCGGGCCCCGGCATCAACGACAACGGATCCGGTTCGGCGGCCGTGCTGGAGACGGCACTCGCGGTGGCCCGGTCCAACTACCAGCCCACGAAGCACCTCCGGTTCGCCTGGTGGGGCGCGGAGGAGCTGGGCATGGTGGGCTCGCGCTACTACGTCAACAGCCTTACCACCGCGAACCGTTCGAAGATCAGCGGCTACCTGAACTTCGACATGATCGGCTCGCCGAACCCGGGGTACTTCGTCTACGACGACGACCCGGCCATCGAGAAGACCTTCAAGACGTACTTCACCGGGATCGGCGTCTCCACGGAGATCGAGACCGAGGGCGACGGACGCTCGGACCACGCGCCCTTCAAGAGCGCGGGCATCCCCGTCGGCGGCCTGTTCAGCGGCGCCGACTACATCAAGACGTCCGCCCAGGCCGCCAAGTGGGGTGGCACCGCGGGCAAGGCCTTCGACGCCTGCTACCACTCCTCGTGCGACACGTCGTCGAACATCAACGACACGGCGCTGAACCGGAACGCGGACGCGCTGGCGTACGCGGTGTGGGAGCTGTCGGCTTGACATCCTCCCGGGCCGAAAGGCCCGGGACTCCCGCCTGCTCCGACACAAGCCGGGCGGGTCGCTTCGCGTGGGTTCCTGCTTCACCGCGCTGTGCGGGCACGGGTGCCCGTCCTACCTGCGCTCCACAGACCGGCACCGCCAGTCCGGCGGCCTTGCCGACGTTGACCGCCGCGTTGATTTCCCGGTCCAGGACGGCCTCGTATGCCTCGCACGTCCAGGTGCGGCGTTGAGGGGCTTGGGTCCGTCCTTCGCCCGGGAGGCGGGCTTGCGCTTTCCGACGGGCGCCGCCCGAAGGTCGTGCGGCGAAGCCGTTCCTCTGTGTCCTGCCCCGTAGACAACGACCGGCCCCGGCGCGGCATTCGGTCGAGGGCTCGCGGGACCCTCATGACCTGACGGAGAAACGGCGGTCGTCACGACCAGCAGAACCCCGGCTGTGCGCTCTGCGGCGGGTAGGTCGCGCACGCCCACCGCCGTTCACTGGCGCCCCACGCCGTGTGATCGACCGGCCAAGGTCGTCCGGGACCGCGTCCCTTCGGTTGTCCTTGTTCCCGGCGGGAGCGTGGGAGACCGCCAGGAACGATCAGTAGATGCCCAAGAGGCAGTCCACCGCCGCGCACAAGGCCCGTCAGCGCCAGGCAGAGACCGGCGGCATGCGGCGGTGCTGGAGTCGTCCGTGACCTGCCAGACGTGCCCGTCGCCCGGGCGTAAGCGGGTGGTGTACACGTGGAACGACGAATACGACCGCTGGGGGATGGCGTGGATGAAGACCTGCTGTGACGCCTGCTACAACGTGCCGCACGGCGCGGGGGAGGATGGGGAGTACCGGCATTTGGCGGAGCAGTACGAGGACCCCGAGCCCGACCCGGACGGCTGCTGCGTGGCACTGGATGATGTGGCCTCGGCGGTCCGGGCGCGGTTCGACCAGGGCGGGATGCCGGCACTTCTGGCGAAGCTGGAGGAGCTGCGCGAGTCGATGTGGTCGTGCAGTCCGCATTACGACGTCCTCGGCGATCACGCGGTCGTGCTGACCGTGCAGGGGGCGTGCGTGCCGTTGATGCACCGGGTGTGGCAGGCAGGTGTCGTGTCGGAGCCGGTGTTGTCCGCGGCCGAGCGGCGCCAGATTCTCCGGACCATCGACGGCATGCAGAGAGCGCTCATTGCGATGGTCGAGGAAGAGCACCGCGACTGACAGGGGAGCTGTCGCCCCGGTGCGAGAAGTGCGACAGGTGCGACAGACGGTGGGGCCGGTAGCCGTAGCCACACGGCCCCACCCGGGGGACCGACGAAATGCGGCTCCGGAGGTGACGGAATGCGCCGAGCGGGGGCAGCGGGCCAGGTGGCCGCCGCGTGTTACGGCACGCTTGCCGGCCGCTCTGAGCGTCGCAGTTGGCCGGCTTGACGCGCCCCCTGCTGGTCAGCAGTTGATGGGAGGGTTACCGGAAGCGACTCGGCAGTAGTCCGACCCGAGTCCGCCGTCGACGGTGCCGGCGTTCGGGCCGACAGAGAGGAAGTCGCCGCCGGCTCCGCCGAGGATCTTGCCGGTCGCCGTGGTACCGGCGTTGGCCGTTACGGAGTCGCCACCGGCACCGCCGTCGACGGTGCCGGCAACGATGCCGTTGATGACGATGTAGTCGCTGCCGCCCAAGCCGTTGACGCTGTCGCCCAAGGCGAGGGCGCCGCAGCTGATGTAGTCGGAGCCGGCAGTACCGCTGACGGTCGTACCGGACACGGGGCTGCCGTTGACCGTACATGACGTCAGGGCTTGTGCAGGCGTTGCGGTCAGGGCGAGGGGAGCGGCCATGAGGGTGGCGGCGCAGAGCGTACGTATCGCATGTCTGATCATGCAATGAGTGGCTCATGACGATTTCATGATCGCAATGCTGCACCGTCGGTGGCGCCACCATCCGGGGGCAGTCTGCCCCCGGACGGGCCATCGAGGCTGACGATTCGGCCTCCATCTCGGTGACGGTAGGCGCAACGGAGGCACCGGTCTGGGACGAGCCTTCAGAAGTCCACCCGTTCGGATGGCCCGCTGGGTGTCTGTCGCCGGATGGCCCACCGGGAGCAATTGTCAAATCCTGTGGATCATCGCGGGGACCCAAGCCGACTGCAGCCATTGGCCGAGGACCGCGAAGCCTTCGTCGGCGAGGCCTCGGAACGACGCGACGCGGTGGAGGAGGGCCGGGGCGAGGTGGTTGGTGGACACCCAGTCCCGATCGGCGTCGGTGATCTCGTCGTCGACCCAGGCGAACGGGCGTCCGTCCGCCCGCGCCACCCGCGTCCGGGTGTTCCAGTGGAGCCCGAACCACTGGTCCTCGCGTTCATGCGCGTCGGAGGGATCCGGTGGCATCCCTGCTGATGTGGGCGTGACACTTGACGACAGGACCTAGCGGCGAGGCCCGGTTGCGCGCCTTGTTCAGGTCTGCTCTGGCATCGGGTTCACGAACACCGCCAGGCAGCGGAACTCGCCTCCTACACCTCCCAGTTGCGCGTACGAGCGCCAGGCAAGGGGGTACTCGCCGCGCAGTACACGGGTGTTGGGGGCGTAGGTTCCCTCGGCCCACAGGAGGGTGCCTGTCAGGGTGCGCCCCTGGTGGATTCTGAATTCGTCGTCCCTGGTTCGCGCGCGGCCGGGCGGCTGAGGGTTCCACAAGGATGCTTCGTTCGTTACGAGCAGCGCGAGGCCGTTCTGGTCCCCTTGGTCGCAGAAGCGTTCCAGCCTTTCCACGTCGCGCACGAAGTCCCGCCGCGCCACGTCCGGTGCGCCGTGGTTCCGCAGGTCGTAGTCTTCGGCTGGTGTTCCAGCGGTGCCTGACCACCGGCGGGTGACGTACTTGAATTCGATCGCCGTCCGCCCTGCCGGTCCCAGGCACAGCGCATCCAGGTACTCCGCCCGGTCGTCCCGGCGTATCGGCACCTCCAGACGGGACCGTACGTCCGGCGCCACCTCCCAGATTGCCCGGGCGAAACCGTGCTGGAGATCGGCTTCGGAGTGGAATATCGGCCTGGACATCCGTAGATGTGCGAGGACGTCGTCCAACGGGACCTGGCCCGCGATCTTCTCGCGGTCGGTACCCGAGGACGGGGGTGTCGGCGTAGTCACCGAGCCATTGAAGACCGGCCCAGCCCCGCGGGCCAAGCCGTCGGTCGGCCCGCCACAGCCGCTGTTCGAACGGGGATGCCGTGTGCTCGACCCTTCACTGCTTTCGAGCCGTGCCCCCATGAAGCCATGGCGCCGAATCGGTGACACTGACGGGTGCGTTCGCCTTCTTCCGTACAGGACCCGACCGGTCGGATCCCGTTCCTGGCCGCCTACCGTCTTTGTCCTCCTTCGCCAGGAGGTATCGGACTGGAAAGTCCCGCCCCGCCCCTACGCCAAAATGTTCCTCAGACCGCACACTCCCGGCCGCCCCGAATACCGTGCTCTCCGAATGACGCTCCCCGCCAGTCGGCGCCGACACCTGGACCACCGACCAGCGCAAAGCCTTCGGCAACGACCTCAAAGACCCGCAGCTCCTGATCGCCTCGGAGTCCTCCAACTCCTCGGTCAGTTATCCCTGCAGTTGGGACAAGCGCATTGCTGTGGCCTGCGATATCTCAACTGGATTCATGGAAACTGGAGTTGAGTGAGCGTTTTCAGCGTTGCCTCTCCAGGGTGAGGACGGCTTTGGCGATGACGGTCATGCGGTTGGGGCTGATGTGGGATCTGCGGAAGATCTACCAGGACTTCAGCCGTGCCATGGCGCGCTCGACCGGAGCCCTGGCTTGGGCAAGGGCCCGGTTGACGGTGTGCTGGGTCGGGGTCAGCTCTCCGCCTGGTGGCCCCGGCTGCATCATCAGCACGTAGCCGTCCTCGGAGGACCCGCTGACGACGTCTTTCACGTGCGCCTTGGCTGCGACGAGAACCTCTTCCGGCACCGTGGGCCACTGATCCATAAACGCGCGTGGTCAGCGTGGCGTAGACCAACTCGTGTCTGTAGTCAGGGTCTCCCTTGAGGAACGCGCAGACGAAACACGGCCCGAGACGCGCCCTGGCTTGGCCGGCTCTCCCTCCGATACATCCCCCGGACGCGAGAGCCGTGCTCCGTGGCACGGGGTACACCTCGGAGCATGGGCATTGCCGGTAGCGTGATCGCCTGCCGCATGGAATGTCCATGTGTCCGGCCGGCCCGTGCGAGGGATTCCGGTGGCGAGCGATGGGACCGCGATGAGCGAACTGACGAAGCCCAGAATCGAGGTTCCGGAGGGTGACGCGCCCACCGAGCTGACGATCCGGGACCTCGTGGTTGGGGACGGCCCTGAGGCGCAGCCGGGCAGGGTCGTCCAGGTTCACTATGTAGGGGTCACGTTCGCGTCCGGAAGAGAGTTCGACTCCTCCTGGGAGCGGGACCGGCCGTTCAAGTTCGCCGTGGGCGGTGGCAGGGTCATCAAGGGCTGGGACCGGGGAGTAAGGGGAATGAAGGTCGGCGGCCGGCGCGAGATCATCGTTCCCCCGCGTCTCGGTTACGGCAAGCAGTCACCCTCTCCGTTGATCCCGGCGGGCTCGACGCTGATCTTCGTCGTGGACCTACTCACGGTCGTGGGCGGGCCCGCCGGAGCGAGGCCCGGCTCGACCGGCTCGGCCTGAACCTGGCGCTCCTGAGGGGCCGGGGACACCCTGTCGCTGCCACGTATGGACAGCTGCACTCCTCGACAGACACCTCCTCAACCCGTGGCGCGCGAGATGGCGGCCCGTCACGGGCGCCGGCACCTGGGTCACCACCGGCCTCAAACGGCCACCAGGCGGAGAGCTGACCCCGACCCAGCACACCGTCAACCAGGCCCTTGCCCAAGCCAGGGCTCCGGTCGAGCGCGCCATGGCACGGCTGAAGTCCTGGCAGATCTTCCGCAGATCCCACATCAGCCCCAACCGCATGACCGTCATCGCCAAAGCCGTCCTCACCCTGGAGAGGCAACGCTGAAAACGCTCAGTTTGCTCGGGATACTCATGCTGATCTCGGGCGGGAGTCTGCGGTCTTGATCATCCGTCATGTCATCGGTCGAGGCTGTCACATCTGGGTCATTGAACCCAGCCCAGCCAGCC
>NZ_JBEXNW010000028.1:0-122456 GCF_040611295.1 Streptomyces sp. NPDC002935
TCGTGAGCTCGGTGACCTGGTTGTAGATGGAGCGGCGCTCGGCCATCAGCGCACGGATCTTGCGGTCGGCATGCATCACGGTCGTATCCCCTAGGGGTGCGGCCCTTCTGCGTTTCGCAAGCGTGCCCTCGGGGCTTTTCCGTGGATGGCGCGGCTCGTCGTTTCACGTGAAACCCTCGTTTCACGTGAAACGGTCGGCGTGTGTCAGCGCGTCGCGCCCGTGACGATCCAGCGCCCCGAGCGGGAGCGCAGCCACAAGGTCAGCATCCGCATCGCCATCATCAGCGTCATCGCTCCCCAGAGCGTGGTCAGTCCGCCACCGAGAAGGGGAACGAGTAGGGCGACGGGGGCGAAGACCGCCAGTGTGAGCAGCATGGCCCAGGCCAGGTATGCCCCGTCCCCCGCACCCATGAGTACGCCGTCCAGGACGAACACGATGCCGCAGATCGGCTGGGCGAGGGCCACCATCACCAGAGCGGGCACCGCCGCGTCCTGTACGCCCGAGTCGCTGCTGAACAGCGGAAGGAACAGGGAGCGAGCCGCGATGACCAGGAGACCGAGTACGACTCCGGTGACGAGTCCCCACTGCACCATGCGCCGGCATGCCTCACGGGCACCCTGGGCGTCGTCCGCGCCGAGGTAGCGCCCGATGATGGCCTGTCCCGCGATGGCGATGGCGTCGAGCGCGAACGCGAGCAGACTCCACAGCGACAGGATGATCTGGTGCGCCGCCATGTCGGCGTCCCCGAGTCGGGCGGCGACTGCCGTGGCGATCAGCAGGATGGCCCGGAGCGACAGCGTACGGACGAGCAGTGGGGCGCCGGCCTGGGCGCAGGCCCGTATCCCGGTGGCATCCGGCCGCAGGGAGGCGCCGTGCTTCCGGGCTCCGCGGATGACGACGAACAGATAGACGGCGGCCATGCCGCACTGAGCGATGACGGTGCCCCAGGCGGAGCCGGCGATGCCGAGGTCTGCGCCGTAGACGAGGACCACGTTGAGGACCGCATTGGCGACGAAGCCTCCGACGGCGACGTACAGCGGGGTTTTTGTGTCCTGGAGTCCGCGCAGTACTCCGGTGGCGGCCAGCACGACGAGCATGGCGGGGATACCGAATGCCGAGATCCGTAGATAGGTCGTCGCGTACGGGGCGGCGGTGTGGGAGGCGCCGAACAACTCCATGAGGGAGGGTGCCGTGGGCAGGGCGACGGCGATGACGGCCGCGCCGATGAGCAGGGCGAGCCAGATGCCGTCCATGCCCTGGCGGATCGCCGCGCGGAGATCGCCGGCACCGACTCGGCGGGCCACCGCGGCCGTAGTGGCATAGGCGAGGAAGACGAAGACTCCGACGGCTGTCATGAGGAGGGCCGAGGCGACACCGAGTCCGGCCAGTTGCGCCGTGCCGAGATGGCCCACGATGGCGCTGTCGGCCATCACGAAGAGAGGCTCGGCGACGAGTGCGCCGAAGGCCGGAACGGCCAGCGCGACGATCTCTCGGTCGTGCCGGCGTCGGGCGGCCATGGGCGCCGCGGGAGCCTGTGTCATGAGCACCAATCTAATCTTCCACAGGTAAGAGATGCAATGTGCATAGGACCCTTACTCTGTGTCGGGTGCGGTGCGTCACGGTGCACCGTTTGCAGCGATCTTGATCCGACTGGGAAAGTTTTTCTTCTGCACAACCGGTGGACGGGAAAACAGCAGGTCAGAGTGAGTTCTCTGGAAGAGGTGAGGGCTTGTTCACAGGCCTGTCCACCGGGTCGTGCACAGGTTTTGTGGAGTTCTCCACAGCATCGGGGCCGTCGTCCACATGGCCTGTGGATAACCAGATTGGCTGACGGTGCCTGCGGGCCTAACGTGGTGCGGCGCCCGTTCTTTCCTCCGTCCTCGGAAACCACGCAAAACCGACGCGTGAGAACCGGAGTTGGGTAGCTCAGTTGTCAGTGCCGTGCCGTAGAAATTAAAGGCACTGCTAGGTCCGCTCTGCGGACGGGAGGAGGTGGCTCGGTGAGTATTTCCGAGCCCTTGGACGACCCCTGGGCGGACACTGGGCCCAGCGATCGTCTGCCCCCGTCCCGCCGTGGGAGCGGCGGCCGTGGCCGCGACGAGCAGCACGACCGGGACAACGGATCATGGGAAAGCGGCGGTTCGTCCTTCGAACGGGTACCGCCGCAGGACCTCGACGCCGAGCAGTCCGTCCTCGGCGGCATGCTCCTGTCGAAGGACGCCATCGCCGACGTCGTCGAGGTGCTCAAGGGCCACGACTTCTACCGGCCGGCGCACGAGACCATCTACGGAGCGATTCTCGACCTGTACGCCAAGGGCGAGCCGGCCGACCCCATCACGGTCGCGGCCGAGCTCACCAAGCGGGGCGAGATCACCAAGGTCGGCGGAGCACCGTATCTGCACACGCTTGTGCAGACGGTCCCGACCGCGGCGAACGCCGAGTACTACGCGGAGATCGTGCACGAGCGCGCGGTCCTGCGCCGCCTGGTCGAGGCGGGCACGCGCATCACACAGATGGGATACGCGGCCGACGGCGATGTCGATGAGATCGTCAACAGCGCCCAGGCAGAGATCTACGCGGTCACCGAGCAGCGCACCACCGAGGACTATCTGCCGCTCGGCGACATCATGGAGGGCGCGCTCGACGAGATCGAGGCGATCGGATCGCGTTCGGGGGAGATGACCGGCGTACCGACCGGCTTCACCGACCTCGACTCGCTGACCAACGGCCTGCATCCCGGACAGATGATCATCATCGCGGCTCGTCCCGCCATGGGTAAGTCGACGCTGGCCCTGGACTTCGCACGGGCGTGCTCGATCAAGCACAACATGCCCAGCGTGATCTTCTCGCTCGAAATGGGCCGCAACGAGATCGCGATGCGCCTGCTGTCGGCCGAGGCGCGCGTGGCCCTGCACCACATGCGGTCCGGCACGATGACCGACGAGGACTGGACCCGGCTCGCCCGCCGTATGCCGGATGTCTCGGCCGCCCCCCTCTACATCGACGATTCGCCGAACCTGTCGATGATGGAGATCCGCGCCAAGTGCCGCCGCCTCAAGCAGCGCGCCGATCTGAAGCTCGTCGTCATCGACTATCTGCAGCTGATGCAGTCGGGCGGCAAGCGGTCCGAGAGCCGTCAGCAGGAGGTCTCCGACATGTCGCGAAACCTGAAGCTGCTGGCCAAGGAGCTGGAACTGCCGGTCATCGCGCTGTCGCAGCTCAACCGTGGCCCCGAGCAGCGCACGGACAAGAAGCCCATGGTCTCCGACCTGCGTGAGTCCGGGTCGATCGAGCAGGACGCGGACATGGTCATCCTGCTCCACCGCGAGGACGCGTACGAGAAGGAGTCCCCCCGCGCCGGCGAGGCGGACATCATCGTCGGCAAGCACCGTAACGGCCCGACGGCCACGATCACGGTGGCCTTCCAGGGTCACTACTCGCGCTTCGTGGACATGGCACAGACCTGATCCGGCGCCCTGCGGGGCCGCTTCGGGTTATGGAGGGTCTCGCGGCTGATGTCGTAATCTCACGGGCCGTGTCGTACCGATGTCGTATACGACACCGTGAGACCAGCGCGTGAGTGCTGCTGCTCAGCGCCTCGTCTCGTACCTGGTCAGGACCACGCCACCGGGACACGTCCGCGTCTCCACCAGGTTCAGGTTCACCCAGCTGTCCAGCGCGGTGAAGAACGGCGTGCCGCAGCCCACCAGGACCGGATGGGTGGCGATCACGTACTCGTCGATCAGCCCGGCGCGCATGGCCGCCCCGGCAAGCGTTGCGCCGCCGATGTTCATTGGGCCGCCGTCCTCGGCCTTGAGCCGGGTGATCTCGGCGATCGCGTCGCCGGTGACCAGGCGGGTGTTCCAGTCGACCTTGTCGATCGTCGAGGAGAACACCACCTTCGGCGTGTCTCGCCAGTTCCGCGCGAACTCGATCTGCGCCGGGGTGGCGTTGGGCTGCTGGTCGCCGGTCGGCCAGTAGGAGCTCATCGTCTCCCACAGCTTGCGCCCATACAGCGACAGGCCACTCGCCTGCTCGTGGTCGAGCCACCACTGGAACAGCTCGTCGCTCGGCGGTCCGCTCCAGCCGATGTCGTCGCTGGCCGCGGCGATGTAGCCGTCCAGGGTCAGGTTCATGCCGTAGATCAGTTTCCGCATGGCGCCAGCCTTCCGTGAGTGGGTCTCGCGCGTACAGACCGGCGCGGCGCGGGAAACTAATCGGTACGCGATCTGGGCTCGCCGGTAGTCCTCGTGCTCGGGGCTCAGCGTGGTGTACTCGGCCGACGCGGGCAAGCCGCCTGATCTCGACCTCGCCCTCGCGAGGAAATGCCACGGATTTGAGACTGATCATGGGTGACAAGGCCGTGAGACAGCCAAGAACGCCCAGGTCACGCAAGATCGACATGTCACGAGCGGCGAGACCCTACAGCCCTGCGGGGCCGCTTCGGGTTAATCCACTCGACGTTCGGCGGCAGGGCGGGTGGACTGGTGTCATGACGACACCCCAGGATGATCTGCTTCCCGGCACGCGCCGAGCCCTGCTGCACCGTATCGCCGTCGCGCAGAGCGAGGGGCGGGCACCGTCGCTCGTCGCGACGGTGGTCCGGGGTGGGAAAGCGGTGTGGAACGGGGCGCGGACCTCGGTGGACGGTCACGGACCGGACGAGAACGTGCAGTACCGGATCGGCTCCATCACCAAGACCTTCACCGCCGTGCTCGTACTGCGGCTGCGCGACGAGGGCGTCCTGGATCTCGGTGACCCGGTGGAGAAGCATGTGCCCGGCACGGGTGCGGGGGAGGTCACCATCTCCCAACTGCTCGCGCATACCGGAGGGTTGGCTGCCGAGTCGCCCGCGCCGTGGTGGGAGCGCACACCCGGTTCGCTGCGTCCCGCACTGGCCGACGTGCTGGGCGAACAACCCTTCCGGCATCCGGTCGGCCGCCGGCACCACTACTCGAACCCCGGCTACACGGTGCTCGGGGCGCTGGTCGAGGAGCTGCGAGGCGCTCCCTGGGAAGAGGTTCTGCGCCGCGAGGTCCTCGAACCGCTCGGCCTGCACCGTACGAGCGGTCACCCGCAGGCGCCACACGCGGGGGGATGGGCTGTCCACCCCTGGGCGGACGCGATGATGCCCGAGCCCGCGGAGGACCTCGGACGGATGGCTCCGGCCGGGCAACTGTGGTCCACCACGGGAGACTTGGCCCGCTTCGCCGTCTTCCTCGCCCGAGGGGACGACCGGGTGCTGAGCGCGGAGTCCGTAAGGGAGATGCGTGCGCCTGCCGCGCCGCCCGAGACCGCGGAGCTGGCTGCGGGGACCTCCTACGGGCTCGGCCTGCAGATCGTGCACCGTGACGGCCGAACCCTCGTAGGACATTCTGGTTCCCTGCCGGGCTTCCTCGCCGGCTTGGTGATCGACGTGGAGGACGACGTGGCGGCGGTGGTGCTGTCCAACTGCACCTCGGGGCCGCCCGTGTCCACCGTCGCCGCCGATCTCGTGCGGATCGTCGCGGAGGCAGAGCCACGGATCCCCGAACCCTGGCGTCCGATGACCGAAGCCGACCAGAGCGTCTTGGAGTTGGCGGGTCAGTGGTACTGGGGGACTCAAGCCTTCGGGCTGCGGTTGCCGGCCGGTGGGGGGCTCGAGTTGGGCCCGCTCTCGGGTGTCGGCCGGGCTGCCCGGTTCCGGGCGAACGGTGACGGGACGTGGACGGGGCTCGACGGCTATTACGCGGGCGAGCTTCTGCGGCCCGTACGGCGGCCTGACGGCTCCGTGAGCCATCTGGACCTCGGGTCGTTCGTGTTCACGCGCCAGCCGTACGACGAGGAGGCCCCTGTGCCGGGTGGAGTGGACCCTGAGGGTTGGCGAGGCGTCCAGTAGGCGACACCGGATCGGGAGGCGGCCTGTTTCACGTGAAACAGGCCGCCTCCCGCTGTACGGAGAAGTGCTGTGCGGCAGCTGATGGGGAGCCGGCGACAGGGGACAGTGGCCCGGGTCAGAGGGGGAGCTTGAAACCGATGTGCGAGGCCTCGAAGCCCAGCCGCTCGTAGAAGCGATGGGCGTCGGTGCGGGTGGCGTCGGAAGTCAGCTGGACCAAGTGGCAGTCCTGGCGGCGGGATTCCTCGATCGCCCACTCGATGAGCTCAGTCCCGAGACCACTGCCGCGTTCGTCGGCGTGGATGCGTACGGCCTCGATGACGGACCGCGTCGCTCCCTTGCGGGACAGTCCGGGAATCACGGTGAGCTGCAGGGTGCCGACGACGCGGTCCTCGCGTACGGCGACGACCAGGTGCTGGTTCGGGTCACCGCTCAGACGCTCCAGGGCGCCCAGGTACGGGGTCAGATCGTCGGGCGATTCCCGTTGGGCGCCCAGCGGGTCGTCGGCGAGCATCGCGACGATGGCGGGCACGTCGTCGGCGACCGCGGCTCGTATCTCAAGATCTGCCATGAACGCACCCTACGAGGGCACGCCCACGGAAGGCATGGGATGTCCGGGCACGCTCGCCGACTCCACGACCCGGACCAGAGGTGCCAGCTCGGGGACCTCGGCAGCGTCGTCGAGCGCCTCGCGCAGGGCGGTGTCATTGGTGGGTCGCGCCTCGGCGAGGAGCTTCAGTCCTGCCTCGCTGACATTCGTGTAGATGCCGCGCCGGTCGGTCGGGCAGAGGTAGCGGGCGAGCAGCCCTCGGTCCTCAAGGCGGGTCACCAGTCGCGTGGTGGCGCTCTGGCTGAGGACGACCGCGTCCGCGACCTGCTTCATCTGGAGATGACCGCCGTCGCCGTCGTGCTGTCGGCTGAGCACGTCGAGCAGGGAGTACTCGCGCACGCTGAGTCCGTGCTTGGCCTGCAGGGCCCGCTCGATATGGGCCTCGATCCTCCCGTGCAGCAGGGAGAGGGCGCACCATCCCTGAGCGAGGGCGGTGAGCGCGGGGTCCGTGGCTGTCATGGCGTCTTCCTCCGTCCCGGAGCGGCTGAAAACCAGGATAGAGCACGGGCGCAATAGCCCGCTGTTGCGTATAGCCCGCGTCTGCAACTATTGTTGGCGCAGGTAAAGCGCTCCTGCACTCCCCTGGAAGGTGTACCCCACCATGCCTCTCGCGCTCTTGGCCCTCGCGATCGGGGCCTTCGGAATCGGAACGACCGAGTTCGTGATCATGGGCGTCCTGCCCGAGGTCGCCGGAGACTTCGGCGTCTCCATCCCCACCGCCGGACTGCTGGTGACCGGCTACGCCCTCGGTGTGGTGATCGGCGCGCCGATCATGACCGCGATCGGCACGAAGGTGTCCCGCAAGCGGATGCTCATGGTGCTGATGGGTCTGTTCGTCCTCGGCAATCTGATCTCCGCCGTGGCTCCGGTCTTCTGGTTGATGCTCGTGGGCAGGGTGGTCGCCTCCCTCGCGCACGGTGCCTTCTTCGGCATCGGGTCGGTGGCCGCCGCCGAGCTGGTCGCTCCTGACAAGAAGGCCGGCGCCATCGCGATGATGTTCAGCGGGCTCACCATCGCCAACGTCGTCGGCGTCCCGCTGGGCACGCTGATCGGACAGTCCGCCGGCTGGCGCGTCACGTTCGCCGGAGTCGCCGCGCTCGGTGTCATCGGGCTGCTGGGCATCGCCAAGCTGGTTCCGGAGATGCCGAAGCCCGAGGGCGTGCGCCTGCGCCACGAGCTGGCCGCCTTCAAGAACGTCCAGGTCCTGCTCGCGATGGCGATGACCGTGCTCGGCTTCGGCGGTGTCTTCGCGGCCATCACCTACATCGCGCCGATGATGACGCACATCGCGGGCTTCGCCGACGGATCCGTCACCTGGCTCCTGGTCCTCTTCGGCCTCGGCATGGTCGGCGGGAACCTGGTCGGCGGCAGGTTCGCCGACCGCGCGCTGATGCCGATGCTGTACGTCTCTCTGGGCGGACTTGCCCTCGTGCTCGCCCTGTTCACCGTCACGGCGCACAACAAGATCCTGGCGGCTGTCACGATCGCCCTGATCGGCGGTCTGGGCTTCGCGACCGTGCCTCCTCTGCAGAAGCGCGTTCTCGACCAGGCACACGGCGCACCCACCCTGGCCTCGGCCGTGAACATCGGCGCCTTCAACCTCGGCAACGCCCTCTCGGCCTGGCTCGGCGGCCTCGTCATCGCGGCGGGTCTCGGCTACACCGCTCCCAACTGGGTCGGTGCGGTTCTCGCCGCGAGCGCGCTCGTCCTGGCCGTCCTCTCGGCCGCTCTGGAGCGCCGCACGGCTCTCCCCGGCGCTGTGGTCGCCGGTGGCACCCCCGCCGAACAGCGGACCGCCGTCCACCACTGACCGGAATCGGGTCCGTGCGGGGACAGGGCCGTCCCCGCACCGTCTCGACCCAGCGCTTCCCCACTCGAAACAGCACGCCCCCACAAGGAGAAACCCCTGATGAGCACCACCACCGCCGTTGCCCCCCTGACCATTGAGGACGCCGAGGTTCTCGTCACCGCGGCCCGTCGTGCCGCCGAAGCCGCCGGTGTTCGGATCAGCGCCACCGTCCTCGACGCGGGCGGTCACCTGCTCGCCTTCCGGCGGGACGACCAGGCCGTGCTGATCTCGGGAGAGACCAGCACGCGCAAGGCCTACACCGCACTCCAGCTGAACTCGGCCACCGCCGATCTCGTCGACGCGGTGCAGCCCGGCGGTCTCTTCCACACCCTGCCCACCGCGCTGGACCGCCCCCTGCTGTTCATCGCGGGCGGCGTGCCGGTCCACCGCGACGGCCGTCTGATCGGCGCGATCGGAGTCGGTGGCGGCATGCCCGACCAGGATCACGGCTTCGCCGTCACCGCCGTCGCGTCGCTCGTCTGACGCTCGGTAGTCGCGGCGCACGTCCGACGTACGACAGCTCAGAAATGCCTGTTCCCCACGCGTTCCGGGGGACAGGCATTTCTTCTGTGGAAGCCGGACAGCTCCTAGCCGGCGGCCACCGTCAGAGGCGCGAAGCGGCGGGTCCAGTCACCGGGCAGTTCCAGGATTCCGTACGTCATGACCGCGTTGAAGGCGACGGAGGCAAGCCCGCGCTCCTTCAGCCAGGCGAGCAGCTCTTCGTGCCGCACGTCGACGTCGGTGCGCAGCGGGCGGTCGGTGTGGGCGGCGAGTGAGGAGACGAGAGCCTTCGCGGTCTCTGTGTCCCGGGCGATCAGTGGGCCGATGACATGGTCGGTCATGTTGGGCCAGGCGGCCGCGTAGCCGATGATCCGGCCGTTGTCCTCGGCCACGCGCAACTGGTCCGAGAAGGCCGGCAATCGCGTGATCATGTGGGTGCGGTCGGCGCCGAAGATCTCTTCGTCCAGCTGGAGGACGGTGGCGAGGTCCTCCGCTGTGGCCGGGCGGGTGAAGACCTCGGGCTCAAGGCGGTCAGCAGTGAAGACTCCCCGGACCATCTCGGCCCGGCCGGTGACCTTGAATCCCAACTCCTCGTAGAGCGGGCGCCCGTGCACGGTCGCGTGCAGGGTCAGAGCGGTGGTGCCCAACCCCTCGACGAGGTGCCGCATCAGACGACGGCCGACCCCCTGGCGGGAGTGGCGCTCGGCGACGAGGACCATGCCGATCGCACTCAGTTCGGGGCGCTCGCGCGGTCCGTATTCGGTCACCACGCACGCGGTGACGAGACCCCCGGCGGGGTCATCTATGCCGTACCCGGTGCCCGCAGTGAGCAGCAGGCCCCACTTGTGCTCCTCACGGGGCCAGCCACGGTTCTCGGACAAGTCGGCGCAGGCGGTGAGGTCGCGAGGGGTCAGACGACGAACGGGCAGAGCGTCAAGGGATGGTGTCGACACGCTGGTCAGGCTGTCCGACAGAGGCCCCTGCCGTCCACCGCTTTCCCGTCAGCCCTCTCCATTTTTGGCCAGGTGCCGCACCATTCCGCAGGGAGCTGACAGTCGTTTCACGTGAAACCTCCGCCCCTCGGCATCGGCTACCGCAGTAGCCTCGGCGGACATGGCGCGACTTCATCTCTTCGATCTCGACGGCACGCTGCTCCACGGCAGCACCGCACCATTGGAGATCTCCCGGCAACTTGGGCTGGAAACCGAGACCATGGCGCTCGAAAAGGCCATCTCCGCCGGGGTCATAGGACCTCCGGAGTATGCGACGGGGGTGCATGCCCTGTGGACGGAACTCACCGATGCGCATGTGACCGCGGCTTTCGAGGGAGCGCCATGGATGTCCGGAATCGAAGACGTCTGGAGAGAGATCCGGGGAAACGGCGACTACTGCGCGGTCGTCTCGCTGTCGCCCTCGTTCTTTGTGGAGCGCCTGATGGCGTGGGGAGCGCACGCGGCCCATGGCTCGCGCTTTCCCGCCGTGCCGTTCGCGGAGCCGGTGGATCCCGCGGGCGTTCTCAATGCCGCGGCAAAGGTGCAGATCGCGGACCGGCTCTGTGAAGAGTTCGGGGTGAGTCGAACCGACTGTGTCGCCTATGGCGACTCCCTCTCGGACAAGGATCTTTTCCGCGCTGTGCCGGTGTCCGTAGCGGTCAACGCGGACCGGCATCTGCGCGACCTCGCCACCCACTCCTACGTGGGACAGGACCTGTGGGCTGCCTATCAATTGGTGTGCCGCACCCGGTAATTGAGGCAATTGGCCGTGAGGCTCCCCGCTCATTCGCCGTGAGGGAGAGGTACTTGTGCCGAGAGCCGCTGCCGGTATGGTCGACTCCGGTTCGTGTCCGCCGAGATGTGTGCGTGTCTTGGTGGCGCGGGCGACCGCAACGCAGGCCGAAGCAGCCTAACGGGACGGAGAGATCGAAGACCCGCGTTTTCTGTTATGCGACCGGGCGCTGACCCGGAGTGGGATGCTCGACGAGATCGCTGCGGCCCGTGTCACCTTCTCGCCTTGCTTGTCCGTACAGGGCGGGATTCCGGCTTCAATAGGGCCGCATGGGGGCGACGGGGACCGAACCGGGAAAGAGAGCAAACCGTCTGCGGGGGAAAGCAGGCATCTTCCGATCGCGGAGGTGCGCAGACCGACCGAAAGATGTTCGAGGCGAGGCAGAACATGGACGCTCCGACCACCACGTCGGCCGACAACGGCACTTCAGGCGGCAACGGCGGGGGCGGCTGGTTCACGCCGCACAAGGAGCCGCCGACTCCCAGCGGTGACCAGGGGCCATCGGACGGCCGTCGACTGGCCGCGATGCGCCCGGTGGGCCGGTCGGCCGCGGCGCGGGGGGAACCCGGGCAAGCCGCCCCTGAGCAAGCGGCCCCTGGACAGGGAACACCGGAGCAGGAACGAATATCCCCGTTCGTGGAGGCGCTCATGGCGCGTCGTGGGGCGGCACCGGTACCCCCTGGGGAAGGCTCCGCGGAGACGCGAGCCCAGGAGGCTCCGCCTCCTGGAACACAGCCTTCGGAGCCCGTGCCGGCGGAGCCGGTACCTCCCGAGAAGCGCTCCCATCCACCAACACGGTTCGAGGCACGGCATTTCGAGCCGGAGCCCGCCCACGAAGCCGTACGACCCGCGTCGGGCCCCGGACAGACGGAGGCCGGCTTTCCGCGGCCCTCACAGGCTTCCGCGCCCGAGCACGGGTCGCCAGGGCCCCACCACGGCTCTCCTCGGCCTGACGCCCGCCCTGAGCCGCTTCTGACAGGCCGGCAGCCCGCTCCCGCCCCCACGGCGTCCCCCGACGCTGTGCTGATCCGCCGGACCATGGCCGAGGTCGGTCCCATCGCCGACAAGGTCACCTCCTACTTCTACGCGCTGCTCTTCGTGCGCCACCCGGAGCTGCGCTCGCTGTTCCCCGCCGCGATGGACACCCAGCGCGACAGACTGCTCAAAGCGCTGCTGACCGCCGCCGAGCACATCGACAACACCGACGTCCTCGTCGCGTATCTGCAGAACCTCGGCCGGGGACACCGCAAGTACGGCACCCGGCCCGAGCACTATCCGGCCGTCGGTGAATGCCTCATCGGCTCGCTCAGCAGGTTCGCCTCGGCGGTCTGGGACGCCGAGACGGAGGCGGCCTGGGTGCGCACGTACACGACGATCTCCCAGGTCATGATCGACGCGGCTTCCGCGGACGAGCTGCGCGCTCCGCCCTGGTGGTTCGCCGAAGTGGTGTCCCACGACCTGAGGACGCCGGACGTCGCGGTCATCACGGTCCGGCCCGACCAGCCGTACCCGTTCCTCGCCGGCCAGTACACAAGCCTGGAGACACCGTGGTGGCCACGGATCTGGCGGCACTACTCCTTCGCCTCGGCGCCCCGCTCGGACGGGCTGCTGACGCTCCATGTGAAGGCGGTTCCGGCCGGCTGGGTCTCCAACGCGCTGGTGCACCGTGCCCGGCCCGGTGATGTCATCCGGCTCGGGCCGCCGTCCGGCTCGATGACCGTCGACCACACCACCGACAGCGGCCTGCTCTGTCTGGGCGGCGGCACCGGCATCGCCCCCATCAAGGCTCTGGTCGAGGACGTCGCCGAACACGGGGAGCGCCGCCCCGTCGAGGTCTTCTACGGGGCTCGCACCGATCACGACCTCTACGACATCGACACCATGCTGCGGCTCCAGCAGAGCCACCCCTGGCTCGCGGTACGGCCCGTCGTCGACCAGCAGGCCCATCTCCAGCTGCCGGACGTCGTACGCGAGTACGGGCCGTGGAACGAGTACGACGCGTATCTCTCGGGGCCGCCCGGCATGATCCGCAACGGTGTCGACGCACTCAGGGACATCGGCATCCCGTCGGACCGCATCCGCCACGACTCGGTGGAAGAACTCGTCGCGACAGGCGACTGACCCACAGCGGCTACGCTCCGCGTCAGCCCAGGTCAGGTGCGTGCATGGCCCGTACGCCCTCGATGTTCCCGTCGAGATAGTGCCTCAGCGAGAGCGGTACGAGGTGGACGGAGGCGATCCCGACCCGGGTGAACGGGACGCGGACGATCTCGTACTCACCGCACGGCTCGTCCACCTCCGGGCCGTGCCGCAGGGCAGGATCCATGGATTCCAGCCGGCAGACGAAGAAGTGCTGGACCTTCACACCGGTCGCGCCCCCGTCGTCGCCGATGTGCTCGACGGTGTCGACGAAGCAGGGCACCACATCGATGATCTTGGCTCCGAGCTCCTCGTGCACCTCACGATGGAGTGCCTCGACGACAGTCGTGTCCTCCGGTTCGACCCCGCCACCCGGTGTGAGCCAGTAGGGATCGACGCCGGGCTTGGTGCGCTTGATCAAGATCAGGTCGTCACCATCGAGCAGAACGGCGCGGGCGGTGCGCTTGACCACGGGTCGGACGGTCATGGGAGAAATGTGGCCCGGCTGGTTCCACGTGAAACATCAGGCGGCCGCGATTCCGAGTGAATCGCTCTGAAGACTTTCCTGGGGCACGGGGAAGGCGGGAGCGGCCGACGCCCGAATCGCTGCCCTCCGGTCCTCCGCAGCGGGCGTTGCGGCCTCGTGTCCTGGTTCCGGCCCGCGCCGGTCTCAGCTCCAGTCGGCGGCGGCTCGAAGCAGCCATTCATGAGCCCGGGCGATGTGCGGCATCGCCAGGGTTCCGGTCCGGACGACAAGGAAGTACGTACGCAGCGGAGGCACCGGTGGGTCAAGGAGCGCCACCACGTCTCCGCGGTCGATGGCATCGGAGCAGAGGTATTTGGGCAGGACGGCGAGGCCGGCGCCCGCGGAGGCGCAGGCGAGGACCGCTCGCAGATCCGGGACGACCACCGTGCCGGAGGCGGCGGGGCGGCAGTCGAAGACGGAGGCCCAGTAGCGGGCGACGAGCGGCAGCGACTCGTGGACCTCGACGATGGGGAGGTCCTCGAGTGCGTGGGCGCCCTTGCGGCGGAGTTTGCCCGGGCCGACTTCGGCGGCCCAGCGAGGGGCTGCGACCAGGACGTGCTCTTCGTCGCAGAGCGGAGTCGCGGTGAGAAGCGCACCGCGTGGGCGGGCCGTCGTCATGGCCAGATCATGATGTCCGGCGCCGAGCCCCTCCAGCGTCTCCTCCGCGTTGCCGAAGGAGGCGCGCAGCGCGAAGCCCTGGCCGTCGTCGCCGGTCAGCTCCGTGAGAGCGGGCAACGCGCGCTCCGCGGTGAACTCCGGGGGCCCCGCGAGATGCAGTGTGCGAAGAGAGGAGTCCTCGTCGAGGCCGGTCTCGGCTATCTCCACGAGAGCGTCGAGATGGGGCGCCGCCTTGTGGGCGAGCTCGTCGCCGATGGTCGTGGGGGTCACCCCGCGGGCCTGGCGCAGAAACAGGGGCCGCCCCAATTGCCGCTCCAGTGTGCGGATCTGCGAGGTGACGGCCGGTTGCGAGAGTCCGAGCAGCGCGGCGGCACGAGTGAAGGAACCGGAGCGGTGCACCGTCACAAAAGTGCGCAGCAAGGCCAAGTCCATGGTGCCCCTCCCCTTCCAGCACCCCGCGCGAGCCCCAACTATAAATAAGTCGATAGGTCTCTGTCGCTACGGTGATTGGACACTGACACAGAGTCAACTAGCCTTGTTCGCGCGGTTCTTCGCGCGCGGAACCGGGACGGTCCGAGCCACGAGGGGGGAGGCTCGGACCGTCCGTTGTACGTAGCGGGGGTACTGATCCAGCCGCCCCGGCCGCCCTACTCCGAGGATGCGTCGAGGGCCCGCAGCACGTCCGCCACCAGGTCCTCGGGATCTTCGGCGCCGGCGGAGAAGCGAATGAAGCCTTCCGGGACGGCGTCCCCGCCCCACCGGCCGCGCCGCTCGGCTGTGGACCGCACCCCGCCGAAGCTGGTGGCGTCGTCCACCAGGCGCAGCGCGTCGAGGAAACGCTCGGCACGCGCGCGCGTGGGCAGCGTGAAGGACACCACGCATCCGAAGCGGCGCATCTGCTGCGATGCGATCTTGTGCGAGGGGTCGTCGGGCAGCCCCGGGTAGCGCAGCCCCGTCACCTCGGGCCGATCCCGCAGGGCCTCGGCGATCGCCCTGGCGTTGGCCGTCTGCCGGTCGGCCCTCAACTGGAGCGTGGCGAGGGAGCGGTGGGCCAGCCAGGCCTCCATCGGGCCGGGGATCGCGCCGACGACCTTCCGCCAGCGTCGTACGGGAGCCATGACAGTGGCGTCGCGCCCGGTGACGTACCCGAGGAGGATGTCGCCGTGTCCGGTGAGCATCTTGGTGCCGCTGGCCACGGAGAAGTCGGCGCCCAGCTCCAGCGGGCGCTGCCCGAGCGGGGTGGCCAGTGTGTTGTCGACGGCGACGAGCGTGCCCTGCGCATGAGCGGCAGCGACGAGACGTCGCAGGTCGCAGACGTCGAGACCCGGGTTGGACGGCGTCTCGATCCACAGCAGCTTCGCGCCGTCGAGCGCCTCCAGCTGGGCATCGCCGGCGGTGGGGGCGGTGCGCACCTCGATGCCGTACGCGGTCAGTTGCTCGCGCACCAGTGGCAGCACCTGGTAGCCGTCGTCGGGCAGGACGACGATGTCGCCGGCGCGCAGCTGGGAGAAGAGCACCGCGGAGACGGCGGCCATGCCCGAGGGGAAGGCGAGCGTTTCGACGGAGTCCTGACCGGGTGCTTCCAGCTCGCCGATGGCTCGCTCCAGGAGCGTCCAGGTCGGGTTCTCGTCGCGGCCGTAGGTGTACGGGCCGGTGGGTTCACCGGGCAGATGGAAGTGCGCGGCGAAGACCGGGCCGGGAAGCGTCGGCTCGTACTTGACGGGATCGGGCAGTCCGGCGCGCACCGCCCGTGTGCCGTCGCCCGGCACCGTCGCGCGTGTGCCGTCGCTCTCTCCCGCCGGGCCCGTGCCCTCACTGTTCGCCGTGACGAAATCCCCTGACGTCATGCCGCTCGTCCCTCCACTTGCTCTCGTACCGCGGCGAGCAGACCGGGGCTCGCCGCCTCCACCATCTCAAGACAGTCCGCGAAGCCCTCCATATGTCCGTAATACGGATCGGGGACGTCCAGGTCGTCGCCCGCGGCGGGGTCGTACGACCGCAACAGCCGGACCTTCGCGGCGTCCTCGGCACTGGTCGCGAGGCGGCGCAGGGCCTTGAGATGGCCGGTGTCGAGGGCGATGACGAGGTCCAGACGGGAGAACCACGAGGCCTGGAACTGCCGGGCCGCGTGGTCGCTCTCGTAGCCGCCTGCCTCCAGCACGGCGACGGTGCGCTCGTCCGCGCCGTCGCCCTCGTGCCAGCCGCCTGTGCCCGCGCTGTCGACCTCGACCAGCTCGCCGAGTCCGGCTTCCGCCACGTGGGCGCGGAAGACGGACTCGGCCATCGGCGAGCGGCAGATGTTGCCGGTGCAGACGAAGCAGACGCGGTAGGACATAGGCCTCTCTCAGTCGTTGTCGCCGTCGGGCAGGACGACATTGAGCGCCCAGGAGACGACGGAGATGATCAGGCCGCCCAGGACGGCGGTCCAGAAGCCCTCCACATGGAAGCTCAGGTCGAGCTTGTCGGCGACCCATGAGGTGAGCAGCAGCATCAAGGCGTTCACCACAAGGGTGATCAGGCCGAGCGTGAGGATGAAGAGCGGGAAGGTCAGTACCTTCACGAGTGGCTTGACCAGGAAGTTCACCAGTCCGAAGACCAGTGCGACGAGGAGGAGCGTGCCTATCTTCTTGCCCGTGCTGTCACCCGTCAGGGTGATCTTGTCGAGCAGCCAGACGGCGACGGCCAGGGCCCCCGCGTTGGCGAGCGTCTTGACTACGAAATTCTTCATGTGTCTGATCGTGGCAGAGAGATCGACTGGCAAGAAGGGGCTGTGGACACAGCCTGACGTGCACGAGAGCGGACGAGGGCGATGAAGGCATTCCGGCTGGATGAACTGGAGGCGGAACGCGCCGCCAACGACGGCGCATACCTGCAGTTTCTGCGCGAGCGGAACATGTCGGTCGGGCTGTACGCGCTCGACGCGGGCGGCCTCGACCCGCAGAAGCCGCACGCGCAGGACGAGGTGTACTTCGTGGTGAGCGGACGGGCTTCGATCACGGTCGGCCTGGAGACCACCCAGGTGGCACGGGGCAGTGTCGTCTACGTACCCGCCGGAGTCGCCCACAAGTTCCACCACATCACGGAGGATCTGCGGGTCCTGGTGGTGTTCTCTCCGCCCGAGAGCTGACCTGCGTCTCAGGGTTCCCTAGGGGGACGGTCAGGGGAGGACAAGGGGTGCGCGGCCGCCACACGGCCCCTCTGCGACCTAGCATCGGATGCAAGACATAAGAGAACCCGGAATCGGTGTCCCGGTGTTGGGGCCACGGGCGAGGAGAGGTAAGGACAGGGCGATGCGAGAGATCTTCAACGGTATGCCGTGGTGGGTGAAGTGGGTCGCGGTGCCGGTCATCGCCCTGGTGGTGTTCGGCGGTCTGATAGCGAGCGTCGTCGGCTTCGTCGTCCTCCTGCTCTTCAAGGTGCTCGTCTTCGTCGCGCTGGTCGGCGGGCTGATCTACATCGTGCGGAAGTTCATGTCGAGTTCGTCGTCGCGCAGCGACTGGTGAGGCGCGAGAGGGTGAGCGGGAGGTAACGGCGAAAGGGGAAAGGGAACCCAAGGTTCCCTCGGGCGAGGGAAGTTTTCCGGCGAGGCCGTATGCGAGCGGTGACTGGCGGTTAAAGTCCGGAACTCGACGCGGGGTCGACTCCCGCGGACAGCGCACAGCCCCCTCCCGTGTTTCCCCGCACGGGCGGTCCTCCTCGCGCTTCGGGAGTGCCCCTTGGCCACGGTTGACACCGCACCCGCACCATTGATCGCTCCACCGTTCCGGAGAGCGGGCGCGCCTGCGGCGGCACGCGTTCCACCGGTGCAGCCGCGTACTTCGCCGGGGGAGCCGCCCCTGTCACGCACTTCGCCGGCTTCGCCGGGGGAGCTGACGCCGCCACGGACTCCGACGGCGGAATCCCCCACCCGGCGCACCCTGCCGGAGGAGGGGCTCACCGGGCCCACGCAGCCGTCGGTGACTCGAGGTCCACGCTCCCCGGTGCCCGGGACGGCACGGCTCGCCCGCACTCCTCCCGCGGAGCCCGAAGCCGCCTCTCTGGATTCCCACCCCACCACGCTGATCGGCTCGGTGCAGCGGGCGATGCGTCTGCTGGAGGCCGTCGCCGCGCGCGAGCAGGGCGCACCCGCCAAGCAGCTCGCCCGGGAGGCGGGACTCGCGCTGCCGACCGCCTACCACTTGCTGCGCACCCTGGTTCACGAGGGCTATCTGCGCCGGGAGAGAGGGCTGTTCTTCCTCGGCGAGGCCGCCGAGCGGCTGAGTAGCAGCGGAGCCCATCAGAAACGTCGCAGCACGGTGAGTGACATGCTCGCGCAATGGCGCGACACGATTGGCGCACCCGTGTACTACGCGATCTACAGCGAGGGCGAGATCGAGGTCATGTGTGTCGCCGACTCCGCCGCGAACCCCGCCGTCGAGGAATGGGCCGACTTCCGTGAGACCGGGCACGCCCACGCGATCGGCCTGTGCCTGCTCTCCCAGCTGGACGACAAGTCCCGGCGAGACCACCTTGATCGCTACCCGGTGCAGTCGATCACCCCTTACACGGTGCGTGACAAGGACCGTCTGCTGAGGCGCCTGGAAAGGACGGGGCGGATGGAACCGGTGGTCGAGCGCCAGGAGTACGCGCTGGGCACGGTCTGCGCCGCGATCCCGATCACCGCGGGCAGTACCGCCGCGGCCATGGCCATTTCTCTCCCTTTCCACCAGGTCGACCGACTGCTGCCCGCGGCACGGAAGTTGCAGAGCGAAATCGGCAGGCTTCTAGGGACACTCGCCATCTCTATCAGTATCTGAAAACTCACTCCTTGTGATCCTGTGTGCACGGTGAGCAATATTTCCGCAGTGTCAGGGGAACGATTCCTGGCCAGTCGATGGCAAACGACGGGGTAGGCGATGCGCGAGTCGGTGCAGGCAGAGGTCATGATGAGCTTCCTCGTGTCCGAGGAGCTGTCTTTCCGCATTCCGGTGGAGCTGCGATACGAGACCTGTGATCCGTATGCCGTGCGGTTGACCTTCCACCTGCCCGGTGACGCGCCTGTGACCTGGGCGTTCGGGCGGGAGCTGCTGATCGACGGGGTGGGCAGGCCGTGCGGTGACGGTGATGTCCACATCGCTCCGGCCGACCCCGAGGCGTTCGGCGAGGTGCTGATCCGGCTTCAGGTCGGGTGCGATCACGCACTGTTCCGGTCCGGGGCCGCGCCGCTCGTCGCGTTCCTCGACCGTACCGACAAGCTGGTGCCGCTCGGGCAGGAGCGCTCCCTCGCCGGTTTCGACACGTCTCTCGACGAAGCGCTCGACCGCATCCTCGCCGAGGAGCAGAGCGCGGGCTGAAGCCCTGGAACCCCCGAGCGGAGTAACGCTTCCTCTCAAGGGGCGTGCGTGCCGGATGGTTTCGGCGCTTCCGGCGGACGGTTCAGTGTTTGCGGCGACGGCCCTTCCCGCTCCGTGCCGGTGTCCTGGCACCTGCGGGTGCCGCGGGGGCGGTCGCGGGCCCTTCACGGTCCGCGGCGACCACCAGGGCGGCCAGCGCGGTCGTCACCGGTACCGCGGCGACCAGACCGATCGAGCCCACCAGGGTGCGCACGATCTCCTCGGCGACCAGTTCGCTGTTGGCGACGGTGCCCACGCTGCTCTGCGCGATCGAGAAGAGCAGCAGCAGCGGCAGCGCGGCACCCGCGTACGCCAGGACGAGCGTGTTGACGACCGACGCGATGTGGTCGCGGCCGATGCGGATGCCCGCGCGGTACAGGCCACGCCGGCCCAGCGTGGGGTTCGCCTCGTGCAGTTCCCAGACCGCGGACGTCTGCGTCACCGTCACGTCGTCGAGAACACCGAGCGAACCGATGATGACTCCGGCCAGCAGCAGACCGCTCATGTCGATGGACGGGTACAGCCCATGGATCAGGCCGGTGCTGTCGTCGGTGTTGCCGGTCAGTACGGCCCAGTCGATGAAGACGGAGCCGAGGATGCCGATCAGCACCAGCGAGAGCAGGGTGCCGACCACCGCCACGGATGTCCGGGCCGACAGGCCATGACACATGTAGAGCGCGATCAGCATGATCGCGCTGGACCCTACGACGGCGACGACCAGCGGGTTCGAACCCTGAAGGATCGCGGGCAGGATGAAGAAGTTCAGGATCATGAAGCTGATGGCCAGGGCGATCAGTGCCATGACGCCGCGCATCCGGCCGACCACCACGACGACCACGGCGAAGATCCCGGCGAGCAGCGTCAGGGGCAGCTTCCGGTTCGCGTCCGTGACCGAGTACTGGAGGTCCTTGGGGGCGGAGGGCTCGTACGCGACGACGACCTTCTCGCCCTGGTGCAACTGCCGTGACTGGTCCGGCTGAACGATCTCGGTGAACGTGCGGCCTTTGTCCTTGCCGGTGTCGATCCGGATCGTCGCCTTCTTGCACTCACCCGTCGCCTGCTGCTGGGCGGAGGAGCCCTCGGCGGTGGAGGTGTCGCCCGTCGGGGTCTCCCCCGAGGCGTTCACGGACTTGCAGTCCACCTGGTCGATCGTGGTGACGGTCGCCTGCTGGGTCTGCCGGTCGAAGCCGACACCGGTGCGCTCGTGGGAGGGGGCGCCGCCGGGCCACAGCACCACGAGACCCACGACGACCGCGGCGGCGAAGGGGATCAGTACCGCGGCGATGACCTTGCGCAGGTGCTTGGAGACCGGCGCGGCGGGGCCGTGACTGTGCGAGTGCCCGTGCCCGCCTCCCAGACCTTCGCCGTGCCCGCCTGCCGGGCGCGGCCCGTGCCCGCCGTCGGCACCGTCATGGCCACCGTCCGGGCCATGACCGTGCCCGTGTCCGGTGCCAGAGCCATGTCCCTGGCCGTCGTCGGAGCCCGTACGGCGCGGCGGCTCGGACGGTGGGAACGGGGACTGCGGGGTCGTTGTCACCGACCGATCATCGCAAGAACGGCAAGGGCCCTCTGTTCACCGCGCCAAATATGACGCTAGCGTGGGGGCACCTTTGCACACGCGGGAGCTCGGAGCACCGGGCTGAGAGGGCGCTGACCTCCGTCTTCGCGATGTTTCACATGAAACATCGACGAACGGAAGCCGCTGCGTCGACCGCTGAACCTGTTACCGGGTAATGCCGGCGTAGGGAGTAGGTCTCATGACCAACAAGGACGTAAGCACGCCTGCCTCCAGCCAGACGGACGGAGCTTCCTCTCCGTCCCTGGACGGCGAGGCCGGGAAGTCCATCGGCTGGCACAAGGGGTACGTCGGGGGTACGCGTCCCGATCTACGGGTGCCGGTCCGGCAGGTGCACCTGACCAACGGGCAGTCCGTGACGCTGTACGACACCTCCGGCCCGTACACCGATCCGACCATCGACACCGATGTGCGCAGGGGGCTGGCGCCGCTGCGCGAGAACTGGATCATCGCCCGCGGAGACACCGAGGAGTACGCGGGCCGTCCCGTCCGTCCCGAGGACGACGGGATCAAGCACACGGCCCCGCGTGGGGGACTGCGCAACCTCGACGCGGTCTTCCCCGGGCGGCCGCGTCAGCCGCGCCGGGGGCGCGCCGGGCAGGCGGTCACCCAGCTCGCCTATGCGCGACGTGGCGAGATCACGCCCGAGATGGAGTTCGTGGCGATCCGGGAGAGCGTCGACCCCGAGGTCGTACGCGAGGAGATCGCCGCCGGCCGGGCGGTGCTGCCCGTGAACGTCAATCACCCGGAGATCGAACCGATGATCATCGGCAAGCGGTTCCTGGTGAAGGTCAACGCCAACATCGGCAACTCCGCGGTCAGCTCCTCCATCGAGGAGGAGGTCGAGAAGATGACCTGGGCGACCCGCTGGGGCGCCGACACGGTCATGGACCTGTCGACCGGCCGCAACATCCACACCACGCGCGAGTGGGTGCTCCGCAACTCCCCCGTCCCCATCGGCACGGTGCCGCTCTACCAGGCGCTGGAGAAGGTCGACGGCCGTGCCGAGGAGCTGACCTGGGAGATCTACAAGGACACGGTCATCGAGCAGGCCGAGCAGGGCGTGGACTACATGACGGTCCACGCGGGCGTGCGCCTGGCGTACGTGCCGCTCACCGCGAACCGCAAGACCGGCATCGTCTCGCGCGGCGGCTCGATCATGGCGGCCTGGTGCCTCGCGCACCACAAGGAGTCGTTCCTGTACGAGAACTTCGAGGAGCTCTGCGAGATCCTCGCCGCGTACGACGTCACCTACTCACTCGGCGACGGCCTGCGGCCGGGTTCCATCGCGGACGCCAACGACGCCGCACAGTTCGCGGAGTTGAGGACTCTCGGGGAACTCAACGCGATCGCGAAGCGTTTTCATGTACAGACGATGATCGAAGGCCCGGGACATGTCCCGATGCACAAGATCAAGGAGAACATCGACCTTCAGCAGGAGATCTGTGATGAAGCTCCGTTCTATACGCTCGGCCCGCTGACGACGGACGTCGCGCCGGCGTACGACCACATCACCTCCGGCATCGGTGCCGCGATGATCGCCTGGTGGGGCACGGCCATGCTCTGCTATGTCACGCCCAAGGAGCACTTGGGCCTGCCCAATCGTGACGACGTCAAGACCGGCGTCATCACCTACAAGATCGCCGCCCATGCAGCCGACCTCGCCAAGGGGCACCCAGGAGCACAGGACTGGGACGACGCGCTCTCCGACGCCCGCTTCGAGTTCCGGTGGGAGGACCAGTTCAACCTGGCTCTCGACCCGGACACGGCACGGGAGTTCCACGACGAGACGCTGCCTGCCGAACCGGCCAAGACGGCTCACTTCTGTTCCATGTGCGGGCCGAAGTTCTGCTCGATGAAGATCAGCCAGAGCATCAACGAGCGGTTCGGCGGTGACGCGGCCGAAGGCGCTTCCGCGGAGGAGATCTCCGAGGGCATGCTTCAGAAGTCCCGGGAGTTCGCGGAGGCGGGCAACCGCGTCTACCTGCCGCTGGCCGACTGAGCTGTTCCACAGGGGCGCGGTCCGGGGCACGGAACGCCCGGACCGTCGCCCTCGGCCCGCCCGGTCATGCCGCGGCGTCCTGTGGGTACCAGCGCAGTTCCACGGTGTTGCCGTCCGGGTCCTGGACGTAGACAGAGGTGGCGGTGCCCCGCGCGCCGAAGCGGTCGACGGGACCGTCCAGCACGGTGAAGGATCCCGACGCGATGACCTCGTCCCAGTCCAGCGGTTCCACGGTGAGACATATGTGGTCGACGTTGGACTCCCCTCGGGGGCCGTCCACGAGATCGATGATGGTTTCCGCGGTGATCCGCACCGACGGGAACGGGACCTGGCCAGCCCGCCACTCGGCAAGGCGTACGGGTGCCAGCCCGAGAAGTCCGGTGTAGAAGCCCAGGGACCGTTCGACGTCCTCGACGTTGAGGACCAGGTGGTCGAAGGCCTTCACGCGCATCGTGGTCACTTCGTCTCCAGGGCGACGGCGCGGCGAAGCCACTCACCGAACAGGACCGGGTCGATGTCGTCGGTACGGCTGAGCTTCACCGAGGACATCTGGCGGGCTCCGGCGATCAGTCGGCCCGACGGATCGGCCACTTCCTGGCCGCGCCAGAGGCCGAACGTGACGTAGGACCTGTAGGCCTTGAGCAGGCAGATCGGGGTCTGACCGGGCTTGTCTCCGAGGCTCCAGGTGGGATGGCCGTGCCACAGCGCGCCGGAGTCGTCGGGGAGGGCCGCGTCGATGACAGGTCGGATCTTCTCGCCGATCTCGCGCAGGGGGGCGTCGAGCCCGTTCAGGTAGGAGGTGATGTCCGAGGCGGTCATGTGGGTTCCGTTCAGGAGGGGTGTGTGGACGCCTTCTACGATCCGCCGCGGGGCAGACGCCATCAAGGCATGATCGACGTACGACTGTTGAGCCAGATTTAACGCCGGGGGTTTTCATGCTGGAACGGCTGGAGATCGAGACCTTCCTGACGCTGGCTGAGGAACTGCACTTCGGCCGGACCGCCGAGCGGTTGCTGATCACGACCGGGCGGGTCAGCCAAGTGATCAAGAAGGTGGAACGCGGCGTCGGCGGCCTGCTGTTCGAACGCAACAGCCGTTCTGTCCGGCTCACCCCGATCGGCCGTCAGCTGGCGGCCGACCTGGTGCCCTTGGTCGCCGCGATGGAGGCGGCGTTGCGAAGGGCGGCGGACGCCAGTCGCGGGATCACCGGAGAGCTGCGGGTCGCCTTCCTCGGTGAGTGGACGGCTCCCGCACTGCTCAGGGCGGTCGGCCTGTTCGGTGAGCGGCACCCCGACTGCCGGGTCGACGTGCGGGAGGTTCAGCTGTCCAACTCCCGGGCCAGTCTGGTGGACGGCTCGATCGATGTCCTCCTGGCCTCGTTCCCCTTCGACGGAATGGCCTGCGGCCCCGCTCTGCTGCGCGAGAGACGGGTACTGGCCGTGGCGGCCGGTCACCCGCTGGCCGGCGAGGAACGGGTGTCCGTGGAAGTGCTCGCGGAACACCCGGTGGTGCAGTACCCACAGGTGACCTCGGCGGGGTTCAAGCGGGACCGCACACCGGACCGCACGCCGTCGGGCAGGCCCGTTCCGAAGGGCCCGGTGGGCGGGTCGTTCTCCGAAATGCTGACCCTGGTCGCGATGGGCCGGGGTGTTCTCCCGGTCGGGGAGCACTCCCGGCAGTACTACCCCCGGCCCGATGTCGCCTACGTGCCCCTCCACGACGCACAGCCGATCGAACGGGGACTGGTGTGGAGGGAGGGCAACACCACCGAGCGGGTTCGTGAGTTCGTACGGGCCGCGACGGACGCGGCCGACTCTCCTTGAGGCGGAGCCTGGGCCTGGCCTGGGGCCCGGGGTCTGGGCCTGTGTCTGGTGCCACGGTGCCGTTCGCCGGGTGCCCTGTCCTCAGGGCGAGGGGCCGTGGAGCGTGGGACTTGGGCGTCCGATGCGGGAGTGTGCGTATCGGACGGTTCCGGTGCCGGGTTCTCTAGGCAGACTGGGCCCATGACAGCGACATCGATGAGCAAGGGCGCCAACCTTCCCGTCGCCGCCGAGGAGGTCCGGGTCGAGCTCGGCTGGTCCGGGGGGCCCGGTGCGCCGGACGCCGATGCCTCGGCTCTGCTGCTCCGCGCGGACGGACGGGTCCGGGACGACGGTGACTTCGTCTTCTACAACCAGCCGAGCCATGCCTCCGGTGCCGTGCGTCACCTGGGGAAGCGGAGGGAAGGCGGCGGGACGACCGACACCGTCGGGGTGGATCTGCGTGCTCTGGAGCCGGAGATCCAGCGGGTCGTCCTGGGCGCCTCCGCCGACGGGGGCACCTTCGGCCGGCTGACGGATCTGAGGCTGAGGCTGCTCGACGCCGGGTCCGGGCAGGAGCTGGCGCTCTTCGAGATGGAGGCGACGACGGAGACGGCGTTCATCGGTGGTGAGCTGTATCTGCGGGGCGGCCAGTGGAAGTTCCGCGCGGTGGGCCAGGGGTACGCCTCCGGACTCGCCGGCCTGGCCACCGACTTCGGGATCAGCGTGGACGAGGAACCGGCGGTGTCCGGGAGCGAGAACTCCGGGAGCGCGGTCACCGGAGGTGCCTCGTCCCGGGCGACGACGTCTCCCGCGGCCACGCCCGCCGCTCCGCCTCGGCCCGTGGTGACGCCCCCGTCCGCGCCGACGGCCGCCTCCGCACCCCCGTCAGCCCCCGTCCCTCCGACCGCGCCGGTCCCGACGCCTCCCCCGGCACCTCCGGCCCCCGCCTCGACGCCGGCGTTCGGTTCCGCGCCGCGCCTGATCAAGGGCGAGGACCAGTTGCCCGTGGACATGCGCAAGCGGCTGTCCCTGCGCAAGGAGCAGGTGGCGGTCAGCCTGCGCAAGCACGGGGCGGAGGGTGTCAGGGCTCGCGTCATCCTGGTTCTGGACGCCTCGGGCTCGATGTCGTTCCTGTACTCGAAGGGCGTCGTGGCCGATGTGGTGGAGCGGATGGCCGCGGTGGCCGCACAGCTGGACGACGACGGAGAACTGCAGGCGTGGACCTTCGCGTCGAACCCGGCCCGGCTCCCCGACCTTGCCGTGGGGGACCTGCCGGAGTGGCTGGAGCGTCATGTCCGCGTCGGTGAACTGACGCTGTTCCGGCGGAGCAAGAAGCCGCGGAAGGGGATGCTGCCGGGCCAGGTGGACATGCGGGCGGTCGGGATCCAGAACGAGGAGCAGAAGGTGATCGCCGAGGTCCGGACGTACGTCCGTGAGCACCCGGCCGCCGATCCCACGCTGGTGCTCTTCTTCTCCGACGGCGGTGTCTACCGCAACAAGGAGATCGAGAAGGAACTGCGGGAGGCGGTGGACGAGCCGATCTTCTGGCAGTTCGTCGGACTGGGACGCTCCAACTATGGCGTACTGGAGCGGTTCGACACGCTGCCGGGCCGACGCGTGGACAATGTGGGGTTCTTCGCCGTCGACGACATCAGCCACGTACCCGATCCGGAGCTCTACGACCGGCTGCTGTCCGAGTTCCCGTCGTGGATGAGCGAGGCACGGCGGCTGGGCATCCTCTGAGACGCCCCCAGGACAGCGCACGACACCCGCGGGCCCGGCCCGCACCCACTGCGGCCGGACGAGCCCTGAGCCGTGGCAAGCACCCGGGACGGCACTCCGCAGCGGGCGTCCGAGACGGGCACCCACGGCGGCACCCACGACGGCCCTGCGCGGGCGACCAGGACGGCCCTGTGCGGGCGACCGCGGCCGTGGCCGCCGTACGACCCCGGAGTCGTGCGGCCCACAGGCTCGGAGCCATGACAGCGGAGGTGGACGAGACGGCACCCGCGGCGGCCGTACAGGCCCGTCCGCGGCTGCCGTGCGGGCCCGCGCACCCGCGCGGGCCCCTTGTCTCCCTTGAGCCCGGCCGTCGGCCGACCGGGTCACTCGGGCTGGTGTTCCGGTCCCCCGAAGTCCGGGCTGGAGAAGTCCGGGCTGGAGAAGCTCGGCCGCGGGCCCGCCGCGGGTCCGCTGTCGGGGCTGCTGAACCCCGGCCGGTCGTAGCCGAGTTGGGGGATGCGGCTGGGGGCCGGCGCGGTCCGGCCCAGCGCCGCCGAGCCCGGGTCCGCGAGAGCCTCCCGGAGGAACGGCAGGATGCCGCGCTCCAGCAGGGTGTCGTGCCAGGCTTCCTTGGCCCGGGTGACCTGTTCGCTCATCTCGCCGCCCGCTCCGGCCTGGAGCGAGGACGAGCTGTTGCGCAGTGCGGTCAGCAGCAGTCCGGCCGCGGCGACCAGGATCGCGGCCGCCGTGACCGCGCCGAAGACCCACCCGGTGGTCAGGAGCGTCCTGGCGATGGCCGGCTCGGGGTCGAGCATCTTCAGGACGTAGCCCACGAGCAGGAAGATCGCCGCGGCTGTCCCGGCGAGGACGGGCGCGAGCACCGCGACGACGGCGACCGCGCCGGCACCGGCCGTCTCGGTGACCTCCCCCACGGTGGCGGCGAGCCCCATCGCGGTCGTACCCGGCTCCGCGGAGCCGACTTCCTCGTTGATGACCGGGGTGGAGCGCGCCGGCCGGCGCATCTCCTCGCGGACCTTCACATAGTGCGCGTACTCGTCGGCCGCGGCCGACGTGATGAGGACGGTGGCGTTGAGCGCCATGGTGCGCAGTTGTTCGAGGTTGAGCCGCTGGCCGACAGCGGCGAGTTCCGGGCGGTGTGGTGCGGAGCGCAGCGCCTCATCGAGGATCCGCTCGTATTCCTGGCGGTCCTCGCTCAGCAGGTGCTGCGGAACGCTGTTCATCTGCATCCCCCGATGCTCCGTAGGGCTGGTGGCTCGCACGCTGACGAGCCGTTGGGCAGAAACGGAGGGGAGCCTGCTACGGATAAGCCGATGGTAGAGCGGTGACGGCACGCCGTGACAGGGGGTTTCCAGAAATTGGCCCCTGGCCGAGGTGGTCCGCCCGGAGGACGCCTGCCCGGTGAACGCTCAGATATCCAGCGGAAGTTGCTGGACCAGCAGCTTTCCGGCCATGGTCACTCCGCCGTCCATGGCGATGGCCAGTCCGTCGGCGTAGAGATGCGGTCCTTCGACCACGGGGCCCGTGTTGTTCTCGCCGTCCTCCGGGCCGACCTCGCCCAGCAGGTACGGAATGGGGCTGTGACCGTGGACGATGCGCGTACCGCCGTACGCGCCGAGCAGTTCGCGGACGGCCTCGGCGCCGTCGTCGCGGAAGGCGAAGCGCCTGGTGAACTTGCGGAAGAGGTCCCAGCACTCGTCCGCGTCGTTGCGGGTGAGGGTTTCGCGGACGGTGTCGTTGACCGCTTCGATGGAGTCGCCGTAGTCGAGGTAGGCGGTCGTGTCGGAGTGCACCAGGAGGTGTCCGTCGACCTGTTCCATGGCGTCGAGGCGCGCCATCCACTGCAGGTGGTGGTCCTGGAGGCGGTCCATGTCCGTCTTCTGGCCGCCGTTGAGCAGCCAGGCGGCCTGGAAGGTGGCGGTACCCGCGCCGGAGTTGACGGGGGTGTCGCCGAACCGCTTGGCGCCGAGGAGCAGCAGCTCGTGGTTGCCCATGAGCGCCTTGCAGTAGCCGCCGGCCGCGGCCGCCTCGGCGGACAGCCGCATCACGAGGTCGATCACGCCGATGCCGTCCGGGCCGCGGTCGGTGAAGTCGCCGAGGAACCACAGGCGCGAGGTTCCGGCCGACCAATTGCCCGCGGCGTCGACGAGGCCCTTCTCCTGGAGCGCGGCGACGAGCTGGTCGAGGTAGCCGTGCACATCGCCGACGACGTACAGCGGTCCAGGGCCGGCGCCGGGCGCCGGGGCGGGTGCGGCGGCGGGGTCGAGGGCGACCTGAAGGGTGTCACCCCGGTTGATGACCGGAAGATCTCGCTGCGTGGGTGTGTACCCCTCGGAGAACTCCCCCGGGAACTCGGCGGAGGAGTCCCCGGAGGTGTACTGCAAGGACTCTCCCGACGCGTACCGCGCAGTCTCCCCGACGGGTCCGGCGCCCTCGCCGTGAGGCGTGTTCTGCGCATACGGACCGGTCTCGTGGACGTACCCGGGTACCCGGAAGTCGCGCAACGTCGCCGTCCGCACCACCTCGGGTCCCTGACCGGCCCCCTGAGTCATCGACCCCTCCACCACGATCGCGCCGCATCTGCACCGGTTCGGACTGCCTGGTCGCAGCGGCCCGCGGTGTCGTCCGCCCATCATAGGAATGCGGATCGCGCCATGTGATGACCCAGGGGTGGTGAATCGGAACAGGAGTCCAGTTCATCGCGGTTTTCGCCCGAATTGGGCGGGGCTCGCCCCGCCCTGGTGACATCGGACGTCAACCCGCCTCGGGTGATCGGGGCGGACTGACCGTCGTGCGGGGCGGACGGCGTTCCGACGAGGTCCGCACGATCAGCTCCGTCGGTATCACCTGCTCGACCGGTTGGTCCGATTCGACCCCTTCGATGGCGTCGATCAGCAGCTGGACGACCGCTGTGCCGATTCTGCGCGGTTTGAGGGAGAGGGTCGTGACGGGCGGCTCCGTGTTGGCGTAGACCGTGGACTCGCTGCAGCAGACGAGCAGCAGGTCGTCGGGTACGCGCAGACCGTAGCGGCGGGCCGCGGCCAGCAGGTCGGTGCCGTTCGGGTCGAAGAGACCGTAGACGGCGTCGGGCCGGTCGGGCCGGGCGAGGAGCCGGTCGGCGGCGACGGCTCCGGCGCACGGATCGTGCGCAGGATAGGCCTCGTACACCGGATCCTGGCCCACCCGCTCGCACCAGCGCAGGTATGCGGTGGTGGAGAGGTGGGTGTACGTGTCCGTGGTGGTGCCGGTGAGGAGGCCGATGCGGCGGGCACCGGCGGCGGCCAGGTGGTCGAGGATGCCCAGGACCGCGGCCTCGTGGTCGTTGTCCACCCAGGCGGTGACCGGGAGGGATCCCGCTGGGCGGCCGTCGGAGACGACCGGCAGGCCCTGGCGGACCAGCTCGCTGACGACCGGATCGTGGTCGGACGGGTCGATGACCACGGTTCCGTCCAGGGCGACGTTCGACCACACGTCGTGGCGGGAGGTCGCGGGAAGGATGACCAGGGCGTATCCCCGGGCGAGGGCGGCCGAGGTGGCGGCTCTGGCCATCTCGGCGAAGTAGGCGAACTCGGTGAAGGTGAAAGGTTCATCCCCGTACGTGGTCACGGTCAGGCCGATCAGGCCCGATCTGCCGGTACGGAGGGTTCGGGCCGCGGCCGACGGGCGATAGCCCAGCCGGTCGGCGACTTCGCGGACATGGCGTCGGGTGGCGTCCGGGAGCCGGCCCTTGCCGTTGAGGGCATCGGACACGGTTGTGATGGAGACCCCTGCTGCCGCGGCTACGTCTCTGATGCCCGCCCGGCCCGGCCGACCGCCTCGGCGGGAGGTCTCCGCCCGGCTCACCTGGTGCTTCCCTGCTGCTGTCATGGCGAGCCGATAGTAGGGCTCAGGCGGTGGGGTAGTGCGGACGCATATGCACGCGTTGACAGGCACGTTTCTGCATGATCCAAAGACGCTAACTTCCTTTGAAACAAAGGCAGTTGAGTGATCCAATGCCAATACCTGACTTGTCGGCACGCATGGGCCTGCCAAGGGGGCCATGTTTCGAAGAGGTCTCAACTCACCTGTACGAGGGATGCGCGCCACGGAGTGAGCCACCGGCGCATGAGACGGCTGTCGGCGCGCCCCCTTTTCGTACGACTTCGTCCGAGGACGGCTGCCGTTCGTGCGACGCCGATGGCCGGGTCCGGCGTACGTGGATGATCACCTGGTCGGACACGAGGTGATGTTCGGTTTTCCACAGGCCATTCGCAGCGGCGCCGAATCCTCATAAGGTGAGAAGCATTGGTAGCCGGTGGTCGTCATGAGCCGCTGGTGGTCACGAGGAGGACTGCGGTGAGCGAGACGAGCCCCAAGCTGCGAGCAGAGCTGGCGGGTATCCCCACCTACAAGCCCGGCAAGCCCGCCGCGGCCGGTGCCGTGGCGTACAAGCTGTCCTCCAACGAGAACCCGTATCCGCCGCTGCCCGGTGTGATCGAGAGCGTGACCGCGGCGACCGGGTCGTTCAACCGCTACCCGGACATGGCGTGCACCGGGCTGATGAACGAGCTGGCGGACCGGTTCGGCGTCCCGGTCTCCCACCTGGCGACCGGCACCGGCTCGGTCGGTGTCGCGCAGTCGTTGCTGCAGGCCACGAGCGGTCCCGGCGACGAGGTCATCTACGCCTGGCGGTCCTTCGAGGCGTACCCGATCATCACGCAGATCAGCGGGGCGACCTCGGTGCAGGTGCCGCTGACCCCGGGCGATGTGCACGACCTGGACGCGATGGCCGACGCCATCACCGACCGGACCCGGCTGATCTTCCTCTGCAACCCGAACAACCCGACCGGCACCGTGGTGCGCCGGGCCGAGCTGGAGCGGTTCCTGGACCGGGTGCCGAGCGATGTGCTGGTCGTCCTCGACGAGGCGTACCGCGAGTTCATCCGTGATGTCGAGGTACCGGACGGCGTGGCGATCTACCGCGACCGGCCCAACGTCTGTGTGCTGCGCACCTTCTCCAAGGCGTACGGGCTGGCCGGTCTGCGGGTCGGCTTCGCGATCGCTCACGAGCCCGTGGCGGCGGCGCTGCGCAAGACGGCGGTGCCGTTCGGTGTGAGCCAGCTGGCCCAGGACGCCGCCGTGGCGAGCCTGCGGGCCGAGGACGAACTGCTCGGCCGGGTCGGCTCGCTGGTCTCCGAGCGCACCCGGGTGGTCGACACCCTGCGCGGTCAGGGCTGGACGGTGCCCGAGACGCAGGCCAACTTCGTGTGGCTGCGGCTGGGGGAGCGCGCCCTCGACTTCGCCGCCCACTGCGAGCAGGCCGGTGTCGTCGTGCGTCCGTTCGCCGGCGAGGGCGTCCGCGTCACCATCGGTGAGACCGAGGCGAACGACATCTTCCTGAAGGCGACCGAGGGATTCCGCAAGGAGCTGTAGCCTCCCGGCGGTCCCCACGCCCACCGGGCTACGCCTGCCCGTCGGGCCGCGGGGGCGTCCGCCCGCGAGCCGGAAGAGGGCCCCGTACGCGTCGGACGCGTACGGGGCCTTCGGCGTGCGCGTGACCTTCGGGGAAGAGCCTGGCACCCCTTCTGCGCGCCATGGGCCCACCGGTCCCTCCCTGTTGGGGTCCATCGGTCCCGCTTAGGGACCCCCCACCCCTCCTCCCTCGAACGGGCATGCGTCATAATTGCTTGTGAATGTGAACGCGTTCACAAGCGTGTCCTGTTGCTCCCGTGATGTCTGCGATAAAGCGGGCAAACTGCCGCTGTGACCACGGCGACGTAAGGAGACTGACGACGTGGAATTGGCTTTGGCGCCGGAGACTCTGGCGCGATGGCAGTTCGGCATTATCACCGTCTACCACTTCTTCTTCGTCCCCCTGACGATCTCGCTCGCCGCGCTCGTCGCCGGCCTGCAGACGGCCTGGGTACGTACGGAGAACCAGAAGTACCTCAAGGCCACAAAGTTCTGGGGCAAGCTCTTCCTGATCAACATCGCGATGGGCGTCGTCACCGGCATCGTCCAGGAGTTCCAGTTCGGCATGAACTGGTCCGCCTACTCGCGCTTCGTCGGCGACATCTTCGGTGCCCCGCTCGCCTTCGAGGCCCTGATCGCCTTCTTCTTCGAGTCCACCTTCATCGGGCTGTGGATCTTCGGCTGGGACAGGCTCCCGAAGAAGCTCCACCTCGCCTGCATCTGGATGGTCTCCATCGGCACGATCCTGTCGGCGTACTTCATCCTCGCGGCCAACTCGTGGATGCAGCACCCGGTCGGCTACCGGATCAACAAGGTGAAGGGGCGCGCGGAACTCACCGACTTCTGGCACGTGCTGACCCAGAACACCGCGCTGGCCCAGGCGTTCCACACCCTCACTGCGGCCTTCCTGACGGGCGGCGCCTTCATGGTGGGCATCGCCGCGATCCACCTGGCCCGTAAGCGGCATGTCGCCGTCATGAAGACCTCGCTGCGGCTCGGCCTCGTCACCGTCGTCATCGCCGGTCTGCTCACGGCGATCAGCGGCGACACCCTCGGCAAGATCATGTTCAAGCAGCAGCCGATGAAGATGGCCGCCGCCGAGGCGCTGTGGGACGGCCAGGACTCCGCGCCGTTCTCGGTCTTCGCCTACGGGGACGTCAGCAAGGGTCACAACACCGTCGAGCTGTCGATCCCGGGGATACTGTCGTTCCTCGCCGACGACGACTTCAACTCGTACGTCCCCGGCATCAACGACACCAATAAGGCCGAGCAGGAGAAGTACGGTCCCGGCGACTACCGCCCCATCATCCCGGTCACCTTCTGGGCGTTCCGCTGGATGATCGGCTTCGGTATGGCGTCCTTCGTGATCGGAATCGTCGGACTCTGGCTGACGCGCAAGAAGTTCCTGCTGCCGCAGCACCTGAGGGTCGGCGAGGACGAGGCGCCGCATCTGGTCCTGTTCAAGAACAAGGCACTCGGCCCGACGCTCACCAAGTGGGGCTGGCGCATCGCCATCTGGACCTTGGCCTTCCCGCTGATCGCCAACTCCTGGGGCTGGATCTTCACCGAGATGGGCCGTCAGCCGTGGGTCGTCTACGGGGTCCTGCAGACCCGGTTCGGGGTCTCCCCCACCGTCTCTCAGGGCGAGGTCATCACCTCGATGACCGTCTACACGGCGATCTACGCGATCCTCGCCGTCATCGAGGTCAAACTGCTCGCGAAGTACGTCAAGGCAGGGCCCCCCGAGCTCACCGAGTCCGACCTCAACCCGCCCACCAAGATCGGCGGCGACTCCAGTGACGCCGACAAGCCGATGGCCTTCTCCTACTAGGCTCAGGGAGCTGCTGAGTCATGGAACTTCACGACGTCTGGTTCGTCCTCATCGCGATCCTCTGGATCGGCTACTTCTTCCTGGAGGGCTTTGATTTCGGAGTCGGCATCCTCACCAAGCTGCTGGCCCGCGACCGCACCGAGAAGCGGGTACTGATCAACACGATCGGTCCTGTGTGGGACGGCAACGAGGTGTGGCTGCTCACAGCGGGCGGTGCGACCTTCGCGGCCTTCCCGGAGTGGTACGCCACGCTCTTCTCCGGCTTCTACCTGCCCCTGCTGATCATCTTGGTCAGTCTGATCGTGCGCGGTGTCGCCTTCGAGTACCGGGCGAAGCGGTCCGAGGAGCACTGGCAGCGCAACTGGGAGACGGCGATCTTCTGGACCTCGTTGATCCCGGCGTTCCTGTGGGGTGTGGCCTTCGGCAACATCGTGCGCGGAGTGAAGATCGACCGGGACTTCGAGTACGTGGGCAACTTCTGGGACCTCCTCAACCCGTACGCGCTCCTCGGTGGCCTGGTCACGCTGACGCTGTTCACCTTCCACGGGGCGGTGTTCGTCGGACTCAAGACGGTCGGCGACATTCGGGAGCGGTCGCGGAAGTTGGCGCTGAAAGTCGGCCTGGCAACCGCCGTGTTGGCGCTGGTCTTCCTGATCTGGACCCAGGTCGACAACGGTGACGGCGCCTCGCTGGTCGCGCTGGTCGTGGCCGTGGTGGCTCTCGTCGCGGCGCTGGTGGCGGTCAACGGCGGGCGGGAGGGCTGGGCTTTCATGCTCTCGGGGCTCACCATCGTGGCCGCCGTCGCGATGCTCTTCCTGTCGCTCTTCCCGGACGTCATGCCGTCCTCGCTCAACGAGGACTGGAGCCTCACGGTCACCAATGCCTCGTCGAGCCCGTACACCCTGAAGATCATGACCTGGTGTGCCTTGATCGCCACGCCGATCGTCCTGCTCTATCAGAGCTGGACCTACTGGGTGTTCCGCAAGCGCATCGGCACGCAGCACATCGCCGTGGACGTGTCGCACTGAATCCGACGTAGTGGCATGTTTCACGTGAAACATGCCTGATGAGCCAGGGGTGTGTTTCACGTGAAACCAATCGATCCGCGTCTGCTTCGGTACGCCCGAGCCACCCGCCTCTTCCTTGTGGCGGTCGTGGGGCTGGGCGTCGCCGGAGCGGCGTTGGTCATCGCCCAAGCGATGCTCATCGCCGAAGTGGTGGTCGGCGCCTTCCAGCACGGCTTTTCCGTCACCGAACTCCGGACCCCCCTGGTACTGCTGGCGGGCGTCGCGATCGGGCGGGCGGTGGTGGCCTGGCTCACCGAGCTCGCCGCGCACCGGGCGAGCGCCGCCGTCAAGTCGGAGTTGCGGGGACGGCTGCTGGAGCGGGCCGCGTCCCTCGGTCCTGGGTGGCTCAGCGGCCAGCGGACGGGCTCACTGGTCACCCTCGCGACGCGCGGAGTCGACGCACTCGACGACTACTTCTCGCGCTATCTGCCGCAACTGGGCCTCGCGGTGGTGGTTCCGGTGGCCGTACTCGCGCGGATCGTCACCGAGGACTGGGTGTCGGCGGCGATCATCGCCGGCACGCTGCCGCTGATCCCCCTCTTCATGGTGCTGATCGGCTGGGCCACCCGCACCCAGATGGACCGCCAATGGCGCATGCTGTCCCGCCTGTCCGGACACTTTCTGGACGTCGTCGCGGGACTGCCCACGCTCAAGGTGTTCGGCCGGGCCAAGGCGCAGGCCGATTCGATCCGGAAGATCACCGGTGAGTACCGGCAGGCGACCATGCGGACGCTGCGGATCGCCTTCCTTTCGTCCTTCGCCCTGGAACTGCTCGCCACCATCTCCGTCGCCCTGGTCGCGGTGACCATCGGAATGCGGCTCGTCCGTGGCGAGATGGACCTGTACGTGGGGCTCGTCGTTCTCGTGCTGGCGCCCGAGGCCTATCTGCCGCTGCGGCAGGTGGGAGCCCAGTACCACGCCGCCGCCGAGGGACTCGCGGCCGCCGAGGAGATCTTCGCCGTGCTGGAGACCCCGGCACCGACGTCCGGGGCGCTGCGCATGCCGGCGGGGGAGATCGGCTTCGAGGGCGTGACCGTGCGGTACCCGGGGCGCTCCGAGGACGCGGTCTCGGACGTCTCCTTCACGGTCGAACCCGGTGAGACGCTCGCCCTCGTCGGGCCCAGCGGCGTCGGCAAGTCGACGCTCCTGAACGTCCTGCTCGGGTTCGTCGAGCCCACCGCCGGCCGGGTCCGGGCCGGGGGAGCCGATCTTGCCGAGGCCGACCTCGCGGAGTGGCGCTCGCGGATCGCCTGGGTGCCGCAACGACCGCACCTGTACGCCGGATCCATCGCCGAGAACGTACGGCTGGCGCGGCCCGACGCGGACGACGCGGCGCTGCGCCGGGCCCTCGTGGACGCGGGAGCGGCCGGATTCGTCGACGCGCTGCCCGACGGGGCCGACACGGTCCTCGGCGAGGACGGCACCGGACTGTCGGCCGGTCAGCGTCAACGCCTCGCTCTTGCCCGGGCGTTCCTCGCGGACCGGCCCGTGCTGCTTCTCGACGAACCGACGGCCTCGCTCGACGGGGCGACCGAGGCCGAAGTGGTCGCGGCCGTGCGGCGGCTCGCCGTGGGACGAACCGTTCTGCTGGTCGTACACCGGCCGGCGTTGCTGGGGGTGGCGGACCGGGTGGTGCGCTTGGAGGCCGCTGCGGCCGGCGACCGACGACCGGCGCCGGCCGCCCTCGCCGAGATGTCCGGGTCCGCGGAGCCCGGCCGCACCCAGCCGCCCCGGGGAGTCGAGCCGGAAGCCGCGCCCTCGGCCGACGGCGCAGAACTCGCCCCGGCGTCCCGGAGCCGGGGCGGCGTGCTCGCCCGCGTCCGGACCATGGCGGTTCCCCGGCGTGGGCCGCTGGCGCTCGCCCTGCTCCTCGGCAGCCTCGCGCTCGGAAGCGCCGTCGGCCTGATGGCCACGTCCGGATGGCTCATCTCGCGGGCCTCCCAGCAGCCACCGGTGTTCTATCTGATGGTGGCCGTGACGGCCACCCGGACGTTCGGTATCGGCCGGGCGGTGTTCCGGTACGCGGAGCGGCTCGTGTCGCACGACGCCGTGCTGCGGATGCTGGCCGATACGCGGGTCGCCGTCTACCGGCGTCTGGAGCGGCTCGCGCCCGCCGGGCTGCGGGCCACCCGGCGCGGCGATCTGCTGTCGCGGCTCGTCGCCGACGTGGACGCCCTGCAGGACTACTGGCTGCGGTGGCTGCTGCCGACGGGAGCCGCGATCCTGGTGTCCGCCGCCTCCGTCGGATTCACCGCGTGGTTGCTGCCCGAGGCCGGTGCCGCGCTCGCCGTGGGCCTGCTGGCCGCCGGTGTCGGCGTTCCCCTCGTGACCGGCGCCGTGGCGCGCCGCGCCGAACGACGGCTGGCCCCCGCCCGCGGGACGCTGGCGACCCAGGTGGCCGATCTGCTCACGGGGACCGCCGAGTTGACCGTCGCGGGCGCGCTGCCCGCCCGCACCGCGGAGACACGGCGGGCCGACACCGTCCTCACCCGCATCGCCTCGCGGGCCGCCACCGCGACCGCCCTCGGCGACGGGCTCACGGCTCTCGTGTCCGGGCTCACCGTCGCGGCCACCGCTCTCCTGGGTGCCCAGGCGGTCGCCGCCGGGCGTCTGGACGGTGTGGTGATGGCCGTCGTCGTCCTCACTCCGCTCGCCGCCTTCGAGGCGGTCATGGGACTGCCGCTCGCCGTCCAGTACCGGCAGCGGGTGCGCAAGAGCGCGGAGCGCGTGTACGAGGTGCTGGACGCCGCCGATCCCGTACGCGAACCCGAACAGCCCCGGCCGGCACCCGCGTCGCCGTTCCCGCTCCGTGTGGAGGGGCTCCGGGCCCGTCACGCGGGACAGGACCGGGACGCGCTGGCCGATCTCTCGCTGACCCTCGAAGAGGGCCGCAGGATCGCCGTGGTCGGCACGTCCGGGGCCGGCAAGACGACGCTCGCGCAGGTGCTGCTGCGGTTCCTGGACACCGAAGCGGGGACGTACACGCTGGGAGGCGTCGACGCGTACGGGATGGACGGCGACGCCGTGCGCCGGCTGGTCGGGCTGTGCGCCCAGGACGCGCACCTCTTCGACAGCACCGTGCGCGAGAACCTGCTGCTCGCCCGAAAGGACGCGACCGAGGCCGAACTGCGTGACGCGCTCGGGAGGGCCCGGCTCCTCGACTGGGTGCACGGGCTGCCCGACGGGCTCGACACCCTGATCGGCGAGCACGGGGCACGGCTGTCCGGCGGCCAGCGCCAGCGGCTCGCGCTGGCCCGCGCGCTGCTCGCCGACTTCCCCGTACTCGTCCTCGACGAGCCGGCGGAACACCTCGACCTGCCGACGGCCGACGCGCTCACCGCGGATCTGCTGGCCGCGACCGAGGGCCGTACGACCCTGCTGATCACTCACCGGCTGGCCGGGCTCGACGCGGTGGACGAGGTGATCGTGCTCGCGGAGGGCCAGGTGGTCCAGCGCGGGGCGTTCGCGGAACTGTCGGCCGTCGAGGGACCGCTGCGCGAGATGGTGGAACGCGAGGCGGCGGGGGATCTGCTGGTGGGTGCCGTGGCGGGCTGAGCGCGGTGCGGGCGGTGCGGGCGGGTCGTGGGTGATGAGCGTGGTGGGTCGGCTGCGGCCGGTGAAAGGGCGACGGGGTGATGGGCCGAGGTCGCGGGCTCTGTCCCCTTCCCCTCGACCCGATTCCCCCCGACCCGACTTTCCCCCACAAAGGGGACTAATTAGGCTCAAGGCATGTCAGCAGCCCCAGCCTCCCCCGCGCCGGACGGCAGCACGGGCGCGGCGGCTCCGGTGGTCCGTGGTCTGCGAGGGCTGCCCGCCGAGCTGACCGCACGGGTGCCGCGGTTGCTGGAAGCGATGCGGTCGGTCGGATCGGGGCTGGAGCTGCACTCCACGTTGGACCGGATCTGTGAGACCGCGGCCGAGCTCACGGACGCCCGGTACGCGGCCATCGGGGTCGTGGCCGAGAGCGGGGAGGGACTCGCGGACTTCGTCCAACACGGCGTCGACGAGGGGACTGCCCGACGGATCGGACGGATGCCCGACGGTCACAAGGGGCTGCTGGGAGCTCTCATCCACGATCCGGGTCCGGTGCGGCTCTCGAACCTCACCGACGACCCGCGCTTCTGCGGCTTCCCGGCCGGCCATCCACCGATGCACAGCTTCCTCGGAGTGCCGATTCGGGTGCAGGGGGAGATCTTCGGGAATCTGTACCTCACGGAGAAGCGCGGCAGCGGGACCTTCGGTGACGCAGACCTCGACATGGTCCGCGTGCTGGCCACGGAGGCCGGTATCGCCATAGGCAATGCCCGCCTCTATGAGGCGGCGAAGCAGCGTGAGCGCTGGATCGACGGCTCGGTGGCCGTCACCACCGCGCTGCTGGCGGGCGGCGACGCCGAGGACGCGTTGCAGGTCGTCGCCGAACAGGCCCGCCGGCTCTCCGGCTCCGCGGCCGGGATCGTGCTGCTGCCCGCGGAGGAGGGCGGCCTGGAGATCGTCGCGGTCGCCTCGGACCACCCCTCGAAGGCGCTCGGAGTCGTCCTCCCGCCGGAGAGCGAGCTGGTCGCCGAACTTTTCGACGGAGAACCGGTGTTCGTGGAGGACGCGACCGTCGACCCGCGCGTGCTCCCGGATCTCGCCCGCGCCTACGGCCCCGTCATGATGCTCCCCCTGCAGAGCGACGGGCGGGTCCTCGGAGCCCTCGTCACTCCACGGACCCGCGAAGGGCGCCCGTTCACGCAGACCGAGCGGACCCTCGCCGCCCAGTTCGCCTCGCAGGCCGCGCTGGCACTGATGATGGCCGAGACACAGCGCGACCGGGAACGGCTCGCGGTGTACGAGGACCGCGACCGGATCGCCCGTGACCTGCACGACCTCGTCATCCAGCGGCTGTTCGCCACCGGGATGATGCTGGAGAGCGCGCAGCGCCGGTCGAACGTGCCCGAGGTGCAGCGCGGCGTCGGCAAGGCGGTCGACGAACTCGACGTCACCATCCAGGAGATCCGCACCGCGATCTTCGCGCTCCAGCAGGGTCCCGCCGAGGCCCGGTCCGGGCTGCGCACCCGCGTCCTGCGCGAGATCAACATGGCCGCCGTCCCGCTCGGCTTCAGGCCCGGGCACCGTTTCACCGGGCCCGTCGACACACTGGTCGGCGAACTCACCGGCAAGAACCTCATCGCCGCACTGCGCGAAGCCCTCTCCAACGCCTTCCGGCACGCGGGGTCCTCCCGTATCGAGGTCTCCGTCGACGCGAACGTCCTTCTGCCGGACGGACGGCCGGGCGTGCGCCTGTCTGTCGCGGACGACGGCGTCGGCATCCCCGACGGCGGCCGCCGCAGCGGCCTGAGGAACCTCAAGCGGCGTGCCGAGTCCCTGGGCGGAGCCAGTTGGTACGGACCGGGGATCGGCACCGACGGGGGCGGAACGACGGTGGTGTGGCAGGTGCCGCACTGAATCCCCTTGTGCGGGGGGCCTGTTCGGCCGCTCCTCGCGCAGGCTCGCCTTCGGAGAGTTCTCGGCGAGTTCTCGGCGCGACACGCGCGGCGGGCCCTGTTCGTAGGTGACCCTGCCGGAACGGGGCCGTTCGGGCCTTCCGCTGGGCCATTCGTGACGTCCCGTCCCCCAGGTGCACCCCTTGAACAGGCCGGGCCCGAAGGCGCGGGCCACGATCGCTGTCATGCGCTCATCTCGTCGCCATCCCCTGTTCGTACCGGCGCTGTTGTGCGCGCTCGTGGTCCTCGCGGCCCGGCCGACGGTGGCCGAGGGCGAGGCCGACGGCGACGGCGCGGATCTCGGCATCAGCGCCCAGGTGGCGCGGCTGTACGACGACGCCTCCGAGGCCACGCGGCAGTACGAGGCGGGGCGCCAGGATGCGGAGGCGCAGCGCGGCCGGGCCGAGCGGGTCGAAGAGCTCCTCGTGCGGGAGCGGCAGGAGATCGCGGTACTGCACCAGGACCTGGGCCGTATCGCGCGCGCTCAGTACCGGCAGGGCGGCGGGCTGCCGTACACGGCACAGATGCTGTTCGCGAAGGACCCCGATGATCTGATGCGCGGTCAGCGTGCCGTGTGGCGGGCCGACCTGGCCGTCGCCAACTCCGTCGCGAAGAGCCGGCGGGCCGAGGACAGGCTCGCCACGGACGAGGCGAAGGCCCAGTCCGCATGGCAGGCACTGGAGCGGCGCAGCGGCGAACTCGCCGAGATGAAGCGGACCATCGAGGCGAAGCTCGACGAGGCGCGGTCGGTGTTGCAGAGCCAGGCGGACGCCTCGGTGGCGGCGGGCTCCTGCCGTGGTGCGGTCCGCCTCGACCAGCCGCCGGCGGACTCGACGCGTGCGTGGGTGGCGCCGGTGCAGACGTACGAGCTGTCCGCGGGCTTCGGCAGCGGGGGCGAGCGCTGGGCGCACCGGCACACGGGGCAGGACTTCGCGGTGCCCATCGGCACGCCGGTGCGGGCGGTCGGGGCGGGCCGGGTGGTGAAGGTGTCCTGTGGCGGGGCCTTCGGCATCGAGGTCGTGATCGAGCACCCCGGCGGCTACTACACGCAGTACGCGCACCTCGCGGCCGTCGCCGTCGACCAGGGGCAGCTGGTCGCGACCGGGCAGTGGATCGGGCAGTCGGGCACGTCCGGCAACTCGACCGGCCCGCATCTGCACTTCGAGGTGCGGGTGACGCCGGAGATGGGATCGGCGATCGACCCGGTGCCGTGGCTGGCGGAGCACGGGGTCGATGTCTAGGGCCTGTCCGGCGGATCATGCCGGAGACGCGGGGCCTGGCACCCCCTCCCCCAAGCTCTTCGAGCAGGGGGACCCCCAGCGGCGTTGTCGTCGGTTGCCGATGCTCCGCATCGACGCCCTCCTCCGCCTTGCAGTTGCACGCACCAGACCCCGCTCACGTGCACTGATCAGGCGCCGCAGGTCTCCTCCGACTTGATCCGCCGGACAGGCCCTAGCCCCGCCGAAGACTCACAGCGCTGCCGCGAGTCGGCTGTCGCACGACGGACGTGCGGGTTTGCCGAAAGCCCGGGGCATCCCCCGATGCGGCGCCAGGGTTCGCGCGAGTATCGGCCGATGGACTGCGGCAGTGCCGCGACCGGGCTGCCGCAGGGCCTTCGGCAGGCGTGCCGGGGGCCCTGCGGGCGTGCGGGCCGGTGGCTACGTCCGGTCTGCCACGATCCGCTCTATGACGACCGCCACCCCGTCCTCGTTGTTCGCGACCGTGCGCCCGGAGGCGGCGGCGACCACGGCGGGGTGGGCGTTGCCCATCGCGTACGACCGGCCGGCCCAGGTGAGCATTTCGACGTCGTTCGGCATGTCACCGAACGCGACGACCTCCTCGGGGGAGATACCGCGCTCGGCGCAGCACAGCGCGAGGGTGCTGGCCTTGGAGACGCCGGGCCCGCTGATCTCCAGCAGGGCGCTGGGGCTCGACCGGGTCACGTTGGCCCGGTCGCCGATGGCCGGGCGGGCGACCGCGAGGAAGTCGTCCGGGTCCATCTCCGGGTGGAACGCGAGGACCTTCAGCACCGGTTGATCGGCGTCGAGAGCGTCCTGCGCGAGGAGTTTCTCGGCGGGCGAGACGATCTCCGGGGGCTCCATGTGCATCAGGGGGTAGCCCGGTTCGAGATGGAGGCCGTACGTCCGCTCGACGGCACACACCGTGCCGGGCGCGGCGGCGCGCAGGACCTGGATGACGTCGAGGGCGATGTCGGGCGCCAGTTCGCGGATTTTGACGAAGCGGTGGGCGCCGGGGCCGCCGTGCAGGTCGACGACGGCGGCGCCGTTGCCGCAGATCGCCAGGCCGTGCCCGTGGACGTGGTCGCTGACGACGTCCATCCAGCGGGCCGGGCGGCCGGTGACGAAGAAGACCTCGATGCCGGCCTGTTCGGCGGCGGCGAGGGCGGCGATCGTGCGGTCGGACACCGATTTGTCGTCGCGCAACAGGGTGCCGTCGAGGTCCGTGGCGATCAGCCGGGGCGGGACGGTTGAGGCCGGAGTCTCGGGCCGGCGAGTCGCTGAGGTCACGTGCTCATTCTCCCGCATATGCGCGCACGGCCGTGCGGCGGTGTGCACACTTGAGTGGTTACCGTCCTCACCAGCACCGTCACACCCTGTCGAACCGGGTCACGGCGACGGATCTCAGGGAAGCTGAGCCACCGCCTCCATGGCGATCTGCTCGAAGACCTTCTGGTCGGCCGCGAAGTCCGAGTCGGGGATCGGCCAGTGGATCACGATGTCGGTGAACCCCAGCTCGGCGTGCCGGCCCGCGAAGTCGACGAACGCGTCGAGGGACTCCAGGGGGCGGCTCCGGTCGGGGGTGAAGCCGGTCAGCAGGACCTTGTCGAGCTCCGTCACGTCCCTGCCGATCTCGGCACACGCGTCGGCCAGCCGGGCGACCTGCCCGCGAATGGCTTGAACCGAATGCTCGGGGGTGCCCGTCTCGAACAGCTTCGGGTCGCCGGTCGTCACCCACGCCTGCCCGTGACGGGCGGCGAGCTTCAGTCCGCGCGGGCCGGTGGCGGCCACCGCGAACGGCAGCCGGGGGCGCTGGACACAACCCGGGATGTTGCGCGCCTCGTGCGCGGAGTAGAAATCACCGTCGTACGAGACGGAGTCCTCGGTGAGGAGCCGGTCGAGCAGGGGGACGAACTCACCGAATCGGTCGGCCCGCTCACGCGGGGTCCAGGCGTCCTGGCCGAGCGCGGTGGCGTCGAATCCGGTGCCGCCCGCGCCGATGCCCAGCGTGATCCGGCCGTTCGAGATGTCGTCGAGGGAGATCAGTTCCTTGGCGAGGGTCACCGGATGCCGGAAGTTCGGCGAGGTCACGAGCGTGCCGAGGCGCAGCCGGTCCGTCACCGCGGCAGCCGCGGTCAGTGTCGGCACGGCCCCGAACCACGGGCCGTCGCGGAAGGTCCGCCAGGAAAGGTGGTCGTAGGTGAACGCTGTGTGGAAGCCGAACTGCTCCGCACGCTGCCATGCGGAACGCCCGCCCTCGTGCCAGCGGACGTACGGCAGGATCACGGTGCTCAGACGCAGACTCATGCATCGAGCGTAAGCGGAGCCGGGGCCTGGTCGTGGCCGCCCCGAGATCGCTCCCGGCCCGGCGGCCCGGTGCCCGGGGATCAGTGCGGTCCGGGAATCCGCAGGTAACGCGGGGGTACGGCCTCCGTCAGCCAGACGCCGTTCGCGCTGACCCGGAAGACAAGGCCGTCGCGGTGCATGGCGGCGGCGTCCACGGAGAGCACGACAGGGCGGCCGCGGCGGGCGCCGACGCGGGTGGCGGTCTCCCGGTCCGCCGAGAGATGTACGTCGTGCCGGTTCATGGGCTTGAGACCTTCGGCGCGGATCGCGTCCAGGGTGCGGGCCACGGTCCCGTGGTAGAGGTACGCCGGCGGGGTCGCCGGGGGCAGTCCGAGGTCGACCTCGACGGAGTGGCCCTGGCTGGCCCGGATCCGGGTCCCCTCGACGGCGAAGCGGCGCTTGTCGTTGTTGGCCACGACGTGATCGAGCTCGTCGCGGGTGAACCGGAAGCCGTGCGCGGCCGCCGCGGCGATCAGTGTGTCGATCTCGACCCAGCCGCCCTCGCCGAGCGTGAGTCCGATCCGCTCGGGCTGGTGCCGCAGATGCTTCGAGAGGTACTTCGACACCTTCACGGTGCGTCTTTCGTCCATCCGATCATCCGCCTGTCCTTCCGTCCGATCATCCGTTCGCTCATGCGCCTGTCCATGCGCCCGTCCATGCGTTTGTTGATCCGTCTGTTCATCCGTCTGTTCCTTCATCCTCCCAGCGTGCCTGGCGAGAGACGGATCACGCACTTGATTTTGATTCGGAGGTTTGATCCACAGCCAAGTCCTGTTATCCACAGGGGAATTGACGAATCTGTGGACAACCAGCAGCCCGTTTAGGGTATTTCGTCAATGATGCTGCGATTGGCGCCGTTTGCTGCCAGCCGGTCCAACGTGCGTGCCTGCAGCTCCCGTTCGGCGGCGGCCGTGACGAACGCCGACGCGTGCTCCAGGCCAACCAGACGCTCCACGGCCCGCATTGTCCCGGCGGAGACCTCCACCGTGCGCGCGTTCTCCCGCTCCTTCGGGGGCTGCTCCGCCGCCAGGTGCCGGCTCAGGTGGCGGGTGGCGAAGAGCCGCATGGCGCGGGCCAGTTCGGCATCCACCGTCTGCTGCGCGAGCGGTCGCAGCCGCCGGACGAGCGAGGCGGCCTCGGCCGCTTCCGCGTCGCTCGGCGGATGCTCCCCGAGATAGCGCGCGAAGACATGTTCCGTGGTGAACTCCAGGAAGCGGGAGGCGATGTGCTCGACCTGTCCCCTCAACTCCCGCAGATGGCAGGAGATCGCGGACAGGGGAACGCCCGCCATGTACAACTCGACCGCCGCGGACAGCTCTTGAGGGCTCGGAACGAGGAAGGAGTCCTCCTCGCCCGGAACGGGCACCAGCACGCCGAGCTCCACCGCGTCCGCCACGGCCGCGTCGTCGGGACGCCCGCCGAACCGCTCGTCCAGCTCGGCCCGGGTGATCCGGGCGGCCTCCTCGTCGGTCCACGGGCCGTCGACCTCCGCGACCAGACCGAGTATCCCGCCGAGGCCACGGCCGGCGTCCCAGGCTTCCAGGAGTTCCTTGATCGAGGCCAGCGTGTAGCCGCGGTCGAGGAGGTCGGCGATCTGCCGCAGCCGCGCCAGATGGGCGTCCGCGTACACATTGGCGCGGCCGCGCCGCTCGGGGCGGGGGAGCAGCCCGCGGTCCTGATAGGCGCGGATCGTCCGGACCGTGGCGCCGCTGTGGTGCGCCAGATCCTCGATGCGGTACGCGACACCGCCCGACTCGTCGCTCATCTCTCCCGCCCCTTCCGCCCTCGGCCCTACGAGGCCACCCGCCCGATCGCCCCCACCGCCGACCGTGCCGCGGGTGACTGCGCCAGATACTCGACGGCCCTGAGCAGCGAGCCCTCCTTCGACGGATGGTACGACCGGCGCAGATAGCGCGGTATGGCCGCGCCGAGCTCCTTCCAGCTGGGCAACAGCCCTTTGCGGACGGCCTTGTTGTGGGCGGCGAGCGAATAGCGCAGGCGGCCCGCGAGACGGGGGTCGTTGCGGATCAGATAGGCGGCCCCCCATATCCACATGTACAGCATCATCGGCGCGGTGACGGCCATGCCCGCGATCCGCCGGGCGTAACGGGGCGCGCCCTGGCCGCCGCAGTGCTGGTACAGGTCGAAGGCCACCGCGCGGTGCTCGACCTCTTCGGCGCCGTGCCAGCGCAGCAGGTCGAGCATGACCGCGTCGGCGTCGGCGAGGTCCAGGCCCTCGGCCGTCAGCACCCAGTCGCCCAGCACCGCCGTGAACTGCTCGATCGCCGCGACCATCGACAGCCGGAAGCGCAGCCACTCCCGGGCCGGGACCGGCGCCCCCAGGGGAGGCTGTTCGCCGAGCAGCTTCTCGAAGAGGAAATCGGCGTGCCTGGTGAAGTCGGAGGTGTCGAGCCGCTGGGCGGCGAGGTGGTCGAGGACGTACGCGTGCTGCACGCTGTGCGTGGCCTCCTGGCCCATGAACCCCTTGACGTCCTTGCGGAGTTCGGGGTCGCGGACGAGCGGCAGCGCCTCCTTGAGGACCCTCACGAACCACCGCTCCCCGGCCGGGAGCAGCAGATGCAGCACGTTGATGACATGGGTGGCGGTGGGCTCTTCCGGGATCCAGTGCAGCGGGGTGTCCTCCCAGTCGAAGGACACCCGCCTCGGGACGATCGCGTGGTGGCCGCCGCTCACCGTGCCGTCGGCCGGGGCCCCCTCCGAAGCCCCGGTCGCGTCGATCGGTCGTTCGCTCACAGCCGTGGCTCCATTCGGGCGATCGCGCGCAGCGTCCTGGGCGCGAAGCGGTGCATGAGGTGGGCGGCCCGCGCCTCCGGGGTGACCGGAACGACCGCCTCGTTGCGTACGACCGCGCGCAGGATCGCGTCGGCGACCTTCTCCGGAGGGTAGTTGCGCAGCCCGTACAGCCGCGCCGACTTCTTCTGGCGCCGTTTCTCCTCGGCCGCGTCGACCCCGGCGAAGCGCGCGGTCGAGGTGATGTTGGTGTTGACGAAGCCGGGGCAGATCGCCGAGACACCGATGTCCTGCCCGGCCAGCTCCGCGCGCAGACACTCGCTGAGCATCAGGACGGCCGCCTTGGAGGTGCTGTAGGCGGGCAGCGCCTTCGAGGGCTGGTACGCCGCCGCCGACGCGGTGTTGACGATGTGGCCGCCCTGCCCGCGCTCGGCCATCTGCTTCCCGAACAGCCGGCAGCCGTGGATCACGCCCCACAGATTGACGTCGAGGACCTTCTTCCAGTCCTCGGGTGTGGTGTCGAAAAAGGAGCCGGAGAGTCCGATGCCGGCGTTGTTCACCAGCACGTCCACCACGCCGTACTCGGTGGCCACCTTGTCGGCGAGCTTCTCCATGGCCTGCTCGTCGGAGACGTCGACCGTCTCGGCCCAGGCCGCGGGTGAGCCGATCAGCCGGGACATCTCCGCCGTGCGGGCCGCCGCCTCCGCGTCCCGGTCGACTGCCACCACACGAGCGCCCGCCTCGGCGAACGCGAACGCGGTGGCCCGCCCGATGCCGCTGCCGGCACCGGTGACCAGCACCAGCTGCCCGCCGAACCGGTCGGTGTACTTGCCGGTGGCCACCGGCTCGGGCACGGGCATCCCGGCCTCGCGACCCTCGTTGGCCGTCACGAACTCGGATATCCAGGCGGCCAGCTGGTCGGGACGGGTCCGCGGAACCCAGTGCTTGGCCGGGAGTGTGCGGCGCACCAGCCGCGGGGCCCACGTCTCCAGTTCGTCGTAGAGCCGCTCGGAGAGAAAGGCGTCCCCGAGAGGCGTGACGAGCTGCACGGGCGCGTGCGCGTACGCGTCCTCGCGGGGGCGGCCGAGCCGCGGCCGTACGTTGTCGCGGTACAGCCAGGCGCCGTGCGCGGCGTCGGAGGGCAGCGACGCGGTCGGATAGCCGTCCGAGGGCACCTTCTCGACGCGCTGGAGGATCTTCGGCCACCGCTTGCCCAGGGGACCGCGCCAGGCCAGTTCGGGCAGCACCGGCGTGTGCAGCAGGTACACGTACCAGGACTTGGCGCCCTGGCCGAGGAGCTGGCCGATCCTTCGCGGGGAGGGCCGCTTCATCCGCTGCTTGATCCAGTGGCCGAAGTGGTCCAGGGACGGCCCGGACATCGACGTGAACGACGCTATCCGGCCCTCGGTACGCGCGACCGTGACGAACTCCCACGACTGCACCGAACCCCAGTCGTGGCCCACCAGGTGCACCGGCTCGTCGGGGCTGACCGCGTCGATGACCGCCAGGAAGTCGTCGGTCAGCTTCTCCAGCGTGAACCCGCCGCGCAGGGGCCGCGGTGCCGTCGAACGACCGTGCCCGCGTACGTCGTACAGCACGACGTGGAAGCGGTCGGCGAGCCGGACGGCGACCTCGGACCACACCTCCTTGGAGTCCGGATAGCCGTGCACGAGCACCACGGTCGGCTGCCTGTCGTCGCCCAGCTCGGCGACGCACAGCTCGATTCCGCCCGTCCGCACCCAGCGCTCGCGCGCGCCCACGAGACTCACTTGTCCTCCGCCCAGCGCCGCACGTGCGGCAGATCGTCGTCGAGCCAGAACGCGCTCTGTTCGGGGTCCCTGGAGTCGGTGACGACCAGGATCTCCTCGAACTTCGCGCCCGTCCCCCGGAAACCGAGGTGCGGTTCGACCGCCCACAGCCCCGGCCGGGGCGGGTGGTCGGAGAAGGTGTACGGCGACCACAGGGGTGACCAGCCGTCCCGGTGCCCGTGCAGCGCGTCGCTCGCCAGCCCCTTCAGGGACTGGGTGCCGAACCCGAACAGGCGCGGCGACCAGGACCGCTCCCGCACCCGGTCCACCTTGTGCGCGATCACGCCGAACGGATACGCGCGGTGTCGGTTGGCATAGCCCTGGCGGGTCATGAGCCGGTCGACGTCCTCGTAGATCTCGCGCAGGGAGCGCCGCTCACGCACCTCGCGCAGGATCAGCTCGCGGTGCGCCTCCAGATCGGCGAGCAGCTTGTCCTGCACGGGGTTCAGTCCGAGCGAGCCCGAATAGCCGATGTCCGCGGTGAAGCCCTTGTACACAGGGGCCATGTCGAGGATGAAGGGCATCCCCGGCTCCAGAGGGCGGTTGGTGGGAAAGAACTGCAGCGGGATCCGGAAGCCGACGAAGGCCGTGCGGTCACCGAACCAGGCGAAGGGCAGATGGAACCAGTCCCGCACCCCGCGTTCGCGCAGCCACCCGCGCTGCATGCGTGCCGCCTCGCGCTCGGTGACACCGGGCTTCAGCTGTGCCGCGACCGCTTCCGCGCACTCGTACGCGAGGCGCTGCACCTCTCTGAACCCCCGCAGCTCCGCGGAGAGTTCGCCTGCCACTGCCGTCGTCATGCCACCGCCCCACCCTGTCCGCACCGACTGCGGTACGTGCCCGTAACGTGACACTGGCGAATGTGACAGTTGTTAGAGGCTGCGTCAATAGGCCCGTGCGCAGCCTGTGGACAACCGGTCGGACGACCAGGGCTCCCGGTCGGTATACCTGAGGGGGACCCCTACGGGCCCGTACGACTGGAGGCTGACGCGGATCCACCTCCGTGGGCTGACGACCGCTGTGGTCTGCGCCACTACCTTCGAATCGTGACTGTGATCGCGACCGAAAGCCTGAGCAAGCGGTTCCCCCGGGTGACCGCGCTTGACCGGCTCTCCGTGGACGTCGGGCCCGGTGTGACCGGACTCGTCGGAGCCAATGGAGCCGGCAAGTCCACTCTGATCAAGATCCTGCTGGGTCTGTCCCCCGCCACCGAGGGCAGCGCACGCGTGCTCGGCCTCGACGTCGCCACCGAAGGCGGCGCCATCCGCGAGCGGGTCGGCTACATGCCCGAGCACGACTGCCTGCCGCCCGACGTCTCGGCCACCGAGTTCGTCGTCCACATGGCGCGGATGTCCGGGCTGCCGCCGGCCGCGGCCCGCGAGCGCACCGCGGACACCCTGCGCCATGTCGGTCTGTACGAGGAGCGCTACCGCCCCATCGGCGGCTACTCGACGGGCATGAAGCAGCGCGTCAAACTCGCGCAGGCCCTCGTCCACGACCCCCAGCTGGTCTTCCTGGACGAACCGACCAACGGCCTGGACCCGGTCGGCCGCGACGACATGCTCGGACTGATCCGCCGCATCCACACGGACTTCGGCATCTCGGTCCTGGTCACCTCGCACCTCCTGGGCGAACTGGAACGCACCTGCGACCACGTCGTCGTGGTCGACGGCGGCAAACTGCTGCGCTCCAGCTCCACCACGGACTTCACCCAGACCACCACGACCCTCGCCATCGAGGTCACCGACACCGACGAGCACCCGGACGGCACGGGCGCGGTGCGCGAGGTCCTCCACGCGCGCGGGATCGAGACCCACGACGGCAGCGGGCTCCCGGGCGCCGGACACATCCTGCTGCTGACCACCGAGAGCGAGGACACCTACGACCTCGTCCGCGACGTAGTCGCCGACCTCGGTCTGGGGCTGGTCCGCATGGAGCAGCGCAGGCACCACATCGCCGAGGTCTTCAACGACAGCGACGAGCAGCGGGCGAAGGACGAGAGAGCGGCGAGCGGCGATCCGCGGACCGGCGACGACCAGCGGAAGGAGGCGGTCGGCCATGGCAGTTGAGCACCCCCTCACCCAGCCGGGTGAGCAGACCCGTATCCACAACATCGGCTACCGCAACTACGACGGCCCGCGCCTCGGCCGCGCCTACGCCCGCCGCTCCCTCTACTCGCAGTCCCTGCGCGGCGCCTACGGCCTCGGCCGCTCGGTCAAGTCCAAGGTCCTGCCGATGCTGCTGTTCGTGGTGATGTGCGTCCCCGCGCTGATCATGGTGGCCGTCGCGGTCGCCACCAAGGCGAAGGACCTGCCCGTCGACTACACGCGCTACGCGGTGATCATGCAGGCGGTCATCGGCCTGTACGTCGCCTCGCAGGGCCCCCAGGCGGTCTCCCGCGACCTGCGCTTCAAGACCGTGCCGCTGTACTTCTCGCGCCCCATAGAGACCGCCGACTACGTGCGTGCCAAGTACGCGGCGCTGGCCTCGGCGCTGTTCATCCTCACGGCCGCCCCGCTGATCGTGCTCTACGTGGGCGCGCTCCTGGCCAAGCTCGACTTCTCCGACCAGACCAAGGGCTTCGGGCAGGGGCTGCTCTCCGTGGCGCTGCTGTCGCTGCTCTTCGCCGGCATCGGCCTGGTCATCTCGGCGATCACCCCGCGCCGCGGCTTCGGCATCGCGGCCGTCATCGCCGCCCTGACCATCTCCTACGGAGCGGTCTCCACCGTCCAGGCCATCGCCTTCGAGCAGTCCAGCGGCGACGCCGTCCCGTGGCTCGGACTCTTCTCGCCGATCACGCTCATCGACGGCGTGCAGACGGCCTTCCTCGGCGCTTCCTCCGCCTTCCCCGGAGAGGTGGGCCCCTCGTCCGGACAGGGCGTCGTCTACCTCATCGTCGTCCTGGGTCTCATCGCGGGCTGCTACGGCCTCCTGATGCGCCGCTACCGAAAGGTCGGGCTGTGACCACGCTCAATATCGACCACGTCTCGCGCTGGTTCGGCAACGTGGTGGCGGTCAACGACATCACGATGACGATCGGCCCCGGCGTCACCGGCCTGCTCGGCCCGAACGGCGCCGGGAAGTCCACCCTCATCAACATGATGGGCGGCTTCCTCGCCCCCTCGACGGGCACCGTCACCCTCGACGGCCGGCCGACCTGGCGCAACGAGGACATCTACCGGCACATCGGCATCGTCCCCGAGCGCGAGGCGATGTACGACTTCCTCACCGGACGCGAATTCGTCGTCGCCAACGCCGAGTTGCACGGCCTCGGCGCGAAGTCCGCCCAACGGGCCCTCGCCACGGTCGAGATGGAGTACGCGCAGGACCGCAAGATCTCCACGTACTCCAAGGGCATGCGGCAGCGCGTGAAGATGGCGTCCGCGCTGGTCCACGACCCGTCGCTGCTGCTGCTCGACGAACCGTTCAACGGCATGGACCCGCGCCAGCGCATGCAGCTCATGGACCTGCTGCGCCGCATGGGCGACGAGGGCCGCACAGTGCTGTTCTCGTCCCACATCCTCGAAGAGGTGGAGCAGCTCGCCGCCCACATCGAGGTGATCGTCGCCGGACGGCACGCGGCGAGCGGTGACTTCCGGCGCATCCGCCGGCTGATGACCGACCGCCCGCACCGCTACCTGGTCCGCTCCAGCGACGACCGGGCGCTGGCCGCCGCGCTGATCGCCGACCCGTCGACGTCCGGTATCGAAGTCGACCTCGCCGAGGGCGCGTTGCGCATCCAGGCCGTCGACTTCGGCCGGTTCACCGCCCTGCTGCCGAGGGTCGCGCGTGAGCACGGCATCCGGCTGCTCACGGTGTCGCCGTCCGACGAGTCCCTGGAATCCGTCTTCTCGTATCTTGTCGCGGCGTAGGAGGCCGAAGATGTACGACCCCACAGTCGCCCGGCTCACGTATCGGGGCCTGCTCGGCCGCCGCCGGGCCCTCATCCTCGGCGTCCTGCCCGTCCTGCTCATCGTCATCTCCGTGGCCGTCCGGAGCTTCTCCGGGGCCGACGACCAGGTGGCCTCGGACCTGCTCGGCGGGTTCGCGCTCGCCACCATGGTGCCGATCATCGGTGTCATCGCCGGCACGGGCGCGATCGGACCCGAGATCGACGACGGCTCGGTGGTGTATCTGCTGGCCAAGCCCCTGAAGCGGCCCACGATCATCTTCACCAAGCTGATCGTCGCGATCGCCGTCACCATGGCGTTCTCGGCGGTGCCCACCTTCATCGCGGGCATGATCCTCAACGGCAACGGCCAGCAGATCGCCGTCGCCTACACCGTGGCCGCCCTGGTCGCCTCGATCGCCTACGCCGCGATGTTCCTGCTCCTCGGGACCGTGACCCGGCACGCGGTCGTCTTCGGGCTCGTCTACGCGCTCGTCTGGGAGGCCCTGTTCGGGTCGCTGGTGTCCGGAGCGCGCACGCTCAGCGTCCAGCAGTGGGCGCTCGCCGTGGGCCACAAGGTGACCGGCGGCGACCTCGTCACCTCGGACGTGGGCCTGCCGACCGCGACGGTCCTGCTGGTCGTGGTCACCGTCCTCGCCACCTGGTACGCCGGGCAGCGGCTGCGGTCGCTGACACTGGCCGGCGAGGAGTGAGCGAGGGCTCCCCGCGCGCGTGCCGTCCGGTGGGCGGCACGCGCGCGGGGAGCCCTCTTTTTTCTTGACAGCGGCTTCATCCCTGTCCGCGCACACTGGCCGAACGGGGACGTACGGCCAGGAGGAACGGGGATGGCATCCGAAGAACCACGGGGTGAAGGCCACGAAGAGGCCGGGGACGAGTCAGGGGCCAGGCCCGGGGACACGGCCGGGGAGCTGTGGGACGACCTCGTCCTGGACGAGAGATTCATACGGTCCGCGGAGACGACCGAACCGTCGGCCCGCGCGCGCATGCTCGCCGCCCGTTGGCGCGAGGGAGGCCCCGATCCGCAGCCCTGGCGCTCGGACGAACCGCCCGCGGGGTGGTTCTTCAGCAAGGCGCGTCGGCGCAGGTGGCGCCGCCGGTGAGGCCCGTCGGGGGCGGCCTTTAATGAGTGGCGCCCAAGTCGGCGTAAGGGCACAGTAGTTGTGTCCACCCCCGCCGCATCGAGCCGGCGCCACGTTCTGGGAGAGGAGCGCGACGATGTTCATCAGGAGCAGTTCGTCGAGCTCCCGGCAGGGCAGCCCGCGGCGGGTTCCGGAGTAGTTACCCCTCCGTCGAACCCGCTCGCACGGGGAGCTGTCCGGGGCGGCCGCTTCGAGCGCGCGTCACGCGCGGGCCGCCCACCCGGAGGATTGGCCGAGTGGAAAGGCACCGGCTTGCTAAGCCGTGGTCGGGGATGAAACCCCGCGCGCGTTCGATCCGCGCATCCTCCGCAAGGCGTACCAACACCGCAGCAGTCGTGACCGGCGGCCGCTACGGCTGCGTCAGCAACCGTTCCAGCACCACCGCGATGCCGTCCTCCTCGTTCGAGGACGTCACCTCGTCCGCGATCGCCTTGAGGTCGTCGTGGGCGTTGTCCATGGCCACGCCGTGCGCCGCCCAGGCGAACATCGGGAGGTCGTTCGGCATGTCGCCGAAGGCCAGGGTGTCCGCGGCCTTCAGGCCGAGGCGCCGGGCCGCAAGGGACAGCCCCGTCGCCTTGGAGAGGCCGAGGGGGAGGAGTTCCACTATCCCCGCTCCGGCCATCGTGACGCCGACGAGTCCGCCCGCGACCTCCACGGTCACGGCCGCGAGCTCGTCGTCGGAGAGCGTCGGGTGCTGGACGTACACCTTGTTCAGCGGGGCCGACCAGAGGTCCGACGCGTCCTTGATCGGGACGACCGGGAGCGAGCCGTCCAGCCTGCGGTAGCCGGGACCGACCAGCACCGCGCCGTCGAGTCCGTCGCGGCTCGCGGCCAGCAGCAGCGGGCCGACCTCCGCCTCGATCTTGGCGAGCGCGAGAGCCGCCAGCTGCCGGTCCAGCGTCACCGAGGTGAGCAGCCGGTGCTCCCCCGCGTCGTAGACCTGCGCGCCCTGACCGCAGACCGCGAGACCCCGATAGCCGAGGTCGTCGAGGATGTGCCGCGTCCAGGGCACCGCGCGCCCGGTGACGACGATGTGGGCCGCGCCCGCCGCGGTCACCGCGGCGAGCGCCTCACGCGTACGCTCCGAGACCGTCTCGTCGGAACGCAGCAGCGTCCCGTCGAGATCGGTCGCGACGAGCTTGTACGGGAACGCCCCCGACCCCGTGGCCCCGGACGAACCCGTCGACCCAGTGCTGCCGGTCACTTGGAGATCGGCTCCAGAACTTCCCGGCCGCCCAGGTAGGGCCGCAGCACCTCGGGAACCCGCACCGAACCGTCGGCGAGCTGGTGGTTCTCCAGGATCGCGACGATCGTGCGCGGGACGGCGCACAGCGTGCCGTTCAGTGTCGCGAGCGGCTGGACCTTCTTGCCGTCGCGCATACGGACGGACAGGCGGCGGGCCTGGAAACCGTCACAGTTGGACGCCGAGGTCAGCTCGCGGTACTTGCCCTGCGTCGGGATCCACGCCTCGCAGTCGAACTTGCGCGAGGCCGAGGAGCCCAGGTCACCGCTCGCCACGTCGATCACCTGGAAGGGCAGCTCCAGGCCGGTCAGCCACTGCTTCTCCCATTCGAGGAGCCGCTGGTGCTCGTTCTCGGCGTCCTCGGGGTCGACGTACGAGAACATCTCGACCTTGTCGAACTGGTGCACGCGGAAGATGCCGCGGGTGTCCTTGCCGTAGGTGCCGGCCTCGCGGCGGAAGCACGGCGAGAAACCGGCGTAGCGCATCGGCAGCTTGTCGGCGTCGAGGATCTCGTCCATGTGGTACGCCGCGAGGGGGACCTCGGAGGTGCCGACCAGGTAGTAGTCGTCCTTCTCCAGGTGGTACACGTTCTCCGCGGCCTGGCCGAGGAAGCCGGTGCCCTCCATGGCGCGCGGGCGGACCAGCGCCGGGGTCAGCATCGGGATGAAGCCGGCCTCGGTGGCCTGCGCGATCGCCGCGTTGACGAGGGCGAGCTCCAGGAGCGCGCCGACGCCCGTCAGGTAGTAGAAGCGCGAGCCTGACACCTTGGCGCCGCGCTCGACGTCGATGGCGCCCAGCGCCTCGCCGAGCTCCAGGTGGTCCTTGGGCTCGAAGCCCTCGGCGCCGAAGTCACGGATGGTGCCGTGCGTCTCCAGGACGACGAAGTCCTCTTCGCCGCCGACCGGGACGTCGGGGTGCACCAGGTTGCCGAGCTGGAGGAGGAGCCGCTTGGTCTCCTCGTCCGCCTCGTTCTGTTCGGCGTCGGCGGCCTTGACGTCGGTCTTGAGCTGCTCGGCCTTCTTCAGCAGCTCGGCGCGCTCGTCCGGGGAGGCCTTGGGGATCAGCTTGCCGAGCGCCTTCTGCTCGGAACGCAGCTCGTCGAAGCGGACGCCGGACGACCTGCGCCGCTCGTCGGCGGAGAGGAGGGAGTCGACGAGCGCGACGTCCTCTCCACGGGCGCGCTGGGAGGCGCGAACTCGGTCGGGGTCCTCACGGAGCAGGCGAAGGTCAATCACCCCTCAAGGCTACCGGTGCGGGCTTCCCGCGAACGACTCCATATTCCAGAGCGTGAAGGCTGTCACGGTTTGAGTGAAATGCCGGACTGAATCCCTTGATCACCGATCGGCGTCAAGGAAAAGGGTCCCACTCCCTGGAACGGGGCAGGTGCCGCCTCGACGGTTGACTCGATTTCCTTGCGGGAGACGGGACTTGCGAGCCGGGTTGTCCACAGGAATCCGTCCCCTCGGACAGTTATCCACAGGCTGTGTGGAAGATCTGTGGATGTCGGAATTGATCATTCCGAGTACCCTTCGACGGCCGAGGAATTCCCGGTTCAAACCCTCCGTACACCCACTTTCGGGTGTAAATGATTCGCTCCATAGGGTTGATCAATGGAAAAGGGTAGACGAAGGGTGTCGTACGAGGTTGTGGAAGGACTTGGGCCCAGTAGCCGATTTGTCGATGATGTAGTGCTTCGTTGTCGACTTGTCCCCAGGTCGAGAAGCGCACCTGTGGATAACCTCTGTGGATGACGAAAATCAGCAGGTAGGACCGTGAGGAAACGTTCTGACGGATGTGGATCCGCCGTTCAGAACCGGCCGTCCTCGCAACGCGCCAGCCAGTCCGACGCGGCGGAGAACGCGTTGTCCGACGTCCCGGGCCGCAGCGGCCGCACGTCCTCCAGGGCGACACCGGCCCGCGGATAGGAACCGAGGAAGCGCACCTGGGGGCAGATCCGCTTGAGGCCCATCAGCGCCTCGCCGACCCGACGGTCGGTGATATGACCCTCGGCGTCCACCGAGAAGCAGTAGTTGCCGATGCCCTGGCCTGTCGGGCGGGACTCGATCCGCATCAGGTTGACGCCGCGCACGGCGAACTCCTGAAGCAGTTCGAGCAGCGCGCCGGGATGGTCGTCGCCGAGCCAGATGACCACGGACGTCTTGTCGGCGCCGGTCGGTGCGGCGGGCCGGGCCGGACGGCCGACCAGCACGAAGCGGGTCTCGGCGTTCGCCGCGTCGTGGATCTCGGTCACCAGCGGTTCGAGGCCGTACGTCACCGCGGCGAACTCGCCCGCGAAGGCCGCGTCGTAACGGCCCTCCTGGACCAGCCGGGCACCGTCCGCGTTCGACGCCGCCGACTCCCACAGGGCGTCCGGCAGATGGGCGGCCAGCCAGTTGCGCACCTGGGGCTGGGCGACCGGGTGCCCGGTGACCGTCTTGACGTCCTTCAACGCCGTGCCGGGCCTGACCAGCAGGGCGAAGGCGATCGGCAGCACGACCTCGCGGTAGATCATCAGCTGGTCGCCCTTGGCGAGCTCGTCGAGGGTGGCGGTCACACCGCCCTCGACGGAGTTCTCGATCGGGACGAGCGCGCCCGCGGCCTGGCCGCCGCGCACCGCGTCGAGCGCGGCCGGCACGGACACCATGGGCACCAGCTCCCGCGTCGCGGCCTCGGGAAGCGTGCGGAGGGCGGCCTCGGTGAACGTTCCCTCGGGGCCGAGATAGGTGTAGCGCGTCGCCGACATACCGTCACCCTAATGGGCCCCGCCCGACCCGGCTCACGCCCGCGGAGCCCCGGCACCGAGCCGGCACGGAAGGGTCCCCCTCACCCCTCCAGCAACCGCTGTCCCACGTACTCCCCCTCCGCCGCGCCGCCCGGAACCGCGAACAGCCCGCTCGACTCGTGGCGGATGAACGTCGAGAGCGCGTCGCCGCGGTCGAGTTTGCGCTGGACGGGGACGAAGCCGCGCACCGGATCGGCCTGCCAGCACACGAAGAGCAGGCCGGCGTCGGGCACGCCGTCCGTGTCGATGCCGTCGTGGAACGAGAACGGGCGGCGCAGCATCGCGGCACCCCCGTTCTGGTCGGGCCGGGTGATGCGGGCGTGCGCGTTGACGGGCACGATGAGATTGCCGTCGGCGCCGGTCTTGTCCAGGTCCATCGCGGTGGTCTCGGTGCCGCCGCTGAGCGGCGCCCCGGTGGACTTCTTCCGCCCGATGACGTCCTCCTGGGCCTTGCCCGAGAGCTTCTCCCAGTCGTCGAGAAGCATGCGGATGCGGCGGACGACGGCGTAGGAGCCGTTCGCCATCCAGTCCGGGTCGCCGGAGGCGGGGACGAAGACACGTCCCTCGAAGTCCTGCTCGGACGGCTTCGGATTGCGGGTGCCGTCGATCTGGCCCATCAGGTTGCGCGCGGTCATCGGGGTGGTGGTGGCGCCCGGCGAGCGGTTGAAACCGTTCATCTGCCAGCGCACCCGCGCCGCCCTGCCCGCGTCCTTCTGGATCGCGCGCAGGGCGTGGAAGGCGACGAGGGCGTCGTTCGCGCCGATCTGCACCCACAGGTCGCCGTCGCTGCGCGCCTTGTCGAGGTGGTCGGAGGAGAAGTCGGGCAACGGGTCGAGGGCGACCGGGCGCCGCTTCTCCAGGCCCGTACGCGCGAAGAAGCTGTGTCCGAAGCCGAAGGTGACGGTCAGGGACGACGGGCCGGCGTCCCGCGCGACGTCGGTGTCCTCGTGGCCCGCGGCCTCGCCCGCCATCAGCCGCTCGGCCGTCACCGACCAGCGGCGCAGCAGAGCGGCGGCCTCCCTGCGCCCCGCGCCCGCCGCCAGGTCGAAGGCGACGAGATGCCCGCGCGCCTGGAGCGCGGTGGTGATGCCGGGCTGATGTTTCCCGTGAAACATCACCGCGTCCGCGCCGACCGAGGCCAGCGGGGTGGCCTTCTCGGTGGAGGGCGCCGCCGCGTAGCCCACGGCTGCCCCCGCGGCTCCGAGGGCGAGCCCGGTGGCGCCGGCGGTGCCGAGCAGGCGCCGCCGCGACATGACCCCCTTGCGGGAGACGTCCGACGACGCGCCGTCGGGGGACGCCTCGGGGGAGGGGACCTTCGGGGCAGAGGCGGCGGAGGGGGCGGAGGGGGCGGGAGTCCCGGGGGTGGACTGGTCAGCCATGGTCAGGTTCAGCCGATCTGCGCGTTCTTGTTCACGGTGGCCTGGTCGATGTCCGAGGTGCGCACGGTCACCGCGATCTTCCAGTCGCCCGCCATGGGGATCTGTACTCCGCTCGCCGACCAGTGTCCGGTGGCGATCCGGTCGGGGGTCACGGGCAGCGGGCCGACATCCTTGGCGGCGAGCGTGAAGGCGACCTTCACCTCGGGGACGTCGAAGGCCTTGCCGTTCGGCCGGACCACGAAGACGTGCATCTCGTTGCCGCCGACACGGGCCGGGTCGAGGGTGACCTCCACCGTGCCCTTGCCGTCCTCACCGCCCGTGTCGAACGGGATCTTCAGGGACAGCGGCCCGGACCGCTGCGAGGCGGACGCGGTGGCCCGCTGGGCCGCCTCCTCCGTACGTCCCGGCTCGGTGGCCGTCAGCGCGGTCGTGACCGCGAGCAGGACGACCGCGACGCCCGCTTCGGTGAGCACCGAGCGGCGCAGGCCCGAGCGGTGCGGGTCGGCGTCGCGGACACGCTTGTCGCGCGCGGAGGCCACAGCGGCCTGCTGCCGGGCGAGCTGGGCGGCGCGCCGGGAGTCGGCGGGGACGGTGGCGGGCGTCCTGCTCGCCGAGCGCTGCTCCACCAGGGCGGCGGCGACGGCCTCGGGGGCCGGTTCCTGGGCCAGCTGGGCCGTCCAGCGCCGCGAGATCCACGCGATGCCCACGAGGAGGGCCACCAGGCCGACCTTGACGAGCAGCAGCTGTCCGTACGTCGTGTCGGTGAGCGCCGACCAGGAGCCGACCTGCCGCCACGACTGGTAGATCCCGGTCGCGACCAGGACGAGGACGCCACCGAACGCGAGGCGGGAGAAACGGCGTACGGCCGCCGCCTCGATCGGCGCTTCCACGGGCGCCCGGAACAGGGCCACCAGCAGGGTCGACAGGCCGCCGAGCCAGACGGCGACGGCCAACAGGTGCAGGACGTCGACGGGCATCGCGACGCCCGCCTGGACGCCCGTCGAGGCGTGTTCGGCCATCGCCCAGGTCGCGGCGAGGCCGGCCGCGACGACCGTGCCGCCGATGGCGAGTCCGAAGGTGAGGTCCTTCTTCTCCGCGGCCAGGTCGTCGGCGTCGGCGGAGCCGTCGCGATCCCCGTCCGCCGCGTCGTCGGGATCCCCGTCCGCCGCGTCGTCGGGATCCCCGTCCGCCGCGTCGGACGGTTCCGCGCCCGCCGCCCGCTCGTCCTCGTCCCGCTTGGCGTACGCGCCGAAGAGCACCGCGATGAACAGCGCCGCCGCGGCGAGCAGCAGCAGCCGCGACACGAGCGCGGCGCCCGACTTGGTCTGCAGTACCTGCCCGAGCAGTGTCAGGTCGAAGATGTCGCCGACCTTGCCGGAGCCGACGTACGAACCGCGCAGGAGCAGCAGGGCGAGGGTGGAAGCGGTCAGCGTGAGCCATCCGGAGACCACGAGCCGCTGCACCGGACGGACGCCGGAGCCCCGCTGCCAGCACGCCAGCACGAAGGCGGCCCCGCCGACGAGCAGGATGAATCCGGCGTACGAGAAGTAGCGCCCGGCTCCGTAGAGGAAGCCCACCACGCCGCCGCCCGCCGCCTGGTCGGACAACGCGACGGAGGTCTGCGAGGGGGCGCCGATGGAGAAGGTGAAGGCGCCGGAGACGGGGTGGCTGTCCGCCGAGACCACCTGGTAGGTGACGGTGAACGTGCCGTCGGGCAGCCCCGCGTGCAGCTTCACGCCGTACGCGGTGCCGCCCAGGTTGCTCGCGCCGCCGGCGTCGACCCGCTTGCCCTTGGGGTCGAGCACGCGGAGCGAGCCGTCGTTCAGCGAGACCTGCTCGGAGAACGTGAGCGAGACCTGGGTGGGTGCCTTGTCGACCACCGATCCCTGCGCCGGGTCGCTCCCGGTCAGCGCGGCGTGCGCGGAGGCGGGCGCGGCGCCGGCCAGGAGCGCGCCGGAGACGGCGAGGAACAGCAGGAGGAGGGTCCGGAAGCGGGAGACGATGGTCGGTGTCACGGTGATGCCTCCCTCAGTGCCCGGTCTTCGGGTTGTACGTCGCGGACTTCACCGGCATCGAGATCTTCACCGTGCCGGATTTTGCGAAGTGCAGTTCCACGGACACCTTCTCGCCCTGCTGGGGCTTGTGGGTGAGCTTTGCGAACATGAGGTGGTTGCCGCCGCTCGCGAAGTCCAGGGTGCCCTGGGCGGGCACGGGGAAGGACTTCTCCTCCTCCATGGCGCCGTTCTCGGTCGAGTGCAGCGTCACCTCGTCCGCGAGGTCGCTGGAGACCGAGGTCAGTGTGTCGGCGCCGCCGGAGTTGGTGACGGTGAAGAAGCCCGCCGCCATGGTGTCCATGCTCGGGGCGGGCATGTAGGCGCCGGTGACCTTGAGTTCGGGCCCGGCCGAGGAGGACGACGAGCCCGAGGTGCCGCCGTCGCCCGAGGCGCAGCCCGCCAGCGTCCCCGCGGCGGCTATGACCAGCGCGCCGGCGGTGAGGAGTCCGACGGGACGGACCGGACGACGCCTCACGGGGTCTTCCCCTCGGCGATCTTGGGAAGGTCCTTGGTGTAGTCGTCGACGGTGGCTTTCTCGCCGTACAGCACATAGCCCTTGTCGGTCTTCGGCGAGAAGGCGATGACCTGGGTGCCGTGCACGGAGACGACCTTGCCGTTCTTGTCCTTCGTCGTCGGCTCGATGGTGATGCCCAGGGTGCGGGCGCCGGCCTGGATCGTGGCGAAGTCGCCGGTCAGGCCGATGAAGTCGGAGTCGATGCCCTTGAGCCAGGTGCGGAGCGCGGCGGGGGTGTCGCGGGCCGGGTCGGTGGTGACGAACACGACGCGCAGCTTGTCCTGCTCGGCCTTCGGCAGCTGCTTCTTGGCGACCGCGAGGTTGTTCATCGTCAACGGGCAGACGTCGGGGCAGTGGGTGTAGCCGAAGTAGACGAGCGTCGGCCGGCCCTTGGTCTGCGCGCGCAGGTCGTACTTCTTGCCGGCCGTGTCGGTGAGCACGAGGTCCGGCTTCTCGAACGGATTGTCGAGGACCGTCGCGGCCTTGCCGGAGCCCGCCTCGACGGACACGTCGGCGACCGGCTTGTTGCTGTCGCCGCCACTGCCGCAGGCGGAGAGGGTGAGAGCGGCGGCGGCGAACAGTGCGGCCACCGCGTACGTCTTCTTGCGCATAGAAAAATGTCCCAGATGTGAGCGCTCCGGTGCGCACCGGGGGTCGTACGAGGCCGAAGGGCCAGGTCGGACGGGACCGGGGGCCGGTCCGGGCCGAGCCGGTCGAGCCGGTCCGGAGAGTCGCGTACCGCGACCCTCCGGTGCGCACCGGGAGCGGGTGTGTCTCAGTACCTCAGGTGTTTGCCGGCACCTCAGGCGTTCGTACGCCGCCGACCGGCCAGAACGCCGTACGCCACGCCCGCCAGGCCGACGACGATGCCCACGACGCCGAGCACCCGCGCGGTGGTGTCGCTGCTGTCCACGGAGGAGGCCGCTTCGGTGGTGTCCTTGGCGGTCTTCTCGGTCTTCTCGGCCTCCTCGGTGTGGGAGGCGTCCTCCGCACCGGTGGAGCCGTGATGGCCGCCCTCGCTCGCGGCCGAGAGCGCGAGCACCGGAGCCGGGTTCTCGGGCTCCTCCGCACCCTCCTTCTGCGGCTCGATCCAGCGCACGACCTCCTTGTTGGAGTACGTCTGGACGGCCTTGAAGACGAGTTCGTCGGTGTCCTCGGGCAGTGCGCCGATGGAGAGCGGGAACTTCTGGAAGAAGCCCGCCTCGATGCCCTTGCCGTCGGCGGTCCAGGTGACCTTGGTGACGGCCTCGTCGATCTTCTGGCCGTGCGCGGTGATCGGCTTGTCCAGCTTGGACTTGGTGACCTTCACGCTCCAGCCGTCGAGCGGCTGCGCCATGACGGAGGAGAGCGGGTGGTCGGCCGGGAAGCTCACCTCGACCTTGGTGGTCGAGGCGTCGTCGCGCTCGTTGGGAACCTTGAAGTTCACGACGGCGTAGTCACCCTTGGCCGCCACGCCCTCGGGCTGCACGCTGACGTGCGCGAACGCGGGGGCGGAGAGGGCGAGAACGGCCGAGGCGGCGACGGTGCCGGCGGCGGCGATACGAGAAGCCTTCATGGAAGGGAACACTCCACTTTCAGTCCAGTGACAAAGGGGATGCGCGTGCGCCTCGGTGTCCCGGAGAGGGGCGAAACGGTGCCCGGGGGAGACCCGGCGGGCACGCGCGCGTGCGGCACGACCGCGTCCCCTTCGAGAAGGTGGGTTCCGTGAAGCGGCGCGTCGTGTCAGGCGGCGAGGACGAGTGCGGTGGAGGCGGGCGGCCCGCGTCGGACGACGCTGTGCTGGAGGTCGGCCGTCCGTGGAGTGGGAGGCGCGAGCAGCGCGGTGCGAGGCATGCACGCGATCTCGGGTGCCCCGTGAAGTCCCGTGCGCAGAGCGCGTACGAGTGTCAGGGCGGCGCGCAAGGAACGTACGAGCGCCCCTTCCGCAACTCCCTGCGCCGACAGCCGCATAAGACGCAGGAGCGCCAGGTCGCCGCGGCGCAGCACCCACCCGGCGGCGACGGCCGCGAGGACGTGGCCGAGCAGCATCGGCAGGGAGGGCAGCACCGGCATCGGAGTGCCCGCGGCCGGTACGGCGTCCGCGGCATGGTGCATGGACGACGTCATGTCCGCCATGCCCGGGTCGATCCGCGCGTCGGCGAGGATCTTCTGGGCCTGTACGGGACTGATCGCCGCCGCGGTCGTACCGCACACCAGGCGGGCGGCCCGCGCCACGAGCGAGGTGTCGGACATCGACATCCCCGAGGCAGTCGAGCCCATGGACCCGGTGGCCGTCGCGCCGGCCTGCAGGCCGAGTCCGAAGAGGGTGTGCAGCACGGTCTGGCCGAACGCGAGGACCGCCACGATGCCCGGCAGCGTGCGTTCCCGTCCCGCCAGCGCGGCGGCGGCGGCGAAGACCGCGAGGAAGCCGGCGCCCAGAGTCCACAGGGGGACCGTGGCGCAGGAGGCGATCCCATGACCGGCCGCGGCCAGCACGACGCAGACCGCGGCGAACACCGCGGCCCTCAGGGTCCGGAGGCCTGCTCCGGAGCGCGCCGAACGCTGGTGGGGGGCAGTCATGGCGGGCTCATCATCGCACTGGGCGCACCCGCCCCCCACGGCAGGTCCGATTGATGGCATGCGGCCGGTGCGTCCGCAACACGGCGTACGACCGAAAGGTCGTCATTCGGCGTCAACTCGCCCGCGCTTACACCGACCTCTCAAGAGAGCGCATCCGCCGTATGGGCGGCATCACGTCTCGTAGGCGATTGCGCACGGGTGGTTGCGGCAATACGTAACGGTATGTCGAGCCGCGGCCGGGAGGCTGGAGCATGAGCATCTGGTGGTCACTCCATTTGCGGCGCGAGGCTGCGAGCGTTCCGCTCGCCCGACGTCTGCTGCTCGGCACGATGGAGAGCGCGGGCGTCGACCCGGACATCTCGTACGACCTCTCCGTCGCTCTCACCGAGGCGTGCGCGAACGCCGTCGAGCACGGCGGGGACGCCGTGCGGGGTGCCTCCTGCGAGGCGTATCGCGTGACGGCCTACCTCGACGGTGACCAGTGCCGCATCGAAGTCGCGGATTCCGGCCCGGGTTTCCCGGCCGGGAACGCCCGCTCCCTGCTCCACCCGGCAGGGGAGGACGCCGAGCAGGGCCGGGGTCTGTGTCTGATCCAGGAGCTCGCCGACCACGTCCACATCGGCAACAAGCCGGGGCGGGGCGGTGCGGTGGTGAGCTTCGACAAGATCCTCAAGTGGAGGAAGGTCCCCTCGTTGCTGCCGGCTTGATGCTCTGATCCGCGTCGACGCCCGACCGCGTCGGCGAGAGGGCGCCTCTCCGTCCCGTGCCCCGATCTGGAAGCCAACTCCATATTGACAGTTGACTCTCATTTGGGAGTAGCCTCTCATTAGGTTGCTCCCTCTTGGAGGTCCGCATGTCCGCGTCGAACCCGAGCCCCTCCTCCCCGCCGTCGAACCCGAGCCCTTCTTCCCCGCCGTCGACTCCCATGGCTCCCCGCCGTTGGCCGGCACTGGCCGCCCTCACGCTCAGCGTCCTGATCGTCGGACTGGACGGCACGATCATCAACGTCGCCCTGCCGACCCTCGCCGGCGATCTGCACGCCGACAGCGCGCAGCTGCAGTGGATCGGCGGTGGCTATCTGCTCGCCCTGTCCGTGGCCATGCTCCCCGTCGGCCTGCTGGGCGACCGATACGGGCACAAGCGTCTGCTGCTCAGCGGTATCGCCCTCTTCGGACTCGCCTCGCTGGGCGGCGCGTTCGCGGGGTCCCCCACCACGGTCATCGCGGCGCGGGCCGTCCTCGGCCTCGGCGCGGCCGCCATCATGCCGCTGTCCATGGCGATCCTGCCGCGCCTCTTCTCCAAGGAAGAACTGCCGAGGGCGGTCGCCGTCTGGACCGCGGCGACCGCCCTCGGCATGCCCGTCGGGCCCCTGGTCGGAGGCTGGCTGCTGGACCACTTCTGGTGGGGCTCGGTCTTCCTCTTCAACGTGCCCGTCACCGTCCTCGCCCTCGCCGCCGGTCTGTGGCTGCTGCCGAGCGACAGGAAGCGTGCGACGGCCGACGGGAAACCCGCGCTCGGCGGCGAGAGCCGTGCCGCTCACGGCAAGGTGCGGGTGGCCGATGACCGGGCGGGCGCCGCCGTCCCCTTCGACGGCCCGGGTGCCCTGCTGAGCGCCCTGGGCATCACCGCGCTCGTCTACGGCACGATCCTGATCCCGCGCGACGGCTGGACCGACCCGATCGTCCTCGCCGCACTCCTCGCCTCGGCCGCGCTGCTGACCGGGTTCGTGTTCCGTGAGCGCCGCCACCCGCACCCGATCGTCGACCTGGAACTGTTCGCCGACCGCCGCTTCCTGTGGGGCACGCTGATCGCGGTGTTCGTGAACTTCGCCGTGATGGGGATTCTGTTCGTCGTCCCGCAGTACCTCCAGGTCGTCCTCGGCCACGACTCCTTCGCCACCGGAATCCGGGTACTGCCCCTGATCGGCGGGCTGATGGCGGCCGCCGCGGCGAGCGAACCCCTCGTTCCCCGGCTCGGCGCCCGCGTCGTCGTCCCGTTCGGCATGGCCGTCCTGGCCGGCGGAGTCCTCCTCGGAGCGACCACCGACCTCTCCGGCGGCTACGGGTTCACCGCCCTCTGGCTCTCCCTCACCGGCCTCGGCTTCGGCCTCGCCGTCGTCCCCGCGACCAGCCTGGTGATGGGCTCGCTCCCGGACGGCGACACCGGGCGCGGGACCAGCCTCCTGGAGACCGTCCAGCAACTCGGCAGCGTCCTCGGCGTGGCCGGACTCGGCAGCCTCCTCGGCTACGGCTATCTGGCCCGGCTGCGCACGGACGGTCTCTCCGCGTCCGCCGCCGACACGGCTCGCGACTCGGTGTCCGGAGCGGGCGAGGTCGCCCGGAACCTGCACGACGCGGGTCTCGCGGCCGACGCCCACGCGGCCTTCGTGCACGGCATGGACCTGGTCCTGATGGCATGCGGTGTCCTCTCCCTCCTGACCGCCGTCCTCGCCGCCCGCTATCTGCCGAGCCGGTCCTCCCGACGCCCGAAGGTGGCCCGGGTGGAGCCCGAACGCGCAGAATCGATGGCATGACGACGCGGGAGACGCCGGAGAGACCGGCGGGGACCGCGTGACGCGGCGGACGCTGGAGAAGATCGCATGACGACGCAGGAGACCTCGGCCGCGCCCCTCGGTCTGCGGGAGCGCAAGAAGCGGCAGACCCGCGACCGGGTCCGCCGCGAGGCCTACCGCCTGTTCGCCGAACACGGGTACGAGGCGACAACGGTCGACCAGATCGCGGAGGCGGCCGAGATCTCCCCGAGCACGTTCTTCCGGTACTTCCCCAGCAAGGAGGACGTGGTCATCCAGGACGAGTACGACCCCGCCCTCGTCGAGGCACTGCGCGCCCGCCCGGCCGGTGAACCGATCGTCGAGGCGATCCTCCAGTCCCTGAAGGGCCCCCTCGGCCGGATGCTCGACCGGGACCGCGAGGAACTGCTGCTGCGCACCCGGATCACCTTCACGGACCCCGCGATCCGGGCCCGCTCGGTCGGCGAACAGGAGCGCAGCGAGCGGGAGATCGCCGCGATCATCGCGGAGCGCAGCGGCCGCGACGCCTCGGACCTCGCCGTCAAATGCGCGGCCGCGGCCATCATCGCCGTCTTCGCGACCCTCGTACGGCACTGGGTCGAGGGCGGCGGCACGGAGGACCTGGCGGAACTGTACGAACGCCATCTGCCCCTGCTCTCCGACGGCTTGGAGTTCTAGAGCACCCGGCTCGACAGGCTTCGACTCGACGGGCTTCCGGCTCGACGGGATTGCGGCACGACCCCGGCTCGGTGTTCTCGGAGTCCACAGGAAAGTCACAGCGCTCACCCATGGTCCTGAGGGCTGACGTTCCTAGGCTTTCCGGTACGACGGGAAGCCGCGGAGACGAGTCGATCGCGTGTAGCCGACTTCGTCCGGTGGCGTCCTCACCGTCGGCGTCCTCACCGGAAGGGGTACGTCCATGAGCAGCCGCGAGGACGACGAGGCACTGGCGCGGACCGCCGTGGCCGCGCTGACCCTGCAGTTGGAGCTGGCCCCCAAACCCGGACTGCCCGACCCGCGCGACCTCCGCGCCCGGGCCACCCGGCGGGATCTCGGCTCCCTGCGCTGGTCCGCCAAGGCGCTGACACCCGGCTTCGCGGCCATGGCCGCCGCCGCCCGCCGCACCGGCCGGGCCACGCCCGAACTCCGCGCGGAGCTGGGCGCGATCGGCCGCTGCACCGAGCACTCGGTGGCCCTGACGGGCGGCGGCCACCGCGGCGCCCTGTGGGCACTCGGGTTCCTGGTCGCCGCGGCGGCCCTGGATCCCCAGGCCACCGGGTCCGACGTCACCGCGACCGCCAAGCGGATCGCGGCGCACACCGACCGGCGGGCACCGCGGCGGCCCTCCCGCGGCTCGTCCGTCTCCGCGAAGTACGGCGCGGCCGGTGCGCGCGGTGAGGCGCGGGCCGGATTCCCGCACGTGCGACGGGCCCTGGACGCGCTCGCCACCGCCCGCTCGGCCGGCGCGCCCGAACCGTACGCACGGCTCGACGCCCTCCTCACCGTCATGTCCACCCTCCAGGACACCGAGTTGCTGTACACCGCGGGTCCCCATGGCCTCCGCCATGTCCAGGCGGGCGCCCGGGGGGTGCTGGAAGCGGGGGGTACGTCCACGGAGGCGGGGCGCGCGGGCCTGTCCGCCCTCGACGACGATCTACACGCGCGCGCGTGGAGCCCTCGGGGCAGTGGTGCCCTGCTCGCGGGGGCACTGTTCGTGGACGCGCTGCCGGTGACGGCCGGCGCGCCGACCCGCGTCGCCTGAGGAGGCCGACCGAGCCGACACCTCCGATTCCCACAGCTGGATCTGCGGCGCTGGATCTGCGGCGGCGGATCTACGACGGCGGACCTACGGCAACACCCGATCCAGCACCTCCAGCGCCCCGGGGTACAGCCGCTCGCGCGGTGTTCCGTACCCGACGACCAGTCCCTGCGGCCGGCCGTCGCCCGGCGTGTGCCAGTGGTCGCCCAGACGCCCGACCGCGAGCCCCTCCTCCTCGGCGCGCGCCAGCACCCGCGACTCGTCCGCCACCTCCACCAACGCGTGCAGACCGGCGGCGATCCCCCGTACGCTCCTGCGCGCCCCCACCCGGTCGAGGAGCTGGTCCCGGCGGCGCCGGTAGCGCAGCCGGCACGCGCGCACGTGGCGGTCGTACGCGTGGCTCTCGATCATCTCGGCGAGCGCCAACTGGCCGATGGACTCGGTGTGGTGGTCGCTGTGCAGCTTGATGTCGGCGACGGGCTCGACCAGGTGAGGGGGCAGCACCATCCAGCCGAGCCGCAGGGCGGGGCCGAGCGTCTTGGAGGCCGTGCCGAGGTAGACGGCGTGGGCCGGTGCCATTCCCTGGAGGGCACCGACCGGCTGCCGGTCGTAGCGGAACTCCCCGTCGTAGTCGTCCTCGATGATCAGCCCGTCCCGCGTGCGGGCCCAGTCGGTGAGCGCCCGCCGCCGTTCGGGATGGAGCGTGACGCCGGTCGGGTACTGGTGCGCGGGAGTGAGAACGACCGCGTCCGCCCCGAGCGCCGTCAGACCGTCGGCGCGGGCGCCGTGCTCGTCGACGGGCAGCGGCACCACGTTTCCGCCGCCCTTGCGCACCACGTCCCGGTGGAACGGCAGCCCCGGGTCCTCCATGGCCACCGTCCCGCCGTCCAGCACGCGGGTGAGGAGGGCGAGACCCTGGACGTAGCCCGAGGTGATGACGATCCGCTCGGGCGGCGCGATCACCCCGCGGGCCCGGCCCAGGTAGCCCGACAGCGCCGTCCGCAGTTCGATCCGGCCGCGCGGATCCCCGTAGTCGTACGCCAGGGAGGGTGCCGTCGCGATGGCGCGGCGCAGTGACCGCAGCCAGGCCGCCGCCGGAAACGTGCCGACGTCCGGACTGCCGGGGCGCAGATCGAAACGGGGCGCACGCGCGCGTGGCGCCCGCACGTCCGCCGCGGCGCTGTCGGCCGGCAGTGACGCCACCTCGGTGCCCGAGCCCTGCCGTGCCGTCAGATAGCCCTCGGCGATCAGTTGGTCGTAGGCCGCCTTCGCGGTGCCCCGGGAGATGCCGAGTTCCGTGGCGAGCCGCCGGGTCGCGGGCAGCCGGGTGCCCGGGGCGAGCCGCCCGGCGCGGACGGCGTCCCGAAGGGCCCGTTCGAGCCCGGCTCTGCGCCCGGCCGCCGCGTCCGGTTCCAGATGCAGGTCCACTCCGACGCCGGACCAGAAGTCGTCGTCCACGAAAAGCCGCCCCCCTAGGCACACCGAAAACCCGCGGGCGCACCGATGGCCCGTAGGCACGCCGAAGTCCAGGAGGCCACCGCCGCCCCCCGGACACACCAATGGCCGGGCACCCTGGAGGGCACCCGGCCATCAGTCTCGTATCAGCCCTCGCGGGCACTATGTCAGCCCTTGAGGGACGCCATCCAGGACTCGACCTCGTCCGACCGGCGCGGCAGGCCGGCCGACAGGTTCCGGTTGCCGTCCTCGGTGACGAGGATGTCGTCCTCGATGCGGACGCCGATGCCGCGGTACTCCTCGGGCACGGTCAGGTCGTCCGCCTGGAAGTACAGGCCCGGCTCGACGGTCAGGCACATGCCCGGCTCCAGCGTGCCCTCGACATACGTCTCCGTGCGCGCGGCGGCGCAGTCGTGGACGTCCATGCCGAGCATGTGGCCGGTGCCGTGCAGCGTCCAGCGGCGCTGGAGGCCGAGCTCCAGGACGCGCTCGACCGGCCCCTCGACGAGGCCCCACTCGACGAGCTTCTCGGTCAGCACGTGCTGCGCGGCGTCGTGGAAGTCGCGGTACTTGGCGCCCGGCTGGACGGCCGCGATACCGGCCTCCTGGGCCTCGTACACGGCGTCGTAGATCTTCTTCTGGATCTCCGTGTACGTGCCGTTGACCGGGAGCGTGCGCGTGACGTCGGCGGTGTAGAGGGTGTGCGTCTCCACGCCCGCGTCCAGCAGCAGCAGATCGCCGGAGCGGACCGGGCCGTCGTTGCGCACCCAGTGCAGCGTGCAGGCGTGCGGGCCGGAGGCGCAGATCGAGCCGTAGCCGATGTCGTTGCCCTCGACCCGCGCGCGCAGGAAGAAGGTGCCCTCGATGAAGCGCTCGCTGGTGGCCTCGGCCTTGTCGAGGACCTTCACGACGTCCTCGAAGCCGCGCACGGTGGAGTCGACGGCCTTCTGCAGCTCGCCGGCCTCGAACTCGTCCTTGACGAGCCGTGCCTCGGAGAGGAAGACGCGCAGTTCGTCGTCGTGCTCGCGGGTGACCTTGTCGGTCAGGGCGGCCTCGATCGCGGCGTCGTAGCCGCGCACCACCCGGACGGGACCAGTGGCTTCCTTCAGCGCCGCCGGCAGTTCGCGGACGTCCGACGCCGGGATGCCGTACAACTGCTCGGCCTCGGCGAGGGAGTGGCGGCGGCCGACCCACAGCTCGCCCTGCCCGGAGAGCCAGAATTCGCCGTTCTCGCGGTTGGAGCGGGGCAGCAGGTAGATCGTCGCCTTGTGGCCGCCATTCCCGTTCGGGCCGTTGGCGGGCTCCAGCACGAGGACGCCGTCCTCGGTGAGGTTGCCGGTGAGGTACGCGTACTCGACCGAGGCACGGAAGGGGTACTCCGTGTCGTTCGAGCGGGTCTTCAGGTTGCCCGCGGGGATCACCAGGCGCTCGCCCGGGAAGCGCGCGGACAGCGCGGCACGGCGGGCCGCGGTGTACCCGGCCTGCGCGATCGGCTCGAGGCCCCGCAGCTCGGTGTCGGCCCAGCCGGACTTCATGCTGTCGGCGAGCTCGTCGGACACGCCCGGGTACAGGCCGTTCTTGCGCTGCTTGATGGGCTCTTCCTCGCCCGCTTCGTCAGCGGCTTCGTCGAGCACGGCTTCCGGGGTCTCCGGGGTGAGCGCCTCCGACACGGTCTGCCTCCTAGTTACGACTCTGGACCTCCTCCATCGTACGGTCGTACTGGAGGGGGCCCAGGGCCGGAAGGCCTGTCACACGGCGTATCCGCCCGCTCACTCGAACCGGGCGGCCAGCAGGACGACGTCCTCGTCGCTGTCCGCCTCGTCGAGACCGTCCGGCAGCACACCGCGCAGGACATGGTCGGCGATCGCGCCGGGGTCGTCGCGGACGGCCCTCGGGACACTCGCCGCAGCCGCGTGCAGCCGGGCGAAGGCACGGTCCATCGGGTCGCCGGTGCGGTGCAGCAGGCCGTCGGTGTAGATCAGCACCGTCTCGCCGGGGTCGGCGGTCAGTTCGACGCTCGGGGCCTCCCAGCAGGCGAGCATGCCCAGGGGCGCCGACAGGGACGTCTCCACGAACTCGGTACGCCGCGGGCCGATCACCAGCGGCGGGCTGTGTCCGGCACCGGCGAGGGTGAGCTTGCGCAGGGCGGGCTCGCAGTAGGCGAAGAGGGCGGTCGCGGAGCGGGCGGGTTCGGTCAGCCGCAGCAGCAGTTCGAGGTCGGAGAGCACGGCGACGGGGTCCTCGCCCTCCATGACGGCGTAGGCCCGCAGGGAGGCCCGCAGCCGGCCCATGGCGGCGACGGCGCTGGGGCCGGACCCGGTGACGGAGCCGACCGCGAGGCCGAGCGCGGCGTCGGGCAGCGGCAGCGCGTCGTACCAGTCGCCGCCGCCGCGCGGGCCCGTGCGGTGCCGTGCGGCGAGCTGGACGCCGGAGACGCGGGGCAGCCGCGGGGGGAGCAGCTCGGCGGAGATCGTCGTGATGCACGCGCGCGTGCGTTCCAGCTCCAGCAGCCGCGCCAGGTGCTCCGTGGCGTACTGGGCGTAGAGGCCGAGCAGGTGGCGCTGACGCTCCACCGGTTCGGCAGGTTCGTCGTAGAGCCATACGGCCGCACCGAGGCGGCCCGCCGCCTCGGTGGACAGCGGCAGCGCGTAGCTCGCGGCGTAGCCCAGCCGGGCGGCCACCTCGCGGTGGCGCGGGTCGAGGCCGTCCTCCGAGAGGAGGTCCGGCTGGGCGATCTCGCCCTCGCCGCCCGGCAGCCCGTCCAGGATCTTCCCGTACGACATCGAGCTGCGCGGCACCGTCTCGATGTGGCCGAGATCCGCTCGGGCGAGGCCGAGACCGATCGTGGTGTCGGGACCCAGTCCGTCGCCGGGTTCCATCACGACGAGCCCTCGCCGGGCGCCCACGAGGGCTGCTCCGGCGCGCAGCAGTTCCTGCAGCGCGTCGTTCAGGGTCGCGGTGCGGGCCAGGCGTTCGGTGAGTTCGTGGAGCGTCGTGAGATCCGAGACCCAGCCCGCGAGGCGGTCCTGGAGAACGGCTCCGGGGCCGTTCGGAGAAGTGGCCGAAGAGGCACCCGTGGGAGCAGGCGTCGGCGCGACAGTGTGTGCGGGCGAAGGAACCGTTGAATCGATTCCAGCCACTTTCGGAAGGTGAGGGGCGTTCATGACGTCCGGCTTTCCGACCGGTGCGTATTGCTCAATAGCATCGCAAACCCCCATGTCGTTCTGCGCCGCTAGCGGTGTCTCCACATGTACACGTACTCGTGAGGGGATGTCCAGCATTGTCCTGCTGGGATTACTGGTGTCCGTGAGACCGTCGGTAACCCTTGCGGGAAAACAAAGTTGGCCTAAAACTGACTCGGGCAACGGCTTATTGAGGTCGACTGGCCTCGTTCGACGGAGCGTCACAGCGGTCGTGATGGGTACGTACTCGGTGAAGGCCAGGGGTGGTTCGAGATCCGCCCGGAACCTGGCGACGGACCCGGGCGTCTTAACCACCGACGACCGTGCCCCATCCTCCCGTGGCGGAGGCGGCAAGGAATACGCGGGACGCAAAACGCCAGGCGCCGCCACCCCACGCCATGCCCATGCTTTGGATACACGCGGTATGGGCGCGGACACAGCCACATGCTCGGCCCAGAGGGGTTCCCCTTGTCTCCAGCAGGGGTGTGATGCGCCAGCAGGTACGCACAGTGAAGTGATCGACACATGGTGTGATGTGATCCTCGGTGTTGCCAGGCGTGCAACGGAAAGGAACGAGCGCTCATGCGCGAGATCCTCGGAAGGCGACGCAGGCTCCTGTCCAGGCGAAACAACGGGAGGCCTGAGATGCTCAGCGCGGCCCTGACCTTCGCGACCGAATGGCGGTGGCCCGTACTCCCGGGTGTGGCGGCCGACCCGCAGGGGCGTGCCCGCTGCGGATGCCCCGACCCGGAGTGCACGGTGCCCGGCGCCCATCCCTTCGACCCCGGCCTCCTCGCGGCCACCACCGACGAGCGCATGGTGCGCTGGTGGTGGACCAACCGGCCGTCGGCCCCCATCGTGCTGGCCACCGGAGACAGGGCCCCGTGCGCGGTGAGCCTGCCCGCTCCCGCGGCGGCTCGCGCTCTCGACGCCCTCGACCGCCAGGGCATGCGCCTCGGCCCGGTCGTCGCGGCTCCCACCCGCTGGGCGATCCTCGTCGCCCCGTACTCCATGGAGCAGCTCGGCGAGCTGCTCTACGCCAAGGACTTCGTTCCCGGCTCCCTGCGTTTTCACGGCGAGGGCGGCTACATCGCGCTGCCGCCGTCCGGGACGGGCCAGAGCCAGATCCGCTGGGAGCGCGCTCCGCTGCCCGGCTCGGCCGCCCCCTGGGTGCCCGATGTGGAGGCCGTGGTGGATGCCGTGGTCGAGGCACTCACTCGTACGGGTGTGAGCGCTCCCGAGTTGTAGGGGCGTCCGGCGCGCGGTGAGCCGCGCGCCCGCCCGTGCTCGTTATCGTCCGCGTATGCAGCGTCATTCTGGGGGGCACAGAGCCTCATCGCCGCCGCGCGGCGGGCCCGACCCCCGAAGAGTTCGTCTCGTGGCGCTGGCAGGCGTCGTGGCGTTCGTTCTCGCCCTGCCGCTGGCCGTGGCGTCGGCCGGCTCCGTGGGCGACGAGGACTCCACGGCCGTACGCGGGACGGCTCGCGCGGACGACCGGCCGAGGGCGCCCGAACCCGGGCGCTCTCCCCGGCTGCTCGGCCTCGGTCTCGCCACCGCCGCCCGGTGCGGCCCCGAGCTCTCCTCACCCGACGGCGTCGAGGCGCAGACCTGTGTCCTGACGCAGGGCGAGGAGACCTGGGCACGCACCTACTACCGCAACGCGACCGGTGACGCGCTGAGCTCCGTACTGAGTCTGATGGGTCCCGGCGGCCGCACGGTGCAGATGAACTGCGCGGTGGACGCGGAGGACGATCCGGGGGTGTGCGAGACGCCCAGGGAACGCACGACGGGGAGCGCGGGGGCGTACACGGCGGTCACGGAGTTCGCGAAGGGCGCCGGCTCCGACGGGCCGCTGCTGCTGCGCTCGGGGAGCAACTCGGGCCTGTAGCAAGGCGGTTGACGCCTCACGGGATCCCGGACATGAAAAGACCCGGTTGCTGGCGACGGGGGATGCACCAGCAACCGGGCTACTCGAACGGTAACAAGAGATCGGCGGTTCGCAAATTCGATCTCGGCTATTCGGACACGGATTTACCTGTCACAACGGGGAGTTGTGACAGGAGTCACCCGTTTCCGAGGTCCTGACCAGCTGACCGGTCGGTCAGTTTCCCGACCTGTGCGTCGGCTGTGGGTCAGCTGAGGGTCACCTGCCGGTTGGTGAGCCCGCCGCGCGCGCGGCGCTCGTCCGCCGTCAGCGGCGCGTCCGTGGCCAGAGCGGTGGTGAGGCGCTCGGCGAACTCGGCCGCCGGCTTCTCGATGTCGTCCGCCGTGACGCCCGTCGGCAGGTCCCAGACCGGCACCGTGAGGCCGTGCGCGCGGAAGGAACCGACCAGCCGGGTGCCCTCCCCGAGGCTCGACCGGCCCGCCGCGTGCAGCCGCGCGAGGGCGTCCAGAAGCTGCTCCTCCGCGTACGGCATGACCCAGCGCAGGTGGTTCTTGTCGGGCGTCTCGCACCAGTAGGCGGCGTCGACCCCGGAGAGCTTCACGGTCGGAATGGCGGCGGCGTTGGCCCGCTCCAGCGAGGCGGTCACCTCGGCCGTCGCGTTCTCCGCGTCGGGGACCCAGAACTCGAAGCCGCTGTGCACAACTGGCTCGAACGTGCCTTCGGGGTCGAGCAGGTCCTGGAGCCGCGGACCGTCGGCCGGGGATCGCCGGCCCTCGACCGGGGTACCGGGCGGCGCGGTGAGCGCGCGCTGGAGGGTGTCGGCCAGGTCGCGGCTGATGTCGCCGGACGCCGTGTCGTTCTGCAGGCCGAGCAGCACCGAGCCGTCGTCGCGGCGCAGCGCGGGCCACGCCATCGGCAGGACGGTGGCGAGGGTGACCGAGGGAACGTCCTCGGGCAGGCTCTCCTTGAGCTTCAGCTCGACCGTCGCGGCGGGCACCAGCTCGCGCAGCGCGATCCAGTCCCCTTCGCCGCGCAGGCCCTCGAACGGGCGGTGCACCAGCTCGGTCACGGCGTGCGCGGCGGCTCGGCCGTGGCAGGCCTTGTAGCGGCGGCCGCTGCCGCAGGGGCAGGGCTCGCGAGCGCCGACAACCGGGATCTCGCCGCCGTCCTTCAACTGCGGCTGCTTGGCCTTCGTCTGGGGTCGCTTCTTGGCCATCGTGGGTGTCTCCCGATCACGGCTCGTCTCGTACTGGCGCGAGCCTAGCCGTTCGCACGGGAGCCGACGGGATCCTGTGGACAACGCACCGCGTCGTCCCGGAACCCGGCGGTTCGGTCCGGGTGCCTCAGTCCAGGTCGTCGAAGGCGTCCGTGAAGTTCAGGTCGGACATCCCGGACACCCTCGGTGACGCGACGCGCGTAGCGAAGTCGTCGCGCCGGCGCGCCGTTTCCTCGTCGTCCTGGATGACCACCCACACCGTGACCTCGCCGTGGGCGTCGTCCCGTACACCCCAGTCCTTGGCCAGCGCCGTGATGATGTTCAGCCCGCGGCCGCCGCGCGCGGTGACCGAGGGGGTGGCCGGAACGGGGCGGGTCGGACCACCGCCGTCCGTCACCTCGACCGTCAGCCGTCCCGCCGGGTCGAACCGCCACGTCGCGCGCACATCTCCGTCGCCCGCGAGGGCGTCGCCCAGGGGCCTGCCATGTCGGCAGGCATTGCTGAGCAGTTCGGAAAGGATCAGTACGGCATCGTCGATGACCGTTTCCGCCACACCGCCAGAGCGCAGTTCATCACGCATCCGGTGTCTTGCTTCCCCCACGCCCGCAGGGCCATGGGGTACGGCCATGCTCGACGACGTGGGCACCTCCTGTGCCACCACCAACGCCACCCCCGAGACCTCCTTTGCCCCACGCCACGGTGTGGATGCCCCTTTGGACTGGACCGGAAACCGGCCAATCAACGTCTGCTGACGCACTCGTAACGATCGAATGCGGAACGAACGCGCCGGTGCACTCCCTGTAATCGGCTGGCCGGTTCTCGATGGTTTTCGAGGAGCGATCGTGGTGTTTTCCGTGGGGTTCCCGCCCGGGGCAAGGCCAGGTCAGCGGCCCAGTTGCCGCAGCACCGCGCGCGGGCGGTTGGTGATGATGGCGTCGATGCCCAGCTCAACGCAGAGATCGACGTCCTCGGGCTCGTTCACGGTCCAGACGTGCACCTGGTGTCCGGCTCGTTTCAGTCGCTCGATGTACCCGGGGTGACTGCGTACGATCCGCATCGACGGGCCCGCGATCCGGACACCCGCGGGCAGCCGTCCGTCCCGCAGCCGGGGTGAGACGAACTGGAGCAAATAGACCGTCGGCAAGGTCGGGGACGCGGCCCGGACCCGGTGCAGTGAGCGTGCCGAGAAGCTCATGACGCGCACCGCGGACTCGGCGGGGGACGCGGGGGCGTCCAGGCCGAAACGCTTCAGCAGGTGCAGCAGCCGCTCCTCGACCTGGCCCGCCCAGCGGGTCGGATGCTTCGTCTCGACGGCCAGCTCGACGCGGCGGCCGGCGTCGGCGATGAGTTCGAGCAGTCTCTCCAGGGTGAGGACGGACGTGTCCTGGAGGTCTTCGGGGGCGTGTTCCCAGTCGGGCGACTCGTCGCGGTTCTTCCAGGAGCCGAAGTCCAGGGCGGCGAGTTCGGCGAGCTCCAGGGCGGAGACGGCTCCGCGGCCGTTGGACGTACGGTTCACGCGGCGGTCGTGGACGCAGACGAGATGGCCGTCGGCGGTCAGCCGTACATCGCACTCGAGGGCGTCCGCACCGTCCTCGATCGCCTTCTTGTACGCGGCCAGTGTGTGCTCCGGGGCCTCTTCGGAGGCTCCGCGGTGGGCGACGACCTGAATCGGGTGCTGTCGTGCGAGGGTCACCGCGTCATGGTGCCACCGTCGCGCGGCGGGCGTGAGGTGAGATACGTCGCAATTGAGCACTTTTAGTGTTAAAGGTCCGTTATAAAGGATGGCCTCGGACGCACAGGCACCGCTTATGGTGCCCTGACGCCCTGTGGGAAAAGCTGACGGCGTACAAAAGCACATGCACAGCTGCATCGCGCCGGGCCATCCGACAAGTGTGAGTGGGCGTGACCGAGTGCGACCGAGAACAACAGCCGTGGATCGAGGAGAAGAGCTGTGAGCACCGAGAACGAGGGCACCGCAGTCCCCCCGGCCCCGTCCGCACCTCCCGTGCCGGTGGAAACTCCCGCTGCCTCCGCGCAGGACGCCGCGCACGCGGGGGGCGCGCCGACCGCACCGATCCCCGCGGTGCCCGGCGCACCGGAGCACGCGTCGGCGCCCGCGGGCCTGCCGGCGTACGCGTCGGCCGGAGCCGGACAGGCCGACCCCTATGGACAGGGCGCAACCCAGAGCTCCGCCCCCGAGGCGGGCTGGCCGCCTCCTCCGCCCGCCACTCCCTCGTACGCCGACGGCGGCGGCTCGGGAACCGGCGGCTGGGGCTCCTCCTACCAGCAGCCCGCGCCCAAGCCGAAGAACGGGCGCGGTGGCCTGGTCGCCGCGATCCTGGTGGCCGCGCTGGTCGCCGGTGGCGTGGGCGGCGGCCTCGGCTACTCCCTGGCCAAGAACAACGACAACTCCACCGGCTCGACGACGGTCTCCGCCCCGAGCAGCAGCGGCGAGGTGAAGCGCGCCTCGGGCACGGTCGCGAACGTGGCCGCCCAGGCGCTGCCGAGCACCGTCACCATCGAGGCCCAGAGCAGCAACGGCGAGGGCGGCACCGGCACGGGGTTCGTCTTCGACACCCAGGGCCACATCCTCACCAACAACCACGTGGTGGCGGACGCGGTGGACGGCGGCAAGCTCACCGCGACCTTCTCGAGCGGCAAGAAGTACGACGCCGAGGTGGTCGGCCACGCGCAGGGCTACGACGTCGCGGTCATCAAGCTGAAGAACGCGCCCTCGGACCTGAAGCCGCTCGCCCTCGGCGACTCCGACAAGGTGGCCGTCGGCGACTCCACGATCGCGATCGGCGCGCCCTTCGGTCTGTCCAACACGGTGACCACGGGCATCATCAGCGCGAAGAACCGTCCGGTCGCCTCCAGCGACGGCAGCGCCAGCAGCAAGGCCTCGTACATGAGCGCCCTGCAGACGGACGCCTCCATCAACCCGGGCAACTCCGGCGGGCCTCTGCTCGACGCCTCGGGCGCGGTGATCGGCATCAACTCCGCGATCCAGTCGTCGAGCAGCGGCGGCCTCGGCGGTTCCGGCCAGTCCGGCTCCATCGGCCTGGGCTTCGCGATCCCGGTCAACCAGGCCAAGTACGTCGCCCAGCAACTGATCAAGACCGGTAAGCCCGTGTACGCGAAGATCGGCGCGTCGGTGTCCCTGGAGGAGGGCACGGGCGGCGCGAAGATCACCGAGCAGGGCGCGAGCGGCTCCGCCGCGGTCGAGTCCGGCGGCCCCGCCGCCCAGGCGGGTCTCAAGCCCGGCGATGTCATCACCAAGCTCGACGGCATGGTGATCGACAGCGGCCCGACCCTCATCGGCGCCATCTGGACCCACAAGCCCGGCGACACCGTCAAGCTCACCTACACGCGCGACGGCAAGACCCGCACGGCCGACGTCACCCTCGCCTCCCGAGAGGGCGACAGCTGACCCCCGCTTCCGGCATCGGACCCGTTACTCTTGTCCCCGCGCCGCCGATCACCGACGGCGCGGGGTGGGTTGCCCGAGCGGCCTAAGGGAACGGTCTTGAAAACCGTCGTGGCAGCGATGTCACCGTGGGTTCAAATCCCACACCCACCGCAGGTGAACGGCCCCTGACCAGGTATCTCGGTCAGGGGCCGTTCATGTGAGTGATGTCCGCCGGCGACCGCGGCTCCCCGCTGTTTCCCGACCGAACGGGCACGGGAGGGGCACATCGACCGGTGATTTCTAGGCGCTGAGCGGCCCGGCGAGGAGCCCGGCGAGCAGCACGGCCGCCGTCGCGGAGAAGACCCGCGGCTTCCTCCAGCCCGGTCCCGAAGCCTGGCGGTTCAGCTCCCACGCGAACACGAGACCGCCGCCAAGGCCCAACGCGCTCCGCAGCAGAAAAACGGTGGTGTGCACAGGGGGCCTCCAGGGACCTTCGAACGGACGGGAAGGCTACCCCTGGTGGCGGTCGCGTGGATGCCCCGGCCCCGGTCTGGAAGACGCCGTACGCGGATGCCTGCCGCCCTGCGGGATGAACGGCCCCTGACCGGGTGGATCGGTCGGGGGCCGTTCTCGTGCCCGCTGTCCGCTGCCCGCCGGGCGCCGTCGCTCCTCGTCCGTTCGCGGCGCCGCCTCAGTGCTGGTGGGGCGAGGGAGCCGTCATGCGTGCCGCGGAGGCGATCGTCGAGCGGGCCTCGCGTTCGGTGAGGCCCGTCCGGACGGCGGCCTGGACGAGCGGGGTGATCAGCTGGGGGCCGAGGCCGTTCTCGTACGCGCGGCAGGCGGCCCAGAAGAGACGGGTGTTGCGCTGGCCCTCGTGCGCGGCGAGGACGAACTGGACCAGCCCCTGGCCCTGCCGGCCGGTCGCGGAGGGCGTGGGGTGGTGGGTACGGGGCGGGGGCAGCAGGAGGTCCAGGAGTTCGCGCGGACAGGGTGCCGGCGCGAGCCGGGCGGTGCCGGGAGCCGTCCCGTACACGCCGTGTTCGGTGCGTGATCCGGGGCCGACGAGGTAGCCGCCGGCGCCGCGGATGTCGATGCCGGGGGCGAGCCGGCCGGCCGAGTTGGGGACGACGACGTCCGGTGGCCCGCTCAGCCACAGGTGGCGGCCGCCGCTGGGGGTCATGACGACGACCGTGTCCGGGATCGTGAAGAGATGGCGCAGCGCCAGTTCGCGCAGGGCCGCCGAGGAGTCCGTATCGGATTTGGTGTCGAGGTCGATGCCGATGAGGTGGTGCGGGTACAGCCCGCAGGCGATGCCGTAGCCGGTGGCCCAGGGGGCGGCGGCGAAGAGTTCGCGGATGCGCCGGGGCTCGGTCGAGGCGTCGTACACGCCGTGCCCCAAGCGGCCGCATTCGCCGTGGCAGGGCTGGGGATCGGGGTCGTCGCGGTGGGGGGAGCGCAGGGCCGGGAGCTTCGTTCGGGACAGCGGGATCACCGCCAGCCCGCGCTCGGCTGCGGACAGGGCGTGGGCCAGGGCCAGGGTGGTGGCCCGCCGGTCGATGGTGGCCATGCCTCCATGTTCGTACGAGTGTTCGAAAAAGGGAAGGGCTCCCCAGGCGTACGAGGCCGCGGAGTGGGCGATGGGCGAGATCGGCCGAAAATGTGCCGGAACGCTTCAGCCGTTGCGGCGCCTGGGATTGAGCGGTCGACAGGGGGCTGAGCAGGGGCTTTGTGGGCGCGAAGGTGGTTTATCGACATGTCCTCACGCTTCAGGGGGAATCGCGGCTTCCGGGGTGGTTCGCCGGGGACCCCGTGGGCAACTCTGGACTCGCGACGTCGTGGACAACGCCGAGGCGGTCGGCCAACCGCCTTGGAACAAGCCGTATTTCCCGTACACCCCGGTTCACCGCCGGTGGGTACAACCGGTTCTGGAGGAATTCACATGGCAAGCATCCGTACCGCTCGCGTCCTCGCCGCCGTCTCGGCCCTGCCCCTGGCCGTCGCCCTCTGCTCGGGCGTCGCGGCGGCGGACAACGGCTCCTTCGCGGACAACGGATCGAACGCGGGCGTCGCGACCGTCAGCGGCAGCGGGGTCGGACACGACAACAGCGGCAACTCCTCCACCACTCAACAGCAGGCGGTCGGCTCCGGAGCCTCGAATCAGAGCAATACGGCCCAGGTGAACGGCTCGGCGTTCACGGCCATCAACCAAGGCAACGAGAACGTCCTCGTCAACTTCGTCAACCTCTGGTGAGCCGGGGGCCGATGCGCTCTCATCGGCCCTGGGTCTCCTGCGTGGGGTAGCGCTTTGTGGGGGTTTCACAGTGGCTGCGCGACGGTGCTTCGGCGCCGTCGCGCAGCCGTGTTCGAGGGGTGTGGCGCGCTCGGGCGGGGCGGTGCCGGTGACCTTGACAGTCCACGGTATCTGACGGACAGTCAGAAAACCTTGTTCGTACGAGGTCCGGGAGGGCCGCCGCCGTGCACCTCGCCCCCACCGAGCGCCAGCAGCGGCTGCGCTCCGAACTCCGCACGTACTTCCGGGATCTGATGCCGGACGGGCCACCGCCCGCCGACGACCCCGTACGACAGCGGGCGCTGCGGCGCCGCATCGGGGCCGACGGCCTGCTCGGGCTCGGCTGGCCGGTCGCGTACGGGGGGCAGGGGCGCGGAGCGGACGAGCAGTTCGTCTTCTTCGACGAGGCCTACCGGGCCGGTGCGCCCGTCTCGATGGTCACGCTGAACACCGTCGGGCCGACCCTCATGAAGTACGGCAGCCAGGAGCAGAGGGACTTCTTCCTGCCCCGCATCCTGAGCGGGGACCTCGTCTTCGCGATCGGGTACTCGGAGCCGTCGGCCGGCACGGACCTCGCCTCTTTGCGGACGCGCGCCGTGCGGGAGGCCGGGGGGAGCGCGGGTCCGGCCGACGCCGAGGGCGGGCGCTGGCGGATCGACGGGCAGAAGATCTTCACGTCAAACGCCCAGAACGCCGACTGGATCTGGCTCGCGTGCCGGACCGATTCGGACGCGCCGAAGCATCAGGGCATCTCGATCCTGCTCGTCCCCACGGACGCTCCCGGCTTCTCGTGGACACCGATCGAGACGGTGGGCGGCCAGACCACGACGGCGACGTACTACGACGGGATCCGTGTCCCGCCCGGGAACCTGGTCGGCGAGGAGAACGGCGGCTGGGGGCTCATCACCAGCCAGCTCAACCACGAGCGGGTGGCCCTCGCCGCGATCGGCATGCAGGCCGAGGACTTCTACGCGGCCGCGCTGGAGGCGGCCCGTACACCGGATCCGGTGACCGGGCGGCGCAGGGTTGACGAGCCGTGGGTGCGTTTCCAGCTGGCCGAAGTGCATGCTCGGCTGGCGGCATCACGCCTGCTCAACTGGCGTTTGGTGGGGGATGTGGGAGCCGGCGGGCCGGCGCCCGGGGACGCGAGCGGCGTGAAGGTCATGGGAACCGAATCCGCGGTCGCGGTGTACCGAATGTGTCAGCACATTGTGGGAGCGGACGCACTGGTCCGCTCCGGTTCGCCGGGGGCGTTCGGGTCCGGCGAGCTGGAGCGGATGAACAGGGCGGCGCAGATCAACACGTTCGGGGGCGGGGTGAGCGAGGTGCAGCGGGAGATCGTCGCGACGATGCGGCTCGGCATGAGGAGGGGGCGGCGGTGAGCGGCCGTGGAGCGGAAGCTGAGGGGACTGCCGTGCGGGACGGCGCCGATCGCGACGAGGGCGACCTGGCGGTGCGCCTGAAGGGGTACGAGGGGCGCGCGGCCACCGTCGGGGGCGTCGGCAAGGACCCGGTCAACCTGGCGATGATCCGGCACTGGTGCGAGGCGATGGGGGACACCAGTCCGGCGTACGACGGGCCGGACGCCGTGGCCCCGCCCACCATGCTCCAGGCGTGGACGATGGGCGGCCTCCGCGGGCACCCCGGTCGCTCCGGTGCCTACGACGAGTTGCTCCGGCTGCTCGACGGCGCGGGGTACACCTCGGTGGTCGCCACGGACTGCGAGCAGGAGTACCTGCGTCCGCTGCGCCCCGGGGACGAGATCACCTTCGACGGGGTGATCGAGTCCGTCTCCGAACGCAAGACGACCAAGCTGGGCACGGGGTACTTCGTCACGACGCGGATGGACATCCGCGCGGGGGGCGAGCTCGCCGGGACGCACAGGTTCCGCATCCTCAAGTACGTTCCGGCGCAACGGAATCCGAAGGGTCCGGCGGAGGCACGGGACTCATCGAGCACGGTGAAGGCGAACGCCGAGGAGGCGAAGAGCAGGCGCCCGCGTCCGGTGATCAACCGGGACAACGCCGGGTTCTGGGAGGGCGTCGAGCGGCACCGGCTGCTGATCCAGCGCTGCACGGGGTGCGGGACGCTGAGATTTCCCTGGCTGCCGGGGTGCGGCGCCTGCGGCAGCCCGGACTGGGACACCGTCGAGTCGGGCGGCGAAGGGACCGTCTATTCGTACGTCGTCATGCATCACCCGCCGTTCCCGGCCTTCGACCCTCCCTACGCCGTCGGTCTGATCGAACTCGCCGAGGGCGTGCGGATGGTGAGCAACGTGGTGGGCGTGTCACACGACCAGGTGCGGATCGGGATGCCCGTGCGGCTCGAATTCCAGCGGTACGACGAGGAGTTGGAGCTGCCCGTCTTCCGGGCCCAAGAGGGGCGCGGCGACGATGACGGTCCCGGCGACTCGGCCGCGCGCGAGCCCGTCGGCCCCGCCGGGCCGGCCACGCGCGAAGCCCTCCGGTCCGCCCGTACAGCGGCGCTCGAACCCCGCGGCTCCGGCCGTTCGGACCGTCCGGCATCCTCGGCCCGCACGGAGGTCCGCTCGACCGCCCGTTCCGTCGGTCGCTCGGGTGAGGGGAGCTGACATGGACTTCACGCCCACTGAGGAACAGGCGGCCGCCCGGGACCTGGCGGCGCGGATCTTCGGCGACCTCTCCACCCACGAGCGGCTCACCGCGGCCGGGACGGGCAGCGACGCCGAACTGTGGAAGGAGCTGTGCGCCGCCGGGCTCGTGGCGGCCGTCGAGGACATCGGGCTCCTCGGTCTCGTCCTGCTGCTGGAGGAGCAGGGGCGCACCACGGCGCAGGTGCCGTTCGCGGCGAGCTGTGTGTACGGGCTGCTCGCGGTGTCGGCACACGGTTCGCCCGAGCAGCGTGAGCGGCTGCTGCCGGGGATCGCGGACGGGACGGTGGTGGTGGCCGGCGCGATCTCCGGATCGAGATCGAGATCGGGTGAGGCGGCCGGGGCCGGTCCCGCTCGGGAGGGGGCGCCGGGGAAGCTGACCGGTGTCGTCCCCGCGGTGCCCTGGCTGCGCGATGCCACCCATGTGCTCGTCGCCGACGACCTGTGCCGGCTCTGGCTGGTCCGCACCGCGGAGGCGGCGGCGAGTGAGCCGGTCGAGCTGACGGCGCCCTGGTCGGCGGGGCGTCTGACGCTGGACGGGACGCCGGGCGAGGCACTGGGCGCGGCGGGGGCGTACGACGACGTGTTGGCCACGGCACGCACCGCCTTCGCCGGACTCCAGGCCGGGGTGTGCGCGGGGTCGCTGGCCCGGGCCGTGGAGTACACGAACGCGCGCGAGCAGTTCGGGCGGCCGCTCGCCGCCAAGCAGGGCGTCCAACTGCGGGCCGCCGACGCGCACATGGACGCCGAGGCGATACGGGTGACGGCGTACGAGGCGGCATGGCGGCGCGATGAGGGCCTGCGGTACGCGACGCACGCTCTGACGGCTTCCTGGTGGGCGTCGGAGGCCGGGCAGCGGGTGGTGCACACGGGCCAGCATCTGCACGGCGGGGCGGGGGCCGACCTCGAACACCCCGTGCACCGGCACTTCCTGTGGGGCAGGCAGCTGGACGCGTATCTGGGGTGCGGGGGCGAAGTGCTGCAGGAACTGGGGGAGTTGATCGTGGACGAGGAGGTGGAGACATGAGGGTGGGCGACGTACTGCCGCCGCTGGAGATCGAGATCACCCGCACGCTGATCGTGGCCGGGGCGATCGCCTCACGGGACTACCAGGACGTGCACCATGACGCGGACCTGGCGAGAGCCAAGGGCTCGCCGGACATCTTCATGAACATCCTGACGACCAACGGCCTGGTCGGACGGTACGTGACCGATCATTTCGGCCCGGCCGCCGTGCTGCGCAAGGTGGCGATCCGGCTGGGCGCTCCCAACCACCCCGGAGACACGATGGTGTTGACCGGCTCGATCGAGAAGCTCGACGGGGACACGGCCACGGTGAAGATCCTCGGCGCCAACGGCATCGGCCGGCACGTCATGGGCACGGTGACGGTGACGGTCCCGACCGAGCCGGTGGCGCCCGCCCCCACCCCCGCGGCAGCCGCAGCCGGAGCCCCCGCGGCAGCCTCCGCCCCCGCGCCCGCCCCCGCGGCGGCTCCCACCCCCACCCCCACCCCCACCCCCGCCGCCTCGGCGGAAGGCGGTGTCGCGTGAGCGTGCGGAAGAGGGACGGCCTCGGTGGGCGAGCGGCGATCGTCGGGATCGGGGCCACCGAGTTCTCCAAGGACTCGGGGCGCAGCGAGCTGCGGCTGGCGGTGGAGGCGGTGCGGTCCGCGCTCGACGACGCGGGGCTGACGCCGGGGGACGTGGACGGGCTGGTGACGTTCACGATGGACACCAGCCCGGAGATCACCGTCGCGCAGGCGGCCGGGATGGGGGAGCTGTCCTTCTTCTCGCGCATCCACTACGGCGGCGGGGCGGCGTGCGCGACCGTCCAGCAGGCGGCGCTCGCGGTGGCCACCGGGGTGGCCGAAGTCGTGGTCTGCTACCGGGCGTTCAACGAGCGGTCGGGCCGCAGATTCGGTTCGGGCGTGCAGCGGCGGGAGCCGTCGGCGGAGGGCGCGGCGCTGGGCTGGGCCCTGCCGTTCGGGTTGCTCACCCCGGCCTCCTGGGTGGCGATGGCGGCCCGGCGCTATCTGCACACCTACGGCCTGACACCCGAGGCCTTCGGCCATGTCGCGGTGGCGGACCGGAAGTACGCGGCGACCAACCCGGCGGCGTACTTCCACGGCAGGCCGATCACGCTCGCCGAGCACGCTGCGTCGCGGTGGATCGTGGAGCCGCTGCGGCTGCTGGACTGCTGCCAGGAGACCGACGGCGGCCAGGCGCTGGTGGTCACCTCCGTGGAGCGGGCCCGTGATCTGCCGCACTCCCCGGCGGTGATCACGGCCGCCGCCCAGGGCGCGGGCCGCGCGCAGGAGCAGATGACCAGCTTCTACCGGGACGATCTGACAGGGCTCCCGGAGATGGGCGTGGTGGCCCGGCAGTTGTGGCGGACGGCGGAGATGGGCCCGGCGGAGATCGACGTGGGGATTCTGTACGACCACTTCACGCCGTTCGTGCTGATGCAGCTTGAGGAGTTCGGGTTCTGCAAGCCGGGGGAGGCCGCGGATTTCGTCGCCGAGGAGCGGTTGCCGCTGAACACGCACGGGGGGCAGCTCGGGGAGGCGTATCTGCACGGGATGAACGGCATAGCGGAGGGCGTACGGCAGTTGCGCGGCACGTCCGTGAACCAGATACCGGGCGCCGGGCGCGTCCTGGTGACCGCGGGGACCGGGGTTCCCACGTCGGGCCTGATCCTCGGGGCCGACGGATGAGACCGCCGTGCGCGGTCCCGCGTCCTGCTCTGCCGAGGACTCCCCCGGGCGCACCCTGAGCACTTCCTGAGGACTCCCCGAGCGTTCCCGAGCACTCCCGAGCACTCCCGAGCACTCCCGAGCACTCCCCCGAGTACTCCCCCGGGCGTCGTCTCTCAGGGGTGAACCCTCAGGGGGCGGGCCCCGCTCGTCCACCTTCAGGAGGTGAGGACAACCCCATTTCTACAACCTGAGGCGGACATGGCTTCGGGACCTGCGGCCGATCCGCGGGAGGAGGGGGCGAACCTAGCGTGGAGCCATGACCACACTCGTCTGCACCAGCGCCTCGGACGCCGCCACAAGGGCGACGCAGACCCGTTCGTACCCGTCGTTCTCGTCGTACGTGAAGGCCCGCCAGTCCGTGCTGCTGCGGACCGCCCGGTCGCTCACGGCGAACCCGAGCGACGCCGAGGACCTGCTGCAGACGGCGCTGACGAAGACGTACGTCGCCTGGGACCGGATCGAGGACCATCGGGCGCTGGACGGCTATGTGCGGCGGGCGCTGCTGAACACGCGGACGTCGCAGTGGCGCAAGCGCAAGGTCGACGAGTTCGCCTGCGACGAGCTGCCGGAGCCGCAGGGACTGTCCGCCACGGACCCCGCCGAACAGCAGGCGCTGCACGACGCCATGTGGCGGGCGATCACGAAGCTGCCGGCGCGGCAGCGGGCGATGGTGGTCCTGCGCTATTACGAGGACCTGAGTGAGGCCCAGACGGCGGAGGTCCTCGGGGTCTCCGTCGGTACTGTCAAGTCGGCGGTGTCCCGTGCGCTGGGCAAGCTGCGCGAGGACCCAGAGCTGATGCCCGTTCGGCAGGGCACGCCCCGAGCGGTGGCCGAGCAGTCCCTGCGGTGATCGATCATTCCTGCCCCTAGTGACATACCACGCGGTATGTGAGCAGAATCAGCGCACCATTACTGCCGCGTAGGCAATGTCGCCCCCGGGAGGACGCCGTGCTGAGCACGATGCAGGACGTACCGCTGACTGTGACCCGCATTCTTGTGCACGGGGCGCTGGTGCACGGAGAGTCGCAGATCACGACCTGGACGGGACAGGGCGAGCCGCACCGCCGCAGCTTCCGTGAGGCCGGCGAGCGCGCGAACCAGCTCGCCCACGCCCTGCGCGAGGACCTCGGTGTGACGGGCGACGAGCGGGTCGCGACGCTGATGTGGAACAACGCCGAACACGTCGAGGCGTACTACGCGATCCCCTCCATGGGCGCCGTGCTGCACACCCTGAACCTCCGCCTCCCGGCCGAGCAGCTCGTCTTCATCGTCAACCACGCGGCCGACCGCGTGGTCATCGCCAACGGCTCGCTGCTCCCCCTGCTCGCGCCGCTCCTCCCCCATCTGCCGACGGTGGAGCACGTGGTGGTCTCGGGTCCCGGTGACCGTTCGCTGCTCGACGGGACGAGCGTGCGGGTGCACGAGTACGAGGAGCTGCTCGCCGGGAAGCCGACGGTCTACGACTGGCCGGAGATCGACGAGCGGCAGGCCGCGGCCATGTGTTACACCTCCGGAACCACCGGAGACCCCAAGGGTGTCGTGTACTCCCACCGTTCGATCTACCTGCACTCCATGCAGGTGAACATGGCCCAGTCGATGGGGCTCACCGACCATGACACGACCCTCGTCGTGGTCCCGCAGTTCCACGTCAACGCGTGGGGTCTCCCGCACGCGACGTTCATGTCGGGCATCAACATGCTGATGCCGGACCGTTTCCTCCAGCCCGCGCCGCTCGCCGAGATGATCGAGAGCGAGCGTCCGACGCACGCCGCCGCCGTCCCGACCATCTGGCAGGGCCTGCTCGCCGAGCTGACCGCCAAGCCCCGGGACGTCTCCTCCCTCACCCAGGTGACGATCGGCGGCTCGGCCTGCCCGCCCTCGCTCATGGCCGCGTTCGACGGTCTGGGCATGCGCGTCAGCCACGCCTGGGGCATGACCGAGACCTCCCCGCTCGGTACCGTCGCCCGCCCGCCGGCCCACGCCGTGGGCACGGACGAGGAGTTCGCGTACCGCCTCACCCAGGGCCGTTTCCCGGCCGGCGTCGAGGCCCGCCTCACCGGCCCCGGCGGCGAACGGCTCCCGTGGGACGGCGAGTCCGCCGGCGAGCTGGAGGTCCGCGGCCCGTGGATCGCCGGTGCCTACTACGGCGGCAACGACGCGGAACCGCTGCGCCCCGCCGACAAGTTCAGCGAGGACGGCTGGCTCAAGACCGGTGACGTCGGCACGATCAGCCCCGACGGCTTCCTGACCCTCACCGACCGCGCCAAGGACGTCATCAAGTCGGGCGGCGAGTGGATCTCCTCGGTCGACCTGGAGAACGCCCTCATGTCCCACCCGGATGTGACCGAGGCGGCGGTCGTGGCCGTCCCCGACGAGAAGTGGGGCGAGCGGCCGCTGGCCACCGTCGTCCTGAAGGAGGGGTCCACCGCCGACTTCGAGTCGCTGCGGGCCTTCCTCGCCGGCGAGGGCAAGATAGCCAAGTGGCAGCTGCCCGAGCGCTGGTCGATCGTCGAGGCGGTCCCGAAGACGAGCGTCGGCAAGTTCGACAAGAAGGTGCTCCGCAAGAAGTACGCGGAGGGCAGCCTGGACGTGACCAAGCTCTGACGTGACGGGGCGGCCACGGCCGACTCCGGGAAGTGTCGACACGTACGCCGGGCGGGGTGCCCCAGGGCTCCCCGCCCGGCGTACGCGCGTTCATCGACGTACGCGTTCGTCGACGTACGCGCGAAGGTCCATGGGGACCGGCGTACGGACGTACGGCTAGTTGGTGCCGATGCGGGCCAGCAGGTCGACGATCCGGTCCTGGACCTCGGCGCTCGTCGAGCGCTCGGCGAGGAACAGTACGGACTCCCCCGCGGCCAGCCGCGGCAGTTCGGCCGGGTCGACGGCAGCGGTGTAGACGACGAGCGGCGTGCGGTTCAACTGCCCGTTCGCCCGCAGCCAGTCGACGATTCCGGCACGCCGGCGCCGTACCTGCATCAGGTCCATCACCACGAGGTTCGGCCGCATCTGCGAGGCCAGGGTGACGGCGTCCTCGTCCGTCGAGGCGCGCGCGACCTGCATCCCGCGCCGCTCCAGCGTCGCCGTCAGCGCCAGTGCGATCTCCGCGTGCTCCTCGATGAGCAGCACGCGCGGCGGGTGCTGCTCGGAGTCGCGGGGCGCGAGCGCCTTAAGGAGTACGGCGGGGTCGGCGCCGTACGCCGCCTCGCGCGACGCCTGTCCGAGCCCCGCCGTTACGAGGACGGGAACCTCGGCGGCGACGGCGGCCTGGCGCAGCGACTGCAACGCCGTGCGGGTGATCGGGCCGGTCAGCGGGTCGACGAACAGCGCGGCCGGGAACGCGGCGATCTGCGCGTCGACCTCCTCGCGCGAGTTCACGATGACGGGCCGGTAGCCGCGGTCGCTCAGCGCCTGCTGGGTGGTGACGTCGGGCGCCGGCCACACAAGCAGCCGCCGCGGGTTGTCCAGCGGCTCCGGGGGCAGTTCGTCGTCCACGGGCCGCGGCTGCGGCTGGTCGGCGACCTCGACGGCACCGCCGGGACCGTCCAGCGGCTCGGGGCCCTCGGCGGCGTTCTCGTCCGGTGCTCCTATGGCGTACGACCGTCCGGCGCCCTCGGTGGCTCCGGGCAGCCGGGATCCTGGAGCCGGCCGCCCGCCCTGCGCAAGCGAGCCCGCGGCCGTCTCCGGGCGCTCGACGACGGGCTGGGGCGGAGTACCGAGCTTGCGGCGCCGGCCGCCACCGTTCGTCGCGTGCGGGGGAGGCGTCGGGGCCTGGGGGCCGGCGCCCGGCTGGGCCGCCGCGACCTGGCGGGCGAACGGAACGCCCTGGCCGAGCGTGCGCACGCTTATGGCACGGGCCTGCGCCGAGGTGGCGTCGGCCGGGGCGGACGCGGCCGTCGCCTCGGCGGGCAGCGGCTGGGCGACCCGCGCGGCCGGGCGCTCCGGGGGGAGCGGGGCCGGGATCGGCTGGGCCGGGGCCGCCGCGTTCGCCGCCGGGAGAGCGGGCTGCGCGGTGCCACGGGGCGGCACCGGGCTGCCCGAGGCGGCGTCGGCGGCGGGGGCGGTGTTCGCGTCGGGCCACGGCTGGGGCGCCGGAGCGGGCATGGCACCGGCCGGGGTGGCCTGCGCGGGGACAGTGGGCTGCCCGGGGGGAACCGGCCGGCCGGCGGTGGCCGTGCCCGGGACGCCCTGCGCGGGAAGCCCCTGCGCCGGAACGGCCTGCCCGAGCGCCGGGACCGGCTGCCCCGGAATGCCCTGTGCCGGGAACGGTTGCGCGGGTGTTCCGGCCGTCGCGGCGGGCTGGCCCGGGGCCGCGATCTGACGGGCGCGCCGTCGGCCCGTCGGGGCGGAGGCGGGGTGCGGCTGCGGCGGGGTGTGATCGTCGTCGGGGTTGTGCAGCATCACGTCGTGGCGGTCGTCGTCGGCCTGCTGAGCCCGGGCGACCTGAGCCTGTGCCGCCTGAGCGGCCTGCGCGTGAGCCGCCTGGACCTGGGCGGCCTGTGCCTGAACGGCCTGTGCCTGGGCGGCCTGCGCCTGGGCCGCGGCCTGGACGTACTCCGGTGAGCGGTCCGCCTCCGCCGGAGGCAGCGCGAACACCGTACGGGCGCCCGTCTCCTGCGCGGCGGCACGCTCGGCCGCGGCGGCCAGCGCACGACGGCGCCGTCCGGTCGGCTGCCCCGCGTCGTCGACGGCACCGTCTTCGGCCTGGGCGGGATCGTCGTCCGGCGCCGTCGCCCCCGCGGCCGGAGCGGCCTGAGCGCCGGCCGCCGACGGCAACGCCGCGGGCAGTGCGTGCTGTTCGCCGTCCCGGCGGGCGCGTCGTCCGGAGGGCACCGGCACCCCCTGCGGAGGCACCGTCCCGCCGAGCCCGGTTCCCACGGCGGCGGTCCCCGCCTGCTCGCCCGCCATGACGACCGCGCCCTCGGAGACCCCGTCGGACATGCCCGGTGCCGCGGCGTCGCCCGTGCCCTCGGCGGGGCTGGGCCGACCACGGCGTCGCCCGGTACCACCGGAGCCGTCGCCTTCGATCGCCTGTGCCTGTGCCTGTGCCTGTGCCTGTGCGGGAGCCGGCAGCTCGCCGGCCGCCTGCTCCTCGGCAGCACGGCGCCGACGGCGTCCGGTGGGAGCGGTCGCGTCGGTTCCGGCACCCTCGGATGCCGTCGGCTCGGACGGCCCCGTCGCCTCGCTCTCCAGGAAGGCGTCGACGGAGGACCGCCGGGCCCGACGCCTGCCACCGCTCTGCTGCGCGGCCGGCTCGGCAAGGGCGACCTCGGTGGAGACCGTCGGTCCGGTGGCGGGCGGAACCGCTCCGGCCCCGTCCCCGATGGGCACCTCGAGGACGAACGCGCTGCCGCTCATCCCCGGCACCTCGTGCGTCTGGAGCACACCGCCGTGTGCGCGGACGATCCCGCGCACGATCGGCTCGTGCACCGGGTCTCCCCCGGGGTACGGCCCGCGCACCTCGATCCGGACGACCTCGCCGCGCTGTGCCGCGGCCACGACGACCGTGTTGTCCATGTAACCGCCCGCCGAGACCGGCGCGTTGCCGGTCGCGTCGACTCCCGCGACGTCCGCGATGAGATGGGCGAGGGCGCCCGCGAGACGCTGCGGGTCGACCTCGGCCTCGATGGGCGGCGCGTGCACGGCGAACTGCACGCGACCGGGCCCGATGAGGTCGACGGCCCCGTCGACACCGGCCGCGACCACGGCGTCGAGCATGACGTTCGTACGGAAGATCGTCTCGGCGCCGGCGTCCAGCCGCTGGTAGCTGAGGACGTTGTCGACGAGCGTCGTGATGCGTGAGTAGCCGGCCGCGAGGTGGTGGAGCACCTGGTTGGCCTCGGGCCACAGCTGGCCCGCGTCGTCGGCGGCGAGCTTGGAGAGTTCGCCGCGCAGCTGGTCGAGCGGCCCGCGCAGGGACTGGCCGAGGACGGCGAGCAGCTGCTCGTGCCGGGCGGTCAGCGCCTCGAACCGGTCCTTCTCCCGCTCGCCGAGTGCCGCGTACCGCTCGTCGCCGGCGGCGAGTTCCTCCTCGTGCCCCTCGCTCAGCTCGGTGAGCTCGGCGGTGTGCCGCTCGCGCAGCGCCTCCAGCTCGGCGGCGTGTTCCTCGCCGATCCGTTCCAGTTCCTCCGCGTGCCGGGTTTCGGCCGCGTCCTTCTCCTCGACCAGGGTGTCGTACGGCCGCCGGTCGGTGAAGGTCATGACGGCACCGACGAGCTGGTCCCCGTCGCGCACCGGAGAGGTCGTCAGATCGACCGGTACCTGGTCCCCGGACTTCGACCACAGCACTTGCCCGCGCACCCGGTGCTTGCGCCCGGAGCGCAGGGTGTCGGCGAGCGGCGACTCCGCATAGGGGAACGCCTCGCCGTCCGCCCGCGAGTGCAGGATCAGGGCGTGCAGCTCCTTGCCGCCGAGGTCGCTGGCCCGGTAGCCGAGGATCTGCGCGGCCGCGGGATTGACGAGAACGACCCGCCCCTCGGTGTCCGTCCCGACGACGCCCTCGGCCGCCGCGCGCAGGATCATCTCGGTCTGGCGTTGCGAACGCGCGAGCTCGGCCTCGGTGTCGACGGTGCCCGAAAGGTCGCGTACGACGAGCATGAGCAGCTCGTCAGGGGTGGGGCCGTGGTTGTCGTAGGCCTGCTGGCCGTCCTCCAGATTCGCACTGGTGACCTCGACCGGGAACTCCGTGCCGTCGGTCCGCCGCGCGATCATCCGGGTCGGCTTGGTCCGCCCGCGCTGGTCGGTGGTGTCGGGCCGCCGCATGGATCCGGGGATCAGCCGGGAGTCGAACTCGGGCAGCAGATCGAGTAGCCCGCGGCCCACCAGAGCCGTGCCCGGGGTCTCGAAGGCCTCCAGGGCGATGGTGTTGGCGTTGACGACGGTCCCATTGGCGTTGACCAGGACCAGCGCATCGGGCAGCGCGTCCAGTATGGCTGCGAGGCGAGCAGCGCCTCGGGATGGCCTGCTGCTCACGAGACGCTTCCTCCCTGTTACCGCACCTTGCCGACCGCGGATGCCATCTTGCCAACCTGCCCGCGGCGTGTCACGCGAGGGAGTCTACGGGCAGTGGTTGCGCTCGCGACGCCGGATGAGAGGGAGGTCGCACACAGAAGACACGCAGAAGAGGCGGAGAACCTGTGACCACGTACTTCGGCCTGCGGAACCGTGAGATCACCGTGATGTCGCCGTGTCCTGGCCGGGGCCGCGCTAGGGGCGGGCGCCGGGCAGGAGCGGCACCAGGGCGTTCCAGCGCGAGATCTCGCAGCCGTCCGAGCGGTCGTAGCGCGCGTCGACGGTGCGCCCCGCCCAGGTTCCCGTGACATGTGCGGTGGCCGGACCCCCGTACTGCATGGTGCACAGGGTGTCCGGCGGTACGGGGGCGAAGGTGTCCTTGCCCCAGGTGGTCATCCGGTCCAGCCTGTCGCAGGCCTCCGCCGCGTCCGGATGGCTCCCGCCCGCGGGGTGGCACTCCAGCTCGAACGTGCCGTCCGCACCGCCGCCCACGCCGTGGACCGTCACCGTCAGCCGGTCCTGCGAGTCGTCCGGGCGGGCCGGCGGCGGCATGAGGGCAGGCAGGGCGACGCCGTACGCGGCGGAAAGCGATGCGGCGGACAGTGCGGGCGGCCCGGCGGGGACCGCTGTGTATAGGGGGGACGCCGCGGGTGCGGGGGACGCCGTGGGTACGGGGGGCGCGGCGGGTGCGCCGGTGGGGGTGTCGGCGGTGGAGGTGCCGGCGGTGAGGGTGTCGACCGTGGGCGTGCCGGCGATGGCGCTGGGTACGGCGGAGAGCGCGGCGGTGGCGGACACGGCGGCGGTGAGGAGCAGTCGGCGCAACATGACCTGCATAACGCGACGCGACCCACCCGGTTGCGCGTCGGTGGGGGCTTTGCCCTGGGGCCTGCCTGCCTAGTACCGTGGGGGGCGATTGGTGACACCGCGCTCGTCTGTGTCATCATCTGCACGCACCACTCGCGCTCGCGTGAGCGGTTGTGCGGGAGGCGTCGCCTAGTCCGGTCTATGGCGCCGCACTGCTAATGCGGTTTGGGCCTTCAAGCCCATCGAGGGTTCAAATCCCTCCGCCTCCGCGCGAAGATCCGAAGCCCCGGTCCAGTGGACCGGGGCTTCGGCGTTCCGGGTGTCCGTGAGAGTCGTGGAGCGCGCCGCTGTCCAGGGCGCCCGTGAGGGCTCAGAAGTGCGTTTGCCCAGCTCACAAGGGGTGAGGCAAACGGATTTCACATGGCGGCGGCAGTCATGTAATGTTCTTCCTGTCGCCGCGAGCGGGGCAAAAGCCCGGGAAGCGAAGACAGAAGCAGAAAACAGAACAAGCACTCGTAGCTTAACGGATAGAGCATCTGACTACGGATCAGAAGGTTGCAGGTTCGAATCCTGCCGAGTGCACACAGCTCAAAGGCCCCGCCGGTTGAACCGGCGGGGCCTTTGACATCAGCAGGGCCTTTGACATCAGCGGGTGACATCAACGCACCCAGGGAACGCTCAGTGCTTGTGTCTGACGCCGAGCGCATGGGGCCCCCTGAAGAGGGCAGGCCTCGGATTGCCGGCTCAGCCGCCCAGGATGCCGTTGGGCAGGATCGAGCTGACGGTGCCCGAGGGATTGGTCAGGAGCTGGCTGACGACGCCCTTGGGATTCGTCAGGAGCCGGCTCACCATGTCCGTGGGATTGCTGACGGGAGCCGGGACCACCCCGAGGGGGTCCGGAGTGCCGGCGGCTTGAGCGCTGATGACGCCCAGGGTGAGGAGTCCCGCTGTGAGCGCGACGACCGTGGTTGTCCGTACTGCGGTCCGCCGAACGGCGGTGGGGGTGGTCATCTGTCCTCCACGTTGTTGCGGTTCACGGGCGGAGCGTGTCCGCCCACTTGATCAACCCGACAACTGCGCAGCGCCTCACGGGTTACTCCGGACCCCGGTCCGCACGGCTGAACAGCCCCGTCTCGTGGGTTTGCCAGGCGGGGCCGGCGCCCGACTCCCGGACGGGTTTGTCGGTGCGGGGCTCTAATGTCGATGGGGTGCGGCAGGTGTGGACGTGTTCGGGGTTGCGGTGGTCGGGGGACGGGCCCGTGCTGGTGTGGGGCGGGGGACGGGGGAGTCCGCTGGCCCGGGGGAAGCGGGTGGCGTTCGGCGTCGTGGACGGCGGTGTGCGGACGTGCGTCGGGGCGCGCGGGAACCCGTGTCCCGTGCGGGCCGCCGTGTCGCGGCGCGGTACGGGTGCGCGGTGCGAGGAGTGCGCGCGGCTGGACCGGGCGCACTCCGTGGCCGCCGACACGCTCGCCGATGATCCGCGGCCGTACCACGTGTATCTGGCCTGGTTCGGGCCCGGCCTGGTGAAGGTGGGGATCACGCGGGTCGAGCGGGGTTCCGCGCGCCTCCTGGAGCAGGGCGCCGTCACCTTCAGCTGGCTGGGGCAGGGGCCGTTGATGGCCGCGCGCCGGGCCGAGGAGTTGTTGCGGGCCGCGGTCAAGGTGCCGGACCGGATTCCGTACGCCGCCAAGCGGGTGGTGCGGGCGACGCTGCCGGGGCCGGAGGAGCGCGTCGCCGAGATCCGGGAGCTGCACGCGCTCGTCGGACGGCTGGACGGCTGGCCGGAGTCGCTCTCGCGCGCGCCCTTCGAACCCGTCGACCATATGGACGTGTTCGGACTCGCCGGGCTCCCGCCCGCTCAGGGGGTCGTGAGCGAACTGGTCGCGGGAGGCGCGATCAGCGGTGAGCTGTGCGGTGCCGCGGGTCCCGATCTCCATCTCGTCACCGGGCGGGGAGTCGTCGTTCTCGACACACGGCTGATGAGGGGGTGGGACCTGACCGGCGTCGAGGGCAGGGGCGGTCACCGGGAGGAAGAGGGGAACGGCGAGGGTGACGCGGGCGCGGGTGAGAGCCGGGACGGGGGCTTCGGAATCACCTTTCCTGTACGGGAGTTGCGGGTCGCGGACGTCGGTGTCCAGGACGGGCTCTTCTGAGCGGGGGCGGGGCGGGAGGGCGCAGTGGGCCGGAATGGTCAAGACTTCGATCCCTTTTGGATCCCGTTCGGAAAGGTGCTGGACGACGGCGGACGCCCGGACGGAGAGTGGCGGACATGAGCGATCACTCCGATGTGCCTGTCGCAGCCCATGAGCCGCCCTACTACGTCGCCGTGTTCACCTCCGCGCGGAGGGAGGACGACGCCGGGTACGGGGAGACCGCCGAGCGGATGGAGGAACTGGTGCGGGAGATCCCGGGCTACCTCGGGATGGATCACGCGCGGACGCCGGGCGGACTGGCCATCACCGTCGGGTACTTCCGGGACGAGGACGCCATCAAGGAGTGGAGCGCGCACGCCGAACACCGGGCGGCACAGAAGCGCGGCCGGGCCGATTGGTACGAGCGGTACACCCTGCACGTCGCCAAGGTCGAGCGGAGCCATGGGTTCGAGCGTGCCCGCGGCTGAGCGGGAGGGCGCGGACGGCGCCGGGGAGACGCGCGGCCGGGCCCACCAGGAGGCGCGCGGCGAGGCGCGGGAAGTGCGGGGGTTCTGGGAGGGGCTCGGGCTGCCCGGACTCGTCGACGTCCACACGCACTTCATGCCCGAGCGGGTGCTGCGAAAGGTCTGGGACTACTTCGACGGGCTCGGTGAGCTCACCGGCGGCGTCGAGTGGCCGATCACCTATCGCGCGGACGAGGACGAACGGCTCGCGCTGATCAGGGAGTTCGGGGTGCGCGCCTTCACGGCGATGCTCTACCCGCACAAGGCCGGCATGGCCGAGTGGCTCAACTCCTGGGCCGTCGACTTCGCCGACCGGACCCCGGACTGCCTGCACACGTCCACCCTCTTCCCCGAGCCGGGCGTCGAGCGGTACGTGCGCGAGGCGGTGGAGGCGGGCACGCGCGTCTTCAAGGCGCATGTGCAGGTGGGGGCGTACGACCCGGGCGACGAACTCCTCGATCCGGCCTGGGGGTTGCTCGCCGAGGCGGGCATTCCCGTGGTGATCCACTGCGGATCGGGGCCCTCGCCCGGCAAGCACACCGGGCCGGGACCGGTTGCGGCCGTCCTCGGCCGGCATCCCCGGCTGCGGTTCGTCTTCGCGCACATGGGGATGCCCGAGTACGAGGACTTCCTCCGTCTCGCCGAGCGGTACGACGAGGTCCGGCTCGACACGACCATGGCGTTCACGGACTTCAGCGAGCGGCTCGCGCCGTTTCCGCCGGAGCTGCTGCCCCGGCTCGCGGACCTCGGCGACCGGGTCCTCCTCGGCACCGACTTCCCGAACATCCCGTACCCGTACGTCCACCAGTTGCGCGCGCTGGAACGGCTCGGGCTGGGGGACGACTGGCTGCGGGCGGTCTGCTACGAGAACGGCGCACGCCTCTTCGGCCGCCGCTGACGCCGACGGGGGTGGGCCCCGGCTCGCACCGCCGGCTCGGGCCCTGCCCGGGAACGGGAACCGCGTGATCTTCCCAGGAGTTCCCTGAGAGGTACCTGTGCGTTTCTCAGGGAAATCACAGGTTGTGGAAAGGATGCTCTCAGCGGCGCCCACCAAGGTGTCCGCTATGACCACGACCTCGCCCCAGGGGCGCACCGAACTGCTGAGGCCGGACGGGAGCCCCGTCCGGGTGCTTGTGGTGGACGACGAGCTGTCGATCACCGAGCTGCTGTCCATGGCCCTTCGTTACGAGGGCTGGCAGATCCGCAGCGCGGGTGACGGGACGGGCGCGATGCAGACCGCGCGCGAGTTCCGGCCCGACGCCGTCGTTCTCGACATGATGCTGCCGGACATGGACGGGCTGACGGTGCTCGGCCGGCTCCGCCGGGAGCTGCCCGATGTCCCGGTGCTGTTCCTGACGGCGAAGGACGCGGTCGAGGACCGGATCGCGGGACTCACGGCCGGTGGCGACGACTACGTCACCAAGCCGTTCAGCCTGGAGGAGGTCGTGGCCCGGCTGCGCGGTCTCATCCGGCGTTCGGGCGCCGCCGACCGGCGGTCCGAATCCGTGCTCGTCGTCGGGGACCTGACCCTGGACGAGGACAGTCACGAGGTGTCGCGGGGCGGTGACAACATCCACCTCACCGCGACCGAGTTCGAGCTGCTGCGCTTCCTGATGCGCAATCCGCGCCGGGTGCTGAGCAAGGCGCAGATACTCGACCGTGTGTGGTCGTACGACTTCGGTGGGCAGGCCAATGTGGTCGAGCTCTACATCTCGTATCTGCGGCGCAAGATCGACGCCGGGCGTGAGCCGATGATCCACACCCGGCGTGGGGCCGGATATCTGATCAAGCCCGCCGTGTCATGAGCGGACGACGACGGACGCGAGCGCAGAAGAGGCGAGGACAGCCGCGCACCCTGCGGACGCGGCTCGTCGTCGCTTCCGTGGCGCTGATCGCCGTCGTGTGCGCGGTGATCGGCACCGTGACCACGATCGCGTTGCGCGAGCACCTTTACCACCAGCTGGACGAGAACGTGGCCGAGGCGTCGATGCGCGCGGCGGGCGGCCCGGTGGGCGGCCCGTCCGGCGGCGGGGCCCTGCCGCCCCCGATCGAGGACGGCATCGTCAAGGATCCCCTGGAGTTCGTCACCCGGGGGCAGGACATGGGCGCCATCGGCGCGATCGTGAAGAACGGCGAGGTCACCAAAGGCGTCGTCAGCGTGGGGAAGAAGGACTCCAGCGGGGTCAAGCAACCCACCATGGTCCAGCTCAGCGACAGCCAGCTGGCCGTCCTCGCCTCCGTCGCGAAGGACAAGCACCCGCACACCGTGGACATCCCCGGCAGGGGTGAGTACCGCGTGAAGTACCAGGAGGGCAGGAACGGCGCCTTCTACGTGGCGCTCCCGACCGGCGACGTCACCAATACCCTCACCACGTTGATCTACGTCGAGATCAGTGTCACCGGCGCCGGTCTCCTGGCAGCCTCCCTTGCCGGCGCGGCCATCGTGACGCTCGCCCTGCGCCCCCTGCGCAAGGTCGCCGCGACCGCCACCCGCGTCTCCGAACTCCCCCTGCACACCGGCGAGGTCACCCTCTACGAGCGTGTCCCGGAGTCTGAGTCCGATCCGCACACCGAGGTCGGGCAGGTCGGGGCGGCCCTCAACCGCATGCTCGACCACATCCACGGGGCGCTGCACGCGCGGCAGCAGAGCGAGATGCGCGTACGGCAGTTCGTCGCGGACGCCAGTCATGAGCTGCGCACGCCGCTGGCGTCGATCCGTGGGTACGCCGAGCTGACCCGACGCGGCCGGGAGGAGACCGGGCCCGACACCCGGCATGCCCTCGGACGGATCGAGTCCGAGGCCAGCCGGATGACGGGGCTGGTGGAGGATCTGCTGCTGCTCGCGCGGCTCGACGCCGGGCGGCCGTTGCAGTACGAGCAGACCGATCTCGTACCCCTGGTGATCGATGCCGTGAGCGACGCGCGGGCCGCCGGGCGCGATCACAACTGGCGGCTCGAACTGCCCGAGGAGCCCGCGCTGGTGTCGGCGGACGCCGCGCGCCTGCAGCAGGTCATGGTCAATCTCTTCGCGAACGCGCGCACGCACACCCCACCGGGGACGACCGTCACCGCGCGGGTGCACCGGCACGGGCCGTGGCTGTGCGTGGACGTCCAGGACGACGGACCCGGTATTCCGGCCGATCTGCTGCCGCGTGTCTTCGAGCGCTTCGCGCGAGGCGACTCGTCGCGTTCCCGTTCCTCCGGCTCGACCGGTCTCGGGCTCGCCATTGTGCAGGCCGTAGCGGCCGCGCACGGGGGCGCGGTGACCGTGGACAGCCTCCCCGGCAGGACGGTGTTCACCCTGCATCTGCCCGCGCTTGTCCTCGAAACATCCTGGCAATCGCACTCACAGGCACAGCACAGCGCCACCACATGGGTGCAACAGGGGGTTTGACGAGAGTCGTTCCCATGCGAACCGACTCTTCTCCCGGCAACCTGCCGGCGCGGGAGCACCTCCCGGCCGGAGACGCCGGTACGCCTGTCCTGGACGTAGTGATCCCCGTCTACAACGAGGAGAAGGACCTCCAGCCATGTGTGCTCAGACTCCACGAGCACCTCAAGCGCACGTTCCCGTACGCGTTCCGCATCACGGTCGCGGACAACGCGTCGACGGACACCACCCCTCAGGTGGCGGCGCGGCTGGCGGCACACATCCCGGAGGTCACGTCCTTCCGGCTGGAGCAGAAAGGCCGCGGCCGGGCGCTGCGGACCGTGTGGTCGGCGTCCGACGCGCCGGTCCTCGCGTACATGGACGTGGACCTGTCCACCGACCTGAACGCGCTGCTGCCGCTGGTGGCCCCGCTGATCTCCGGTCACTCGGACCTCGCGATCGGCTCGCGGCTGTCCCGCTCCTCGCGCGTGGTGCGCGGTGCCAAGCGGGAGTTCATCAGCCGCACGTACAACCTGATCCTGCGCGGTTCGCTCCAGGCCCGCTTCTCGGACGCGCAGTGCGGCTTCAAGGCGATCCGTCGTGACGTCGCCCAGGTGCTGCTGCCCCTGATCGAGGACACCGGCTGGTTCTTCGACACCGAGATGCTGGTGCTGGCCGAGCGGGCCGGGCTGCGCATCCACGAGGTGCCGGTCGACTGGGTCGACGACCCGGACTCGACCGTCCACATCGTGAAGACCGCGACGGACGACCTCAAGGGGGTGTGGCGGGTGGGACGCGCTCTCGCCACCGGCTCGCTGTCGCTCGACCGGCTCGCCCGGCCCTTCGGGGACGACCCGCGCGACCGCGAACTGACCGACGTACCCAAGGGCCTGGCCCGCCAGCTCGTCGGCTTCTGTGTCGTGGGCGGACTGTCCACGCTCTTCTATCTGCTGCTCTACAGCGGCTTCCGCTCCATCTCGGGGTCGCAGGTCGCCAACGCGCTCGCGCTGCTCGTGTCGGCGGTCGCCAACACGGCGGCCAACCGGCGGCTGACCTTCGGCGTACGCGGCCGGGGCGGCGCCGTCCGGCACCAGGCGCAGGGCCTCGTCGTCTTCGCCATCGGCCTCGCCCTGACCAGCGGCTCCCTCGCCGCCCTGAACGCGGCGACCAGCGAGCCCTCGCACTCCACCGAGCTGGCGGTCCTGATCGCCGCCAACCTCGCGGCGACCGTGCTGCGCTTCCTGCTCTTCCGGGCCTGGGTCTTCCCGGACCGACCGGGCGAGACACCATCGCCGTCCCCGGTGGTGGCCTCGCACCAGCCGGCTCCGCCGGTCCACCCGACGGCCGTACGGCAGGGCGTGGACGCGTATCCGCCGCTGCCGCAGCGTCCGACGGCGCCCTCGTCCCCGTACGACACCGCCCCGTTCCGCGCCGGTGATGCCGCGGACCGCTCCTGGGGGGACTCGACCATGCAGTTGCAGGCGGTGCGCCCGCACGATCACGATCCGAGGAACGCGCGATGACGACGCAGCCCGATACGAGCACTGATACGAGTACCGAGACGAGTACGAGCCGTCCGGTGGGCGCGAGTCCCGCCGTCGGCGCCGGTCACGCCTGGGGGCCGCCCGCCTCGACGCTCCCTCCGGAGCCGGTCCCGCCCACGGCGGCGCCCGCGTCCGGTGAGCCCCAGCAGCCCTTCTTCCGGCGGGCCTGGAGAGGCCGGCCCGAGGACCCGCGCTGGGCGCGCCCCGCCCTGCTCGGTCTGCTGCTCGCCACCGCGGTGCTGTACCTGTACAACCTGAGCGCCTCCGGGTACGCCAACTCCTTCTACTCCGCGGCCGTGCAGGCCGGCAGCCAGAGCTGGAAGGCCTTCTTCTTCGGCTCGCTCGACTCGGCCAACGCCATCACCGTCGACAAGCCCCCGGCCTCACTGTGGCCGATGGCCCTGGCGGTACGGATCTTCGGTCTCAGCTCCTGGGCGATCCTCGTCCCCGAGGTGCTGATGGGCGTGGCCACGGTCGGCGTCCTGTACGCGGCCGTACGTCGCCGGTTCAGCCCGGCGGCAGGTCTGATCGCGGGCGCGGTGTTCGCGCTCACTCCCGTCGCCGCGCTGATGTTCCGGTTCAACAACCCGGACGCGATGCTCGCGCTGCTCATGACCGTCACGGTCTACTGCGTGATCCGCGGGCTGGAGGACGGCCGGACGAAGTGGCTGGTCTGGGCGGGCGTCGCGGTCGGCTTCGCCTTCCTCGCCAAGACGCTCCAGGCCTTCCTGATCCTGCCTCCGCTGGCCGTGCTGTACGCGGTCTGCGCGCCGGTGAAGGCTCGGAAGCGGTTCGCGCAGCTGGGCCTCTCGGCGGTCGCGATGGTCGGCGCCGGGGGCTGGTGGGTCGCGGTCGTCGAACTGTGGCCCGCGTCCTCCCGCCCGTACATCGGCGGCTCGCAGAACAACTCCTTCCTGGAGCTGACCTTCGGCTACAACGGCCTCGGCCGTATCAACGGCGACGAGACCGGCAGCGTCGGCGGCGGTGGCGGCGCGGGCGGCACCGGGCAGTGGGGCGAGACCGGCTGGGACCGGATGTTCAACTCCGAGATCGGCAGCCAGATCTCGTGGCTGCTCCCGGCGGCGCTGATCCTGCTGGTGGCCGGCATCGTCCTCACCTGGAAGGCGAATCGGACCGACCTGGCCCGTGGTTCCTTCCTGGCTTGGGGCGGCGCGCTGCTGATGACCACGCTCGTCTTCAGCTACATGGCCGGCATCTTCCACCAGTACTACACGGTGGCCCTGGCCCCCTACATCGCCGCCGTGGTCGGCATGGGTGTGACGGTGCTGTGGGAGGAGCGGGGCAAGGTGTGGACGTCGCTCACCCTCGCCGGTGCGGTCACCGCGTCCGCGGTCTGGGGATACGTCCTGCTCAATCGCACCTCCGACTACCTGCCGTGGCTCAAGTGGCTGGTCCTCGTCGGCGGTCTGACCGGCGCGCTCGGCCTGATCTTCGTGGCCAGGCTGGGCCGGCAACTCGCCCTCGCGGCGGTCGGGTTGAGCTTCGTGGCTGCCATCGCCGGTCCGACGGCCTACACGCTGTCCACGGTGGACTCCGGACACACCGGCTCCATCGTGACGGCCGGTCCGTCCGGGGCCAGCATGATGGGCGGCCGGGGCGGCGGTCCCGGCGGCGGCGGTGGCATGCGGGGCGGTTTCCCCGGTGGCGGCCAGAACCAGCAGAACGGCAACGGCACCCCGCAGAACGGGCAGCAGGGCGGCGGAACGGGCCAGCCTCCGACGGGCGGCACCGGTGGCTTCCCCGGGCAGAACCAGCAGGGCAACGGCACCACCCAGGGCCAGAACCAGCAGGGCGGCATGCCCGGCGGCGGTACGGGTGAAGGCGGCATGGGCGGCGGTGGCGGGGCCGGAGGACTGCTGAGCGGCGCGACCGTCAGCTCCAAGGCCAAGACGCTGCTGTCGAAGAACGCGGACGCCTACACCTGGGCGGCGGCGGCCGTCGGCTCCCAGAACTCCGCGAGCTACCAACTGGCCACCGGCAAGCCGGTGATGGCGATCGGCGGCTTCAACGGCACCGACCCGTCCCCGACCCTGGCCCAGTTCAAGAAGTACGTGACGGACGGCAGGATCCACTACTTCATCTCGGGCGGCGGCATGGGCGGCGGAAACTCCGCAACCACCTCCAGCTCCTCGCAGATCAGCTCGTGGGTCGCGGCCAACTTCAAGAAGGTGACGGTGGGTTCGGCCACCTTCTACGACCTGACGCAGCCGACGAGCGGCAGCTGACGGCCGGAGCCGACAGACGGCTGACCGAGGGTCCGGCAGACGGGCGGTGGCCCGGGGCGAACACGCCCCGGGCCACCGCCTTTTCGTGCCGCCCAGAGCCGTGCGCCCAGTGCCGAGTCGAGAGCCGTGCCGCCCCGAGCCGTGCCGCCCGGAGAGCCAGGGCGCCCGGAATCGCTGACGGGCGGCGGCGTTGCTGCGGCGGGCGGAGAGGGCAGACTCCGCGGTGGTGGTCTCCGTATGACGGTTCCGAGGAGGGTGCGCCATGGTGAGGACAGCCGACAGGGCCGAGCGGCCGGCGCGGACCAGTGTCTGGCTGGAGGGCAAGGCACCCCGGCGTGGGACGGCGGCCCGGGGCGGCGGCCAGCCGTCCGGGCTCGACCGGGAGCGGATCACCGAGGCCACGGTGCGGTTGCTCGACGCGGAGGGTCTGGCGAAGTTCTCCATGCGGCGGCTGGCGGCGGAGCTGAACGTCACGGCGATGTCCGTGTACTGGTACGTCGACACCAAGGACGATCTGCTGGAGCTCGCGCTCGACGCCGTGTTCGGTGAACTGGAGCTGCCGGACGCCGAGCCGGGGGAGGCCTGGCGGGATCAGCTGCGGGGGCTTGCCGTCGGCTACCGGGCGCTGCTGGTGCGCCACCCGTGGGTGTCGCCGCTCATCGGGAACTTCCTGAACATCGGGCCGCATTCCATGGCGTTCTCGTTGCGTGTGCAGGAGGTGATCCGGAACACCGGGCTGCCGCCGCACGGGCGGATGGGGGCGATGTCGGCGGTGTTCCAGTTCGTGTACGGGTTCGGGACGATCGAGGGGCACTTCGTTCAGCGCTGCGCCTCGGCGGGGATGTCGCAGGACGAGTACTTCCGGCAGGCCATGAGCACCATCAGCGAACAGCCGCAGTTCGCGGCGAACGTCGAGAGCGCGGCGGGTCTGATGGAGGCGCGGGGTGGGGACACCGTGTCGGAGATGCGGGAGCGGGACTTCTCGTTCGCGCTGGAGACGCTGGTCGCGGGGATCGAGGCGATGGTGGCGCGGGGCTGAGCCCCGCGCCGGGGTCCGGCCTCTTCGGCGCCCGGGTGGGTGGGTCGAGGGCGAAGATCCAGCCCCTCCGGCGTTTGAGGAGCGGGGTCTGGGGCGGAGCCCCAGGTACGGGAAGGGTAGGGGCGGCGGGGGCGAAAGAAGGTTGTGCCGGACCCCGTCAGTCCTGGGGGGCCAGGTGGGCCGGGAACCCGCCGGTGGCGACCGGGCTCCAGCGGGTCGGGGTGACGCGGATGATCGACTTGGCCTGCTTGCGCATGGCTTCGCGGTACTCGTCCCAGTCGGGGTGCTCCCCGGCGATGTTCCGGTAGTACTCGACGAGAGGCTCGACGGAGTCCGGGGAGTCGAGGACCTCGGCGGTGCCGTCGATCTGGACCCAGGGGCCGTTCCACTCGTCGCTGAGGACGATGAGGCTGACCCGTTCGTCCCGCTTGGCGTTGCGGGTCTTGGCGCGCTCCGGGTACGTCGAGACGACGATCCGGCCCGAGTCGTCGACACCGCAGGTCAGCGGGGAGCCCTGGGGGCCGCCGTCGGCACGGCGGGTGAGCAGCACGGCCCGGTGCCGGGGGCGTACGAAGTCCAGCAACTCGTCCAGGGAGACAGAGGTGTTCGTCGCGATGTCGGGTGCCATGCGATCAGCCTAGGCCGCGTGCCCCGGAGCCGCCCGCGGACTGGGCCGGTGGGCGGCACCGACCTCCGACGGAGCGGCTAAAGTTCTGTTCGTCCTGTGCTCGCAGTCAGGAATGTGCTGCGGAGCTCTCCTGCGTATGGCCGTATGGCCGTGCATGCCGAAGAGGTTCGTGGTGGCTGCGTCCGAGTTTTCTGAATTGCCCCGTTGTGCTACGGGTTTTGAGCTGGCCGATTCCCTGATGGTCGCCGCGCAGCAGTTGCACGAGACGTCGAGTCCCCACAGCATCCTGCGCACCGCCGTCCGGCTGGCCGTGTGCATCCTGCCCGGTGCCGAGCACGCGGGGATCTCCGTCATCGAGCACGAGGCCCACCGGCAGACCCTGGCCTGGACGGACGAGGTCGTCCGCTCCGCCGACGCCCTGACCGCGGGCCGCGAGCAACATCCGTACTGGAGCCGGCTGTGGACCGCGCCGGTGGCGCGCATCGAGGACAGCGCCTCGGCGGACGGTGACGGGGAGCTCGCGCTGTCGGGCCTCGGGCTGCGCTCGGTGCTGTCGTTGCGGTTGCGGGCCGACCGGCGCCGGCTGACCGTCCTGACGGCGTACGCGCGAAGACCCCGCGCCTTCGACGAGTCGGCGACCCGGATCGGGCGGCTGTTCACGGCGCACGTCAGCATCGCGCTGGACTCGGCGACCATGCGCGAACAGCTCACCGAGGCGATGCGCACCCGGGATCTGATCGGGCAGGCCACGGGCATCCTCATGGAGCGGCTCGACATCGACGCGTCCGAGGCCTTCGACCGTCTCGTACGGACCTCCCAGCGGGAGAACACCAAGCTCCGTGACCTGGCCCGACGGATCGTGGACGCCAGTGAGGGTGACCAGGGCGGTAGGGCGATCAGGGGGGAGTAGGGGGAGTAGGGCGAGCGGGGCGAGTCAGGAGAGTCGGTCGGGTGAGCCGTGCTCACGCTGTCGGCAGCGACTCCCCCTGGACCGCCTGGATGTCCAGCTCCACCTTCACGGTCGTCCCGATGGCGGAGATGCCCGCCTGGACGACCTGGTTGTAGTGCATGGCGAAGTCCTCGCGGTGGAGTTCGGCGGTCGCGCGGAACGCGGCGCGGGTGCCGCCCCAGGGATCGGCGCCGGTGCCGAGGTAGGCGAGGTCGAGGTCGACGGGACGGACGACGCCGTGCAGGGTGAGCTCGCCGTGCACGGTCCAGCGGTCGGGACCGGCGGGGCTCAGGTCCGTCGAGCGGTAGGTGATGTGGGGGTACGTCTCGATGTCCAGGAAGTCCGGCGACCTCAGGTGTCCGTCGCGCATGCCGTTTCCGGTGTCGATGGAGGCGGCCGTGATCGTCGCCTCGACCCGGGACTTCGCGACGTCGTCGGCAGCGATCTCGACGCGGCCCGCGAAGTCCGTGAAGCGGCCGTGCACGCTGGAGATGCCCAGGTGCTGGGCGACCGCGCCGATGGAGGAGTGCGCCGGGTCGATGGTCCACGGTCCCGGCGGGGGCAGCTCGGTGCCGCCCTGACGGGCCAGCGTCACCTGGCCGACCTCGGCGCGCCCTGCCGCCGTGACGATCGCGCCGGCCGCGACGGGCGCGTAGCCGAGCGCGGTCACGATCACCGTGTACGCGCCGGGGGCGAGGCTCGTGGTGTCGTGCACGGCTCCGTCGGTGTCCGCCTCGGCCCGCAGCACCTGCGCCCCGGTCGCGTCGGTCACCGTGACGACCGCGTGCGACACGGCCCATCCGTCCCGGGTACGGATCTTCGCGGTCAGTCCCATGGCAGTAACTCCTTGCGATGAAGCAATGAAGACCGGCCCGTGGGGGCGCACCTCCGCTCAGAGTGCGCGCTTCCCCACGGGCCGGGGCTCGGACTACTCGCCGGGGTGGGCGAGTTCGATGTCGTGGTCGTCCACGCCACGGCCGCCGACGGTCAGCGCGGTCGCCATCGGCGGATAGCCCGCCGCGATGACGGTGTACTCGCCGCCGTCCAGATCGGTGAAGGCGTACGCCCCGTCGCTGCCGGTCCTGGCCGTGCCGACCACGTTTCCGGCCGCGTCCACGAGCGTCACGCGGGCGTCCGACAGGGGGCCGTGCGGCGCCTTCACGACGCCCTGGACCTGGGCGCCCGCGTCGAGGTCGACCTCGATCCGGGTGACCCCGGTACCGCCGACCTCGACGGGCAGGGCCCGTGGCCGGTGACCCGCGGCGTTCACCGCGACCGTCACGACGCCGGGCACCAGCTCGGCGAACGCGAACTCGCCCTGCTCACCGGTGGTCCCGGTGGCCAGCACATCGCCGCGGACGTCGGTCACGATCACCATCGCGTCCTTGACCGGGTTACCGCCCTCGGCGGCCCGCACGACACCGCTCAGCCCGCTCGTGCCGCTCAGCAGGATGTCGTACGCGAGCGGCTCGTCGTTCACGACGATCGTCGAGGCCTGCGGCTGGAAGCCGTCGGCGGAGGCGATCAGGACGTAGGAGCCCGCACCGGGCGCGTCCACCGCGTAGGAGCCGTCGGCCTGTGCGACCGAGCGGCCGAGTTGCCGTCCCGCCGCTGAGATCAGCGTGACCGCGGCCTGCGGCACGGGCGTGCTCTCGGTGCCGCGGACCTGACCGTGCACGGTGATGCCGCCGGAAGGGGGCCGCGGGGCGCCCTCCCGCGTCGCGGTGGCGACGGCGGCGAGCGGCTGCGTGCTCTCGGGGCCCGCCTCGGTGGTGGCGACGACGGCCGGGGCGAGGGTCGCGGCGGCCGCGGCTTCGACGGCCTCGGCGACGGGAGCCTCGGTGACCGGTGCCCCGGACTTCTCCGCGGCGGCCTGCGCCATCGCGCCGGACGTCCGCAGCGGGACCTCCTTGATGAACAGCACGATGAGGAAGGCGATCAGCGCCATGCCGGCGGCGATCAGGAAGACGTCCGCGATGCCGTGCCCGTACGCGCTCTCCATCACGGTACGCAGCGGCGCGGGCAGCTTGTCCATGTCCGGGATGCTGGAGCTGGAGTCCGAACCGGAGCCCAGGGCCGCGTACTTGGGGCCGAGGTCGGTCAGTCCGTCCTTCACGTAGTCGGTGATCCGGTTGGCCATGACCGCGCCGAGCGCGGAGACGCCGATCGCACCGCCGAGGGAACGGAAGAACGTCACCGTGGAACTGGCCGAGCCGAGGTCGGCCGGGGCCACCTGGTTCTGCGTGGAGAGCACCAGGTTCTGCATCATCATGCCGATGCCGAGGCCCAGCAGCGTCATGAAGACCGCGATGTGCCAGTAGTCCGTGTCGTAGCGGATCGTGCCGAGGAGGCCGAGACCCGCGGTGACCAGGAAGCCACCCGCGACCAGCCAGTACTTCCACCGTCCGGTCTTGGTGATGACCTGGCCGGAGACGGTGGAGGAGATGAACAGGCCGGCGATCATCGGGATCGTCATGACACCCGACATCGTCGGGGACTTGTCCCGGGCCAGCTGGAAGTACTGGCTGAAGAAGACGGTGCCGGTGAACATCGCGACACCCACGAAGAGCGACGCGAGGGAGGAGAGGGTGATGGTGCGGTTGCGGAACAGCCGCAGCGGGATGATCGGCTCGCTCGCCCTGGACTCGACCAGCACGAACAGCAGGCCGAGCAGGATCGCGCCGCCGACCATCGTGTACGTCTGCCACGAGACCCAGTCGTACTTGTCACCCGCGAAGGTGACCCAGAGCAGCAGCAGCGAGACCGCGGCGGAGATGAAGAACGCGCCGCCCCAGTCGACCTTCACGTCCCGCTTCACGACGGGCAGGTGCAGGGTCTTCTGCAGCACGATCAGCGCGATGATCGCGAACGGCACACCGACGTAGAAGCACCAGCGCCAGCCGAGCCACGAGGTGTCGGTGATGACACCGCCGAGCAGCGGGCCGCCGACGGTTGCGACGGCGAACGTCGCACCCAGGTAGCCGGAGTAGCGCCCGCGCTCACGCGGGGAGATCATCGCGGCCATCACGATCTGCGCGAGGGCGGACAGACCGCCGACGCCGATGCCCTGCACGACACGGCAGGCGATCAGCATGCCGGCGTTCTGCGAGAGACCGGCGGCCGCCGATCCCAGCACATAGATGATGAGCGCTAGCTGGACGAGCGCCTTCTTGCTGTACAGGTCGGACAGCTTGCCCCACAGGGGCGTGGCCGCGGTCATGGAGAGCAGCGCCGCGGTGACGACCCAGGTGTACGCGGACTGGCCGCCTCCCAGGTCGCCGATGATCTCGGGGAGCGCGTTGGAGACGATCGTCGACGACAGGATCGCGACGAACATGCCGAGCAGCAGCCCGGAGAGCGCCTCCATGATCTGCCGGTGAGTCATCGGAGCACCGTCGGCGGCGCCTCCGTGCTTGGCGTGAGAGCCCCGCACACCGGCTGGTGTGGTCGTTGCCATGGGCTTCCTTTTCTTACGTACTTACACGGGTGTACGGGTGGTCGGTTCTGATACGTCTGTCGCATACGGGGGAGGGTGCGCGGGCGTCCGCTGCGGGGAGCGGCAGTCGCCGAAGCTCTCGCGCAGCCGGCCCATCAGCTCGATGAGCAGTCCGACCTCGTCGTCGGACCAGTGGCTCAGCCGGTCGGCGAGCAGCCGCGACGTGCGCAGGGAGAGCTCGTCGAGCTGCTCCTGGCCGGCGTCGGTGAGGCGCAGGATGCGTGAGCGCTTGTCGGCCGGGTCGGGGGACCGCTCTATCCAGCCCCGGTCGGCGACATGCGCGACATGGCGGCTGGTCACCGACATGTCCACGGAGAGCAGCTCCGCGAGCCTGCTCATCCGCATCTCGCCGTACCGGCCGAGCAGCGTGAGCACGGCAGCGGAGCCTCCGGGGCAGTCGGACGGCAGGATCCGTCCCATGTCCCTCTTCACGGCACCGATGGCACTGAGCTGACGAGCCAGTTCCTCGTACTGCGCCTGCTCGGCCATCGCACCTCCCCTGTTCGTTGCTTGGGGCAACCATAAAAGCAGTTGGTTGCCGCAGGCAAATGAGTTGGGGGCTTGAGGGCTAAAAACTTGGCAAAGGCAAGCATTGGCGAACGTAAACTTGCAGGTGGGGAATGGGAGGCGGGGGTCGGTGTGGCGGCTGGTCGCGCGTTCGCTGTGCTGCCGATGGCCGATGGCCGATGGCCGGGGGTGCGGGGCTACGGGTGATGGTCGGCGTCGAGGCGGTGATGGCCGGCGTGAAGGTGCGTCGCGGTCGGCTGAAGGTGCGTCGCGATCGGTGTGAAGGTGCGTCGCGATCGGCGTGAAGGTGCGTCGTGATCGATGTGAAGACCCGTCGGGATCGGTCTGAAGGGGAACCCGGCACTTGGGCGGTCCCCGCGTATTCGCTAGGGTCCTGGCCTATGGCAAACACCCAGGGCCCCGAGGGCAACTACGACCCCGCGGGCAGCACCCAGATGTTCCGTGCGTTCGTCGACGAGGCCCCCCAGGGCCGGCAGCAGCAGGCGGCCGCTCCGGCGGGTCCCCGCGTGGGCCTGATCGTCGGCGTCGTCCTCGCCGTCGCGGTCGTCGCCGCGGTGGCCTGGCTCGCGTTCATGTGACCGGGTAGGGCCACGCCTGCTTCCGGGGCAGGCCCTACTTCCACTGGCCGGACACGTCCCGCGTCTCGATGTGCATGCCCAGCGGCACCCGCCACGCGTCGACGCACACCGTCCAGGTCCTGCTCTTCTTCGCGCCGGCGGCGATCGGCGCGGGGAGGGCCTCGGTTGACCCGATCGTCGCCCAGTCGATCCCGAGCGACCCGATGATGTGCGTCCCGAACGTCACCGTGCCCGAACGCACCGCCGTACCACCGGTGTTGCGGAACGAGACGGTCACCTTCTCGCACCACCGCCGATCGGCGGCCGCACGCGAGGTGTCGCTCACGCTGAGCACGGCGGGCCCTGTGCCGACCGTCGACCCGGGCGCGGGCGGCGCGGAGGACTGCCCCGAACTCCCGCCCGTACGACCCGAGTCGCCGCCGGAAGATGAAGCGGACCCGCCACCGCCGCCGGTCCCCACGCCGCCCGGACCGCCCGCGCCAGCCCCTGTACCCCCCGAGCCACCGCCACGGGTCGCCGCGCCATCCGGGTCACCGGTGCCGTCGCCCGAGGGCGAGCCCGGATCGGTGGTCGACGCCGCTGCCCCTGGACCGGAACTCCCCTTGTCCCCGGGGTCGTTGGAGCCGTCCGTATCCTTCGCGCCGCGCAGCGGCACCAGGGACACCTCGCCCGAAGGAGCCGCCACCGCGCCCGACGGCCGTGGAGAGCCACCCGCCGCCCCGACGGCGACATACCCGCCGCCACTCCCGTCGCTCCCGCACGCGGCCAGCGCTCCGCCCAGACACAGCACAGCCGCCGAGGCACCCACCAGGGCACCTCGGCGACCACGTATCGACTCGTGACGCATCGCGCCAGTGTGGCTGACGATCCGTCAATTATGAACCCCGCGTGGGGCGGTCAGTCGGAGATGAGGCCTTCCCGCAGCTGGGCCAGGGTGCGGGTGAGGAGACGGGAGACGTGCATCTGTGAGATGCCGACCTCCTCGCCGATCTGCGACTGGGTCATGTTCGCGAAGAAGCGGAGCATGATGATCCGGCGCTCGCGGGGCGGCAGCTTGGCGAGCAGCGGCTTGAGCGACTCGCGGTACTCCACGCCCTCCAGTGCGGTGTCCTCATAGCCGAGGCGGTCCGCGAGGGAGCCCTCGCCGCCGTCGTCCTCGGGGGCGGGCGAGTCGAGCGACGACGCCGTGTACGCGTTGCCGACGGCGAGGCCGTCGACCACGTCCTCCTCGGACACCCCGAGGACGGTGGCGAGTTCGGCGACCGTCGGAGAACGGTCGAGCTTCTGCGAGAGCTCGTCGCTGGCCTTGGTGAGGGCGAGCCGCAGCTCCTGGAGGCGGCGCGGGACGCGGACCGACCAGGAGGTGTCACGGAAGAACCGCTTGATCTCACCGACGACCGTCGGCATCGCGAAGGTCGGGAACTCGACGCCGCGTTCGCAGTCGAAGCGGTCGATCGCCTTGATCAGGCCGATGGTGCCGACCTGGACGATGTCTTCCATCGGCTCGTTGCGGGAGCGGAAGCGGGCCGCCGCGTACCGGACGAGCGGGAGGTTGAGCTCGATGAGGGTGTCCCGGACGTAGGCACGCTCCGGGCTGTTCTCGGCGAGTGCGGCGAGCCGCAGGAAGAGGGAGCGGGACAGGGTGCGGGTGTCGATGGCGCCGGAGGACTCGGGAGCCCGAACGGCTACCGGGGCTTCGGCGGCAGGGACATCGTGAAGCGCGGCGTGCGCCTCGGGCGCTGCGTCGCTCTTCGTGAGCGTGAGCACCTTCGAGCTGCCCTGGTCTGCGGACATGCCACCCCCTTTGGGTCGCGGACGGTCGCGGCAGTCGCTCCCGTCGGAGGAACGCAGCCTCCACCTGAATACCGGAGGCGAGGCCGCGGCAAACGCGCTTCCGGCAGAATGTCACATGTCGGCAACACGCTGTAGAGACTTGTCGACATGTAGAGGGTGGATCAGCCCTGGAAAAGGGGGGTCTGACGCTCTTTCAGCGCTGAACTGCCAGAAAAAGCAACCTTGAGCGATTCGCTCTTTCCGGTTACGCCTCGATCCTGTTTGCGGATCGAAGACGCGCGAAGCTGCGGGCGAGGAGCCTTGACACATGCATCTGGGAGACTCCCAGTTCGGCGCTGATTTGTGACTGGGTGAGGTTGCTGTAGTAGCGGAGCAGCAGGATCCGCTGCTCGCGTTCGGGCAGTTGTACGAGCAAATGCCGTACGAGGTCGCGGTGTTCGACTCCGTCGAGCGCGGGGTCCTCGTAACCGAGCCGGTCGAGCAGTCCCGGCAGCCCGTCACCCTCCTGGGCCGCTTCGAGGGAGGTCGCGTGGTACGACCGTCCCGCCTCGATGCAGGAGAGCACCTCCTCCTCGGTGATGCGCAGCCGTTCGGCGATCTCCGCGGTGGTGGGCGAGCGCCCGAAGGCGGTCGTCAGGTCCTCGGTCGCGCTGTTCACCTGCACCCACAGCTCGTGCAGCCGGCGCGGCACGTGGACGGTGCGAACGTTGTCACGGAAGTACCGCTTGATCTCGCCGACGACCGTCGGCATCGCGAAGGTCGGGAACTGCACGCCACGGTCCGGGTCGAAGCGGTCGATGGCGTTGATCAAGCCGATGGTGCCGACCTGGACCACGTCCTCCATCGGCTCGTTGCGGGAGCGGAAGCGGGCCGCCGCGTACCGGACGAGCGGGAGGTTCGCCTCGATGAGGGCGCCGCGGACCCGGTTGTGCTCGGGAGTGCCCGGCTGCAGCACCTTGAGCTCGCCGAAGAGCACCTGTGTGAGGGCCCGGGTGTCGGCACCGCGGCGCCGCTCCGGAGCGACCTCCTGGACGACCTCCTGGATCGGTGCGGTCGGTGCGGTCGGCGTGGTGGCGGGCGCCGGGCTCGGCGTGCGGTCCGGTGCGGTGTGCGGCGCGGGGCTCGTCGAGGCGCTCGGGGCGGCGGTCGGTGCCGTGGTCTGTGCCGGGGGTGAGGGCGGGGCCGGGGCGGGGGCCGGGGCAGGCGTGAGGGCCGGTGCCTGGGCCTTGGCCGGGGCTTCCTCCTGGGGCGGCGCAGTACTGGCCGACACGGTCAACGCCACCTCTTTGTTCGTCAACGATCCGTCGACGTATCCGTCAACTCATCCGTCAAAAGCGGTCATAGCATCACAAGACATGTGCACTGTGTGCAAGCACCGCATAACGCCGTGTTGGAGGTGAGTTGGAGGTGAGTTGGGGCGTAAGACGCCAAAAACCCCTGACCGGTTGCGGTCAGGGGCTCCGGAAGCGAATGCGATCAAGAATGGTCAGAACGGGTAGTCGGCGATCACCCAAGTGGCGAACTCCCGCCAGATCGCGACACCGGCCTGGTGTGCCGGGTGCTCCAGGTAACGCTTGAGGGCGTCGGTGTCGTCGACGGCGGAGTTGATCGCGAAGTCGTACGCGACGGGCCGGTCGGTGATGTTCCAGTCGCACTCCCAGAACCGCAGCTCGGGGATCTGGTCGCCGAGCGCGCGGAAGGCGGCGACGCCTTCGACGACGCGTGGCTCGTCACGCCGGACACCGTCGTTGAGTTTGAAGAGGACCAGATGGCGGATCACGGACACTCCCTGGTGGTGCGGTTCTTTGCTCGGTCGCGGCCGTGCGCGGCCACTCCCGCTCGGTGCCGGGCGCGCTGAATCCCTGCCGCGCGGGCGTCGGCGCCGGGCGTCAGTTCTGGGCCCCGTCGGCGATCCAGCTCATGAAGTCGCCGATCGCCTGAGCGGCGCTCGATATGCCCTCGAACCCTATCTGGACGTAATCGGCGGCCTTGGCCGGATCCGTGATGATCACGTAGAGCACGAAGACCACGAGCACATAGATGGCGATCTTCTTCGAATTCACCGCCATGGCGGCCTCCCTATGAGTGCTGCGCCCGGTGGGCCCCCAGTTGCCGGCGGTGAGTGTAACCTTCACGCCGCTTTTAAGGACCAACGGCCCGCTGGTCGAGGCCTTTTGCCGGGCCGCACCGGCGCTCCCGCGGTCAAGGATGGAAGGGCCCCGGCGGACTGGTCAGGAGTCCACGGGGCCTGGAGGGACCCCACTGCGGGGTCCTCGCCGCAGGCTTCCCCCCGAGACGGCGGCGTGGACTTGAGGGTCCTTCCCATCGGGGGAGGCGGTCGTCCCCCCGGCGTGCCGCTTCCCCCGTCCTCTGTGGGAGCGGAGAACCCCTCGGGTACGGAAGAGCCCCGGCGACTGAGCGGCGCCGGGGCTCTTCCGTACCCGGGGTCCGTACCCGGGTATGGACCCCGGGTCCTTCCGTACTCGCGGCCTTTGCGTACCCAGGGCTCGTCGGCACCCAAGGCTTCACGGAATCCCTGCCCCGGAACGCACGAAGGGCCCCGTCTTTCGACGGGGCCCTTCAGAAGCGGTAGCGGAGGGATTTGAACCCTCGGTGACTTGCGCCACACTCGCTTTCGAGGCGAGCTCCTTCGGCCGCTCGGACACGCTACCGAGGGAGACCCTACCCCAAGGTGGGCCATGGTCTGAAATCCGTTTCGGCGGCCCCGGACCTTCCGCGCGGGACGCGCGCCGACGGCGCCCCGGCACTGGTCCGGCGCCGATCCGGTGCTCGTCCGGTGCGGGGTCAGCGGTCGCGGAAGAAGTCGGTGAGCAGCGCGGCGGACTCCTCGGCGAGGACGCCCTCGATCACCTCGGGCCGGTGGTTGAGCCGCCGGTCGCGGACGACGTCCCAGACGGAGCCGGTCGCGCCCGCCTTCTCGTCGCGGGCGCCGTACACCACCCGCTCGACACGGGACTGCACGAGCGCGCCCGCGCACATCGTGCAGGGCTCCAGGGTGACGACGAGCGTGCAGCCGGAGAGCCGCCACTCACCGAGTCTGGCGGCGGCCCTGCGCAGCGCGAGGACCTCGGCGTGCGCCGTCGGGTCGCCGGTGGCCTCACGTTCGTTGTGTCCGGCCGCGAGCACGGTCGTACCGTCCGGGGACAGCACGACGGCACCGACGGGAACGTCCCCGCCCTGAACGGCCAGCCGTGCCTCGTCCAGAGCGAGCCGCATCGGGGCGCGCCAGCGATCACGTACGGGATCGGGCGGCCGAGGGACGGGGTGGGGGGTGCTCACCAGGGGAACCTAGCGGAACCCGGGACCCGCCGCGCGAGCCGTCGCCCCGGCAGCGGGTGAGCTGTCTCCGGGACGCGGGCCGGCCCACTGTCTCCAGTGCGCCGGCGTCGTCCCGGGACTGTTCCGCCGTCCCGGGAGCGGGAAGCGGAGACCCGGCCCACTGGTCGAGGGCCGGCTCGCCGGTACGGGGGCTGGGCCCGCGGTTCGGCGGGGGCTGGGCCCCACCGTTCCGGGGCCTAGCGGACGGTCTCCAGGACCTCTGCCGCTCCCAGCGACTCGGCGATCGTGTTGAGCGCGTCGCCTTCGTCCAGGGCCAGCAGTTCCCTCTCGCTCACTCCGAGGTCCGCGAGGATGTAGCGGTCCCCGACGGGGCTGTGCGACACGGCGTCGCCGGACACACTCCCCTGCTCCTCGTCGTCGTCCTCGGAGTCCCCGGGCTCACCGTCCTCCGTGCCGTCCAGGTCGAGGGAGTCCAGGTCGGCGTCGTCGTCGCCCGGCTCCCGTCCTAGTAGTTCGTCCGTGAGCAGGATCTCGCCGTACGAGCTGCGGGCAGCCGCGGCGGCGTCCGAGACGTAGATACGAGGATCCTCCTCGCCGTCCACGCGGACGACGCCGAACCAGGCGTCCTCCTGCTCGATGAGTACGAGCACCGTGTCCTCGTCCGAGACTTCACGGGCCAGGTCGGTCAGATCCGACAGGGTTTCCACATCGTCGAGCTCTGTATCGCTCGCTTCCCACCCGTCTTCGGTGCGCGCGAGCAGTGCGGCGAAGTACACCGTGACTCTCCCACTGGTCATAGGCGTGCCGGTTGGGGTTCCCCCCGGCGGAGGCTGTGGGCGGGGAGTGCTGCTCCGAGCCCCGCCCACTCGGAATCGTGGCAGAAACAGAGCGTTCAGGGGACGTCTTCGGCCTGCTGTGTCTGCCTCTTTTGATCGCTAACAGCGGATCGTACGCGGCTGCCCGCGCCGCGTAAGCACGTCCTGGCCCGACACGTCCACCACACGGCCCTTTGTGTTGCGGGTGCGGCGCCCTGTCGCACGGCGGCCGGGCAGCCGGTTTCCCGCGGCACGCCACCGATGGCGACGCGGGCGTGCCGCCGACCTCCTCGTGGGCGTGGGGCGACGGAGGTGTCGTGTGCCGACGATTTCCCATGGGCGTGGCGGCACCGGCCGTGTGGGTGTGCCGGTGATTTTCCTGGTGGGCGCGTCGGCCGCGGCGATGCGCGTGCCGGCGAGTCACCGACGGGCGTGGCGACCGGCGGTGCGGGCGGGCCACCGGTCCGGCGTCGGCGTGACGGCGGCCCGCGGTGCGCGGGACGGCCGCCGAGACGGGGGCGGACTACCAGCGGAAGGTGCGCATACGCATGGCGTGGCGCAGCCGGGCGGTCTTGGCCCGGCGGGGCTGGACCCGGTCGCGCAGCTCGCGTGCCTCGGTCAGGTCGCGCAGGAACTGGGCCCGTCGCCTCCTGCGTTCGGCGTCGCTCTCCAGCCGCTCGGAGGACTCCTCGTCCGGGTTCCGCATTGGCACACCACCCCAGGTCCGTCCCTCCCACCTTCCCTCTGATGGGCGGTTTGATGCCAGCGGACGGGTGATGCCGGGCGGCGGGCCTTGCCGGGCGGGGCAGTGGCGGGCGGCGGTGGCCCGGCTACTGTTGTGGACATGCGTCTCCACGTCGTCGACCACCCTCTGGTCGCCCATAAGCTCACCACCCTGCGCGACCGGCGCACCGACTCCGCGACCTTCCGGCGGCTCGCCGACGAGCTGGTCACCCTGCTCGCCTACGAGGCCACCCGCGACGTACGCACGGAGCAGGTCGACATCGTCACGCCGGTCTCCCCGACCACGGGCGTCAAGCTCTCCTACCCGCGCCCGCTCGTCGTGCCGATCCTGCGCGCGGGCCTCGGCATGCTCGACGGAATGGTCCGGCTGCTGCCGACCGCCGAGGTGGGCTTCCTGGGCATGGTGCGCGACGAGGAGACGCTGCAGGCCTCCACGTACGCCACCCGGATGCCGGACGACCTCTCCGGCCGTCAGGTGTACGTCCTCGACCCGATGCTGGCCACCGGCGGCACGCTCGTCGCCGCGATCCAGGAGCTGATCAAGCGCGGCGCCGACGACGTCACCGCCGTGGTCCTTCTCGCCGCGCCCGAGGGCGTCGAGGTCATGGAGCGCGAGCTGGCGGGCACGCCGGTCACCGTCGTCACGGCCTCGATCGACGAGCGCCTGAACGAGCACGGCTACATCGTGCCGGGTCTCGGCGACGCCGGGGACCGGATGTACGGGGCCGCCGAGTAACTCCGGAGCGCTTCCGGACCTGGTGCGGAGCGATTTCGGAACCGCTCCGGACCGAGTCCGGAGTCAGCAGCTCTTCTTCGAGGTGGAGGGCGTCGGCTGGGGCTGAGCCAGGACGGTCAGCGCCTTGACGGCGTCCTCCTTCTTCGTCAGCGCCTTGAAACCGGTGCCGATGATGAGGTCGACCGTCGTGGCCTTCGCGCGGCCGTCGGTCTTCAGCTCGGCGCCGGAGAGCTGGGTGTTGAGGACGGTGAGCGCGGCCTGGTCGGCGGCCTTGGCGCCGAGCAATATCCCGGCACCCGCGACCTTCTTGTCGTACGCGGCCGTCGCGTTGCCCACGTCGCCGATCTTGAAGCCGCGTTTCTTCAGCTCGTCCGCCGTCTCCTTGGCGAGCCCGCTGCGGGGCGTCGCGTTGAGGACGTTCACGGTGATCTGGCCGGGCTCGGGCAGGGCGGCCGCGAGCCGGGCGGCCGCCGCGGAGGCCTTCGCGGCGGGCGTGACCTTCGACGCGCAGTCGGACTTGGCGCCCGCGGCCGTGGCCTTGCCACCGCCGGTGTAGACGTCGATGAGCTGCAGGGATCCCCATCCGATCAGCCCGAGTCCGGTGACGGAGGCGACGACGAGGAACGCGAGCCTGCGCCGTCCACGGGGTCGGCGCATCCGCGGGTACTTGTCCCCCGTGATCCGGTACTGGCCACCCATGCCAGGGGGAGTAAGCATGCTCATGGGCGCAGCGTAGTGCGCCGAGACGCCAATGCCTACTAGATGATCATTGCCCGGCGTTCAGTTCAACCCATTGGGGTCAAGCCGTGGTCATTAGTCCAGTTCAAGGACGCGTGCGTGCAGCACCTGGCGCTGCTGGAGCGCGGCGCGGACGGCGCGGTGCAGGCCGTCCTCCAGGTACAGGTCGCCCTGCCACTTGACGACGTGCGCGAAGAGGTCGCCGTAGAAGGTGGAGTCCTCGGCGAGGAGGGTCTCCAGGTCCAGTTGGCCCTTGGTCGTCACGAGCTGATCGAGGCGGACCGGGCGCGGCGCGACGTCCGCCCACTGCCGGGTGCTTTCCCGGCCGTGGTCGGGGTACGGCCGGCCGTTTCCGATGCGCTTGAAGATCACACGGAAAGCCTACCGGTCAAGACCTTCCGGGCGCAGCCATGGCGACGGAGTGCGACGCTGGAAAAGATGTCGTAAATCCTTGCAAATCGGGAACAGGGGTCTGACCTGAGTGACAGCGAGACCATGTCGTCGGCTGCCGCCGGGACCGTTCCCGAGCGGGTGGTCGGTGCTCCCGCGCTCCCGCGGGAAGCCCTGGAGATCGCCTCCGGGTACGCCTTCGCCGGTCCCGCCCTCGATCTCGGCGCGCTGATCTGGGACGGGACGTGCCTGTCCGACGCGCAGATCCGCATTCCGCTGCCGATGCTCAACCGGCACGGCCTGGTCGCGGGCGCCACCGGCACCGGCAAGACCAAGACGCTCCAGCTCATCGCCGAGCAGCTGTCGGCGCAGGGTGTCCCCGTCTTCCTCGCCGACATCAAGGGTGACGTCTCCGGGATCTCGGCACCGGGCGAGCCCGGAACGAAGGTCCAGGAGCGAGCCCGGGAGGTCCACCAGGAGTGGACACCGGGCGGCTGCCCGGCCGAGTTCTACGCGCTCGGCGGCCTCGGCATTCCCGTACGGGCCACGGTCAACAGCTTCGGACCGGTGCTGCTGTCCAAGGTGCTCCAGCTCAACCGGACCCAGGAGCAGTCGCTCGGCCTGATCTTCCACTACGCCGACCAGAAGGGCCTGGAGCTGGTCGACCTCTTGGACCTGCGCGCGGTCGTCGCCTTTCTGACCTCGGACGAGGGCAAGCAGGAACTGAAGGGGATCGGCGGGCTGTCCACCGCGACGGCGGGCGTCATCCTGCGCTCCCTGACGGCCTTCGAGGCGCAGGGCATGAGCCCCTTCTTCGGGGAACCGGAGTTCGACACGAGCGAGCTGACGCGTACCGTGCCGGACGGCCGGGGTGTGGTGTCGGTCCTGGAACTGCCCGCCGTGCAGGACAGACCGCAGCTCTTCTCGACGTTCCTGATGTGGCTGCTCGCCGATCTCTTCCACGACCTTCCCGAGGTCGGCGACGCCGACAAGCCGAAGCTCGTCTTCTTCTTCGACGAGGCCCATCTGCTCTTCAGCGACGCGTCGAAGGCCTTCCTGGACTCGATCACGCAGACCGTCCGGCTCATTCGCTCGAAAGGAGTCGGCGTCTTCTTCGTGACACAGACGCCGAAGGACGTCCCCGCGGATGTCCTGGCCCAGCTCGGCAACCTAGACCAGGGCTCAGGAGGAGGGCGGCCGCCCCACCCGGGGCGGCCGCCCTTTGTCGTCCGCGGTCAGCCGCGTGAGGTTTCCGGGGGTGTGCCCGGTCGCCGTTCGTCCGGGCCGGGGTGAGGCACAGGGCGAGGCACGGGGCGGGGGTTCGGTTCGGGGGAGTTGTCGCGTGCGGCCTCGGCGCGCAGGAGGGCGCGGAGAACCGCGTACGGGTCGCTGGGCATGGGTGTGTCCTGTCCTTGTGTTCGCTGGTGAGTGACCGGTGGCCTGTTGGGGCGGAGAAGGCCGGGTCTGTCAGCAGCGCAGGACCACGCAGCGGAGCGTGTGCAGGGTGGGGGCGACGGGCGAGGGCGCCGGTGCGGCGGACCTGGGTGCTAGTACGACGTGAGGCTGGTCCCCCGGGATTCCCGCGGCGGGACGCGGTGGGGCGAGGGGGCGGTGTCCCTGGCGCGTCGGTGGACGCAGGGCCGTGTCGAGCAGGTCGTGCTCCGCGGCGCCCTCGGCGGAGCCGGTGACCGCGGTGGCGGCCGGCGCGGTGAACCCTTCCGGGTGCGGGCCTGTCGCGAGCAGCGCGACGACGAGCACCACGAGGATCCGGAGCCACGGGCCGCCCGTCGGACGAGGGTGCGGGTGGTGCCGGGCGGAGCTCATGAGCGTCTTGTCCCACCGAAGGCGGGTGGCTCACCGTGTCGGAGGGGAGATACGCCCTGTTGGCGTAGGGCTGGGGCTTGTGGGCTTGTGGGTGCGGGTCCGGTGGGTGGGTCGGGGCCGTGCCGGTACATCCCCGTCCGTCGCCGCTGGATCAGACGTGGGCTACCTGTGCGAACTGCTGCTCGATCCGAACGTAAGCGA
>NZ_JBEXNW010000029.1:0-117355 GCF_040611295.1 Streptomyces sp. NPDC002935
GCTGGTGGGCCCGAACGACGGTGGAGTCCACAGATACGGTCCAGTCGATGTCGTCGTCGGAGTCCGCTGCGGCCAGAACAGCGGTGAGGATCCGCTCCCAGGTGCCGTCGACGGCCCACCTGATCAGGCGTTTGTGAGCGGTCTGGAACGAACCGAGCTCGTCGGGAAGGTCCCGCCAGGGCGAACTGGTTCGGTACTTCCACGCGATGGCCTCAAGGGTGCGGCGGTGGTCGGCCCATCGCCGCCCACGAACCGGATCGGCCGGCATCAGCGGCTCGATCCGGTTCCACATCGCATCAGTGATCACTAATCGGACAGACACACCCGATCAACTGACCAACCCATCAAAGAGACACGCGCTAGGTCGAGCGCGCCCAGACGCACACGCCACGTCTGCGTCGTCGGGTCGTATCCGGCGATGGGGCGGAGCATGTTCAGCTGCTCGCGCCAGTGCGGGTCGGCGCCGTGCGCGGCCTGGACGGTGGCCTCCAATATCCACGCAATCTCAAGGGAGCTCTGCGAAGTCATGCTCCGACGTTAGGGCCTGTCCGGCGGATCATGTGACTTCTCGCGCTTCGGTCCGTTGGCATGTCCATGGGGCGGGGAGATCTTTCGGACAAGGAGTGGGCCCGGCTGAAGCAGCATCTGCCCAAGGCTGGGCAGCGCGGCGGTCGTTGGGCCAGTCACCGCAGGATCATCAACGGGATCCTGTACCGGAACCGGACCGGAATGCCGTGGCGGGATCTGCCTACGCGGTTCGGGAAGTGGAAGACCGTGTATGAGCGGCACAGACGTTGGTCAGCGGACGGCACGTGGGACAGGCTCTTCGCGGCCGTCCTGGCCGACGCGGATGCACAGGGCAGCATCGACTGGTCGATGGTGTCGGTGGACTCCACCATCTGCCGAGCCCACCAGCACGCGGCCGGAGCACGCAAGAGGACCCCGCAGACCGGGAAGAGGCGCGCGCCCCGGCAACACCGTCCCGACGAGGGGCTCGGACGCTCCCGGGGCGGCCTGACCTGCAAGATCCATCTGGCTAGGGAAGGCGGATGCCGTCCCCTGGCCCTGCTGATCACTCCAGGCCAGTGGAGCGATGCCCCGCTGTTCATCCCCGCAATGGAACGCATCTGTGTCGGCCGCCTCGGCGGCGGACGCCCCCGCACCCGCCCGGACCACTTCGGCGGTGACAAGACACCCCATGCAGCTATCGGGTCAAGCAGCTGCGGCGAGTGGTGATGGTTTCGGCGGGGCAAATGCGATCGCTTCGTCGAACCTCTGGCGGGTGGTCAGGCAGTGGTGGAGCTGGCCGAGCATGCGGTTGAAAAGGTTTCGGAGAGCCGCGTAGTAGCGATCGCCGGTCTCTCTCCGACGGTTGTAGTGGTCGTGTGCGCCGGTTGAGGCGGTGAGTGCGGCGAAAGCCCAGTGCCGGCCGGTTGCGGCCAGGCGGCTGTTCTTGATCCGGCGGTGGCTGACGCGGCGGCTTTTGCCGGACTCGCGCGTCACGGGGGCGCTTCCGGCGTAAGCCTTCAGATCGCGGGCTGTGTCGAACCGTGTGCGGTCGTCGCCGATTTCGGCGAGGAGCCGGGCGCCGGTCAGCACCGCGAGGCCCGGGAAGCTCGTGATGATCTCCGCGTCGGGGTGCTGGAGGAAGAGCTCCTCGGTGGCGCTTGCCAGCTTGTCGCAGGCCTTGCAGGCCGCTTCGAGCTGGGCGAGCAAGGCAAGTGTTTGGTGCCCCATCGCCGCTTCCACCAGAGCCGGCTGACGAAGCCAGGTCCGGCGGAATACCTCGAGCAGGCGGTCGGTCTCGGCCTCGATCCGGCGCTGGCGGGCAGCCTGTGTGACGGCGGCCCTGAGCTTGCTGCGGGCAAGTTTGGCGGCCTCGGCCTGTGTGGGCGCGATCGCCAGAATCGCGCGAGCCTCTCGCGCCAGAAGCCTCTCGCGCTTGTCGGCGAACGCTTCGAGGACTGCCGGGTAGTACTCACGCAGGTGCGAGCGCAGGCGGTTGTGGGCTCGGGTGCGGTCCCAGACCGCGTCCTGCTGGGCTCTGGCGAGGACGGCGATCGCCTTGACCAGCTCAGAGTCGCCCGGCAGAGGCCGGTGAAGCTCTGCGTCGGTCCGTAGGATGTTCGCCAGGACAACGGCGTCCTGGTGGTCGGACTTCTTGCGGGAGACGGCGTGCCGGTCCCGGTAGCGTGCCACGGCCATTGGGTTGATCGCGAACACCTGGCGCCCGGAGGCCCGCAGGCAGGCCACCATGAGCCCGCGCGAGGTCTCAATCGCGATCGGGATCGGATCGTCGGGAGTGTCGCCGTGTTCGGCGAGCAGACGCAGCAGGTCCTGGAAGCCCGACGCGTCATCGCTAACCCTGAGCTTGCCGAGCAGACGAGCCTCGGAGTCAACCACCGCCACGTCATGATGGTCTTCGGCCCAGTCGATTCCGCAGGTCACCTGCATGCACGCCTCTTTTCGATACGTCGCTGTCCGCCGGCGTCGAGCCGCGGCAGGACCACTCGGCGACCTAATAGAAGCGCTCGCCGGCGCACCACCCCATCAGCCGTCCGTGGCCCCAGCTGTTCTCAGGGTCCTCGCTCTCGTGAAGAGCTCCACGACTCCGGCTGATCAAGAGGTGGCCCTGGGAACGGCTCGAACCACGGCACGCTACGGCGGTCGCGTCCCAAGCGGCAGGGGCCGCGCACGCGTCACTCTTGTCGAAGCACTCAAAGCGCGGCATACAGCAAGACATCTCGCTCGGCCCCTGCCTAGAGCTGATCCAACTCCCAGCCCTCAACGCCTATTAGGCGTACTCCTCCCGCCGCAACCGCCGTTACCTGCGCAGACGGCAGATCAAGCACACCATCCCCGAGGTCCTGGGCTTTACCTCACCAGGCGCCTTCTCACGCTGGTTTCGAGACCAGTTCGGGATCAGCCCAAGCAGTGGCGCGGTGTGGGTCAAGGCCCCTCGGCCTCGTGACCCTCGTTGCTGGTGTCGTGCATCTCGCCGGGCCCGACTATAAGGATGTCGCCGACGCACAGCTAGGCCTCCACGGCGGCCAGCGTCACCCTCGCAACGTACGCGAGGCTGACGTGGGTGGTCACGTCGCGGGCGGGGTGGACAGCGGCACACTCTGCGCGGGTCTTGCCGGCGCAACAAGCGGCACCGTGGGCATCGAATCGGCCTCAGGCAGGCCCAGGTATTCGCGTACGACCCCATTGTCGCCGGTCGCATCGGCGAGCCGAGCGGCCTGGTCGAAGGCCCGCTTCTGGATGCGTTCGATTTCCTCGGCGACGTCCTCGATCGGATAACCGGCCTCCTGCAGCATGCGGACCGCGGTCTCCAGGGAGAACACGCCCGCCGCGTAGCCTGCGGTGACGTCGTTGAGGGCGGTCGTCCGGTCGGTGGGGGTGTGCGCACCCCACGCCAGCCGGGCAGGCAGCGACTCGCCGGCGGGCCACTCCTGCCCGGCCTGGTGCAGGCGCTGCACCATACGCAGCAGTAGCTGGTACTTGTGGCCGCGGGCCAGGCGCATCCCGCCAACGAGGGAGTCGAGCGGGCCAAGCGCGAGCTGCAGCGCGTACCCGGATGGCACTTTGGCCACGTCGAGGGTGCCGAGACCGGCCGTGGTCAGCCGAGTGTTGGAGGCCAGCCGGTCAAGCAGGTGGTCAACGCGCTGGCGGAGCTCGGCGAGCTGTGCCGAGGTGTCCAGAGCATCCATGCGGCCGTTGTCGGACAGCTGCCACACCGTCCCTGCCTCCACGCGCACCGGCAGCGGTTGGCCGGTGGAGCGGTCAATGGGCAGCCGTGCCCCGGCGAGAGCCACGATCGGTGTGCCCGTGGTCGACGACGCGGACGCGCTGTCGGTGTCGGTGGCCTGCAGCTCGTCCATCAGCTGCAGAACGGGCGCCAGCGTGGGCTTGCCCCAGTGCTCGCCGACATCGGGGATCGAGTTCGGGACATGCACGACCGGGATAAAGTCCACCATCAGGTCGAGCCGGTCGAGGACTTGGCCGTCGGAGCGCACCCGGTAGGCGGCCTTGTCGGCGGGCAGGCTGAACACGTCGTGCGCGGAGCCAAGGTCCTCCAGCAGCCATTCGGCGTCCGTCAGGTAGCACGTCGTCGAAGACGGTTTGCCCGGCGCCCACGGGTAGGTGCGGGTCACTGTGCCAGTGAGCGCGTCGAGGGTGTCGCCGACCGTCAGCACAGGGTCGCCGTCCGCGCCGGCTACCTGCTCGCGGATCGCACGGCCGTCACTGGTCTGGCCAGGCGCTGTGGCGGGCCCGATCGGGCCGAGCTCGTAGGTGATGCGCCGCACGCGGTCCTTGAGGCCGCGCACCGGGTCAGCGGACAGCTCCCACGCGAAGTGCACCCGCTGCGGGTACTCCTGGGCGTCCTGCTCACCCTCGTCCCACTCGGGGAAGTACCAGCCCGGGTCGTATGTGCGCAGCAGCACACGCCGCTTGGACGGCTCCCACGCCAACGTGTAAACGCCGTCGCCGCTGCGCACCGCGCACCGTTCGGCCTGCTGGATGCGCAGCGGCAGCAACTCCTTCTCCGCCCAGGAGCGAAGCTTGTCCTGCAGGTCGGCAGCCGCTTTGGCCTCCTGGGTCGGCTGCTCGCCCGCCTGGTCGGGGCGCTCGGCTCCCGGCACCACGATGGTCTGCTCCGCGCCCAGCAGGTAGCTGAGGGTGGTGTCGATCAGCTTGGACGGGTCGCCCAACTCGCGGCGCTCCATGCCGTGCTGGTCATCACCAGTGACGGAGGCAAGCTGCCCGGCCTGGTTGGAGTCGTACGCGGCGAGGAACTTGTACGCGGCCAGGCGGCGTAGGTCCTCGGCGGGCACCCACGAGTTGTTCAGCTCAGGGAACGCATGGTGGCCCGGCCTGCCGGGGTGAGCCATCGCCTGCTTGTAGTTGAGCCATGACCAGGCGTCGATGAGCAGTTCACGCGGGTGCCTCACGGATGCCCCTCCAGGCGACCGGGCCCCGCGCCCACATCCAGCTTAGATGCCGCGTGCGATCACGGGCCCGCCACGGCGGCCTTGCGCTTGTCGTCCTCGATATCGAGACGCCGCATGAGGAAACTGGCGAACACCAGCATCTCCTCGGCCTCATCGCGGGCATCCTTCGCGTCCGGCCCGTGCATTCGAGGGTTACGCAGCGCACCAGTCGCGCCCTTGAATAGGAACTGCATGCCGTTCTGCTCGCTCTCCAGCGAACTGCCCGTGGACCGGGTCACCGTGAGTTTCGGGGGACCCGGCTTAGCGCCGAAGGCAATGCCCATGAGCCTCTCACCGATCTCGCTGACGCCGACCAGCGTCTGCACGCGGTGCTCCACCGCCTGGAACGCACGAGCCACCGCATCGATGAAGAAGCCGCTGTTGAACCGCTCGGCCGCGACATCCGCGATCAGCGGATGCAGCATGCAGGTGACGTGCATGGCCTCCGCCGCGTCCACGTCCGCGACCAGGACGTCCGGTATGGCCTTCGGCATCGGAGCGACATCAGGGACCGGGCTTTTATGGAAGAGCGTGTTGTCGGCCTCAACCCGCGTCGGCCCCAGCACCTGCTCACGGATGCGCCAGTACTCATCTACCTGTCGCACGTCAGCGAACGGTCGAATGTCCCGGTCGAAGGCCAGCTTCCAGTTATAGGTGCCCGTAGCGTGGTTGCCCCCGCGAAAGCAAGGCTCGTGCCGCCCGAGCGCGTAGCTGGTGAACAAAACCTGCTTGGCCACCAAGTCCCGATCGACAAAGCTCGGCAACTCGACCTGGGCCGGCATCAGATCTTTCACGTCGTTGGGCCACAGCTCGGGCAGCGCACCAGGCTCCTCGGGCTCAAAATGGGGCTCGATCGATGCTGCTCTGCGCACCATGATGAGGAAAATGTCGATAAGAAACGCGCTTCTAGTGCAGTTCGCAGCGCCAGCAACCGTTAGAGACAGCTCCGTCGCGCTCTGCGGAAGCCGCCACAGGCCAGCGTCCACACCCCGTAGCAGCGCAGGGCACAGCTGTTGCACGGCCTCTTCGAACTTCAGACCGGACGCATAAAGCTTCCGATCGACGTAGTCGAAGGTCGGCCAGCAAAGTGAGTCGGCGAAGTACTGCCAGACCAGGTCGAGAAGGGCTTGGCCGTGCTCGCCGGTAGGCCGTGGCATTCCCTTCGGCGCGATGGTCCGATCGGTCACGTGCTGTCCCCCAGCGTCCTAGTTTGAGCAATGGGCGCAGGTTACTACGGCACCCTGCCCCACCGGTTGGGAGTTTCGTCCAGCCGATCACGAGCATCGTGCACCGCGAGCCGTGCTGCTACGGGGTGGCCGTGTCGGCGCACCCGAGCATCCACATCGCATACCTCTGGTCACGCTGCTCCGAGTCCAACAGGTTGTCCCACGCGGCCTGGCACTGCTTGCCGTTCGGCGTCTTGCCCACGGCCCAGATGTTCGCCCTGGCGGCGTGCCCTGCCTTGAGCGAGGCGTCCAGGCGGGCCTGCGCGGAGGCCTTGATCTGATCCGAGGTAGGCGCTGCGGGTGGCTGGTTCGAGGTGGGCCACAGCAGGATCGTGCTGGTGACAACGACCGCGCACCCGACTGCTGCGGCGGCGACATTCCCCCTGGTCGACATGGGCCAAGAGGGTAACAGCCGTGCCTGGAATGGCCGTTGGGCTTTATGGGGCCGTTTCCGGGGGTCATCGGCGGCCGCCGAGGCGGTCGTCGTGGATGTGTCCGGCGACGGCGGCGAGTTGGTCGGGGTCGGCGAGTTCGGTCAGTCCGTGGACGGCGGCGTCCATGCGGTCTGGGGAGTCCATGCCGACGACCCAGGTGACCATCTGGTCCTCCAAGGTGACGTGCGTGCCGACGTGGTGGATGAGGCCCTGCTCGTACAGCTGGGCGATAGGTTCGGCGCGCAGTCGTTTGCCGACCTTGGCGGTGACTTCGAGGACGCGGGGCATCAGCTGTCCGCCGGTGGTGCCGTCGCGGCGCAGCTGTTCCCAGGCTTGGGAGAGGACTTGCCGGGCCATGTCGCCGCCGTAGTTGGACTCCACCACGATGGCGTCGGCCGTGAGGGACATCGCGAGGCGGCACGCTGTGAGGCCCCAGTCGTTGGCGCCCATGGATGCGGAGCGGTCCTCGAGGACGTACAGGTGGCCGTCGAAGCCGCGGGCGGCTCCGATGATGCCGGTCTCGTCGCCCACGGCGGACTCTCCGCCGGCGGGGTCGACGGCGACGATGATGCGGGCCATGTCGAGGCCACCGAACTCGACGGTGGTGATGCGATGGTCCGTGACCCAGGCGCGCTGCCATACGCCGCCCTCTGGGGGGCGCGGCTTTTGCTGGTAGAGGGCGGCCCACACGCGTTCTCCGACGCGGCGGCGGGTGACGGCATGGTGGTCGGCGCCGAAGCGTTCGGGCCACAGCGGCTCGTCCAACTCGCGGCCGAGGGGATCGTTGGGTGAGTCGGCGAGCGCGGGCAGGTCGATGACGTGCCACTCGTTGGCCTGTGCGTCGGCGAGGATGCGTCCGGCGAGATCGTCTTCGTTCCAGCGGGTCTGGATGACGCAGATCGCGCCGTCGGGCTCCAGGCGTGTCTGGAGCACGGACTGCCACCATTCCCACGTTTTGCGGCGCATGTTCGGGGAGTCGGCGGAGGCCATGTCTTGTACCGGGTCGTCGACGAGGGCGATGGTGGCGCCCTTACCAGTGAGGCTGCCGCCGATGCCTGCGGCGACGAGGCCGCCTTGGTGGCCTTGGATGTCGAAGCGCATTGCCGCGCGGCTGGACGGGTTGAGGTGGATGCCGAGTTCGTCGCCCCATGTCTCGATGGCGTCGCGGATCCACCGGGAGTGTTCTTCGGCGAGGTCTCCTGAGTAGGAGGCGATCATGACGCGGCGGTCGGGGTGCTGACGCAGGTACCACAGGGGTGCCCAGCGGGAGGCCCGGCGCGACTTGCCGTGACGCGGCGGCATTGTGATCATGACGCGGTCGGCCCTGCCCTCGGCCATGTCGATCCACGCCTGGTCGATGAGGTGGAGGTGGCGGGCCTGCATTTCGCGGCGTTCGGTGAGGACTGCGGCGAGCGCCCCCGGCGACGCGTCCATGGCGATGGAGCGTTCGATGCGGGCGAGTTGGGCACGCAGTTCGGGGGAGGCTTTCGCCGCCATGGCGCGGCGTACCGCCGGCGGTCTGCTGCGATAGGCGGCCAGCGCCTTGGCTTCACGCTCGCTGCTACTCGTCCGAGCCACTTGCGGCCTCCTCCGATATGCCGATGAGGGCTTCGAGTTCGTCGAGTGCGATGGCGGTGAGCTCGCTGCCCGAGCTGGGAGGCGTGACGATCTCGGTCTTGGACGGCTGGTCGAGGCCGTTCATGCGGGCGCGGCGCTCCATGATGCGTAGGGCCCGGTCGATGGCAGGCAGGTCACCGTCCTTGACGGCCTGCCGGTAGGCGACGAAGAACAGGCGGTCCAGGCGTAGGTTCTCCACCGCCCGCAGCTCGTCGGCCTTCTCGTCCTGCTCGGTGGTGCGCTCCTTCAGAGCCTGCCGTACGTCCTTGCAGGCGGCGTTTATCAGTTGTTCATCACCGGGCGGCTCTTGACCCTTTTTGTACCGGTCGATGCCATAGCCCTGGGGGTAGGCGATCCGGTCGGAGTTGATGCCGGGGTCTGCGGCGAGCTTGCGGCCCACGGTGAGCCAGTCCACGCCGGCAAGGCGTAGGTCGATGGCGTCCGCGCGGCGCTGCGTTATGGCGGCGCGGGTGGCCTTATCGGGGCGTCCCACGGGGCAGCGATCCTTCCGGTTGCGCCCCCGCGCCCCACCCACATGATTCCGTATGGCACCGACGGACGGACGGGCCGCGACCTTCACGAGACTGTTTTTGCCGAACCGGCCCAGCCGGACGGTGCCTGATCTACGGTGTGGCCATGGAGATATGGAGCACCTTCGGCTCCGGGCCCTCGCAGGCCCGGCCGCCATCACCTGCTCCTCTGGCCACACCTTCGGACCTGCTTCAGCGGTACGCACCTGCTGTCGCCATTCCTCCGCGACCAGTAGAGCGGACCGTGCGGTACTCCAGGACTAGGCCTGTGGGCACCAACCGTCAGCAACTGGCAACGCTCACCGGGGACTGGCACGCGCATCAAGAACTGCCGGTGTTGTTCGCCCAGCTGGAACGCTGGAGCCGCCTTGCGGCAGTTAACCGCCAGGACGGCGCTGCCGCGACCATTGACATCTTTGACTGGATCGACGAGGGCAAGCAGAGGTGCTGGTTCCCAACCAGCGACGGCAAGATCGCGGCAGCCCCGGACGTGCTCTGGCCAGGCATCCAGCACGAGCCCTCGTTTGTTTTCGAAGCCAAAGCGTCGCACGCGCCCAGCCGGCGCGGCTTCGACTACGTCCCCCTCGACGAGATTCGTCCCCCTCTGCCGTTCGAGGAGCGGACTGCGCCGGCTGACGACCGAGTCGAGCTCAGCGGCGCGCTGCTGACCCGGGCGCTTTCGCTCTTCACATCACTGGCTGGTCTGCAGGACTGGCTGGACCGGCGCCGTACGGTTCGTCTGCGGGATGCCGATGAGCCGCTTCGCCTGGTTCCGGACGCAGTGGAACCGCTATCGCTGGCCTGCGGCGTACGCCGTCTCGCCGTACCTCTCGTTCCGCGAGCACCAGGGGTCGGGCGCCCGGGTGTCATTGGACTCGGGGACTACGTCTTGGGTGCCTGACCGGGGCCTTGAACGCCTGAGCTGTCCCTGAACCTGGAAAGGGACGCGTACGCGATGGAAATCCCTGTGATCAAGTGGGTCTTGGCCTTGGAAGCCCTGGGCCTGCTGCTGCTGGTCGCGACACGGCTGACGAATGAAGTCACGGGCTTGCTTGAGGCCCTGAAGCGACTGATCCGCGAATGGCGTGGCCCCGGAAGCGGCCCGCCGGACGGGGTCTGAACTGGGCGCGGAGGCGGGGCGGCGCACTGCCGCCCCGCCTCGGGTCGTCACATCAGTTTGAGCTGGTCCGGGTTGTCGGCGGGCGGCATGGGCGGCATAGGCAGAGCGTCCGGCGCGTCGCGGTTCGAGCGCAGCCACCAGGCGAACTGCCAGTTCCGGCACGTGCGGTACAGGTACTGGCCGCGCCTCTCAGCGAAGCCGGGTATCGACTGCTCGCCCCATCCGAAGATAGGGCGGGCGTTTTCGAGAGTCACCTGAAGACCGCGCACGAGGGCGGGACCTTCCCATTGGTGCCCCTCGGCATACTCGAAAGCCAGGTGCGCGTTGCTCGACCAATCCCAGGGATGAGGGAGGGCGCACGCATACCAGGCGAGGGGCGGGCTCTCCGCCGGCAGTGTGACGCTTTGGCGGGGCGCCCGCGGGTTGACCGGGTAGCGGTCTGGCACCCCGAACGACTCCAGGCAGTGCTTTTCGAGGTTGACGTTACGAACCCCAACCAACCACATGATCAGGTATGGCGCGGTTGTGGTTAATCCGACCCTCACGGGCGGTTTTTGCATTACTCGGATCCCCCCTCTGCATGAGACCTAGGGAACTTCCCTTTCTTTAACCAACTTTACCAAATTTTCCACGAGCCGTTTATGGCGACCGTGTCTGAATTCGTTCGGGTAGGGCATATTGAATTCCTCATCGAGGGCTTTCTCGTAATCGAGGTCGGAAAGCCTGATGGGGTTTTTGCAGACGGCGCGCAGCGTTGCGTTGGAGCGGCCGGCGACGGTCACTTCCCCGAAGTACGCCTGCAGGAGTTCGGCCAGCGACTCAGGGGTATGGAAGCGGATCCTCATCCACTTGCCCTGCATGAACCGCATGTCAACGTGCTCGGAGTCGAGGAACGTCAGACGTGAGGATTCCCGGCTCGTGGAGTGCTGCGACTTCTCGAATGCCTGCTCGGCCAGCAGATTGCGGGTGCCGATGCACACCGTGCCGTCGGCCGCGCACAGCGCATTTACAGCGGTGAGCACCCAGTGCTGGTAGTCCAGCGACGTGGTGGCGTTGATGACCGAGTCGAGGACGACCACGTCGTACAGGCCGTGCTCGCGCAGCCCCGTCTCGATGGTGCGGACCATCGACACGACGCCCTTGATGTCGACGGCGTACTTCCCGGGGGTAGTTCTGTAGGGCTCGTAGTCGTCGATGAGGTAGCCCTCGGGGCGCAGCTTCTTGGCGTAGTCGCCGTGCCCGGCTCCGAAGTCGACCACTCGCATGTCGGGGCGCTTCCGCAGCCGCGGGAGTACCAGCTTCTCCCACACCTCACTCTTGTACGCCAGCTTCCCCTGCTTGCGCAGCGAGGTGTACTGGCGCAGCCGCTTGGGCTGCACGATGTGCTGGTTGTAGACCGGCGCCTGCTCCTCCAGGCCGGTCCAGTCATACACGCCGTACTCGCCGGTGAGGTCGGCGACCAGCTGCGCGGCGTCCAGGGATGGGCAGGTCCAGGCGAGGACGTCGAAGTGGCTCTTCGCGGCGACGACCGCGTACTCGGCGTTGAGGGCAATGCGACCTTGGTCGTCGATGACGACGCTGCCCCACGCTCCGTGTCCGCCGGTCATGAACGAGATCGCCTGCTGGAACGGCTTGTTGCGGGACTCGGCGACCTCGATCGTCTGCCACGGGATCCATGACCACTCGCCGAAGGACCCGGGCTGCGCGTACACAACGCTCGCCTCAGTCTCGACCCTGTTGTGCAGGAGGTTGAACTGGATCTCGTCGCTCAGGCGGACCTTGCTGCCGAGCATGACGGCAGGGGTGTACGTCATCCCGAGCGCGGTCATGGCGTTGGTTCTCTGGTGGCCTGCGACCAGTGTCCCGTCAGCGTTGAGGATGACCGGCTTCACGATGCCGTGCCGACGGATAGACGCCGTCAGACGCTCGAAGGCTTCCTCGGACAGGTGGCGCGGGTTGTAGTCGGCGGGGCGCAGGTCCTTGAGCGGGTAAGCCTCGTAGAACGTCGTGGTGGGGGCGCTCATGCGTCCTCGTCCTCCTGGCCCTCGTCGCTGGCTCCGCCGGCGCCGTCCGCGGGGCTGTCCTGGCCCGAGGCCGCTTCCACACCGACGGCCGGGGCCTCGACGGTCTCGGTGTGAGCCTCCTGCAGCAGGTGCCAGCCGAAACCGAGGTCAGAGCGGGACTCGGTGAGGTACTGCTCGTAGATGGCGTTGAGGGTTTCCACCTCGGCTGCGGTGATCTGCACGCGGATGGTGGACCACTGCAGGTAGCCCCACTGCAGGTACTCCAGCTTGGCCATGGACCCGGTACCCGCGCCGTCGGACGGCAGGTCGATCGTGTCGGGCAGAGCCCGGCTGTCGAGCAGCTTGTCCAGGGCGTTCTGGTCGTAGCCGGTGCCGTCGAGGTCGGGCAGCTCTTCCAGGATGTCGGCCAGCAGATCACTGTCGTACCCGGCGAGGTCTGAGGTGCGGTTATCGACGACGACGATGCGGGCGGCGTCCTCGTCGGCGACGTCGATGAACGTCGCCGCGATCTGCTGCCAGCCGAGCTGCCTGGCGGCGGCCCAGGTGTGGTTACCTGCCAGGATCTCGTTGGAACGGCCGGTGTGCGAACCGCGGTTGACGACGATGGCCTTGTACTGGCCGTTGACGCGGAGCGATTCGGCGATGGCATCGACGTCGCCGGTGCGCGGGTTGCGGTAGTACTCGGTCAGATCGTCGATCGGCACGGCCAGCGGCAGCAGCGACTCGGGGATGCGGGCGGGCGCAGCACTCACAGCAGGAGCCCTTCGTGTAGGAGCGTGCCCCCGCGCCCTACGCCCGCCCACACTAGAGGATCAGGCGCCCAGCAGCTCCAGCTGCGTGTCGGCGGCAGGCTTGAGAGCGGCACGCAGGAGGTCCCGGGCCCGCGTTTCGCCCTTACGACTCGGTCCGCGATTGAGGTCGGGGCGTGCTGGCCTGGCAGATCGGCTGGTAGTTGATCAGCAGGCCGCCTGTCGGGCGAGCACCAGTTCAGTGCTCGGCTTGCGGCGGGTTACCCGGCGGGCAGAGCGGTCCGAGACCAGTGAGGCGATCACGACGTGGGTTTCGGCGTAGTCCTCGCGCCGGCCGATGTATCGCTGGAGCGGGCGCCACTGCCGCAGTTCGGCATTGGTGTGCTCGACGCAGATCCGGTGCGAGGACTGCCGACGGCGCATCTCCCGCCATGCGTGCTGCTCGCCGAGCGGTGCGTCGTCCTTCGGCTTCTTCGGCGGGGCACTGACCTGGTCGGGGAACTCGTTGGCCAGGCCCCGGTAGCCCTCGTCGACCTCAGCTCTCACCTTCGGACGGAGCCGGAGCTGTTCAGCGATGCCCTCGGTGCGCATCGCGGTCTGGTCGTGTATGCGACCCGGCCGGTCCGCGCCCGACCACAGCAGACGCCCCTGACCGTCACTGATGGTGGTGGTCTTCATGGTGTTCTGCTTCTTCTTTCCAGAGACGAAGGCCCGCTGTCCGGGCCGGTTGGCCTTGGGCCTGCGTACCTGGGTCTCCGCTCCATCGATCCGCAGCGTGATCCCCTCGGCTTCCGCGTAGGCGAACACATCCGTCAGCGTGCGCAGTCGCACCCCGGGACGGTCGGGGACCGCGAAGCCGCGCGCGGCCAACAACGGGCGGATCTCGCCGATGGCGCGGGAGACGGTGGAGCGGGCGGTGCCGTACCGCTCGGCCAGCGCGGCGTGCGGAAGCCCGGTGCGCAGATGTACCAGGGTGACCAGCACCCGGTCGGTGAAGACCAGGCCGCACTTCGGCCCGGCACCGGTCTGCCGCCGCCGCGCGGCACCACGCCGCTCATCCAGAGCCGACTCACACCGGGCCAGCCACGGGCCTGCCAACTCCTCGATCAAATCGCCGAGATGCGCACGGGAGACGCCGCAGAAGGCAGGATGGGACAAGGCCGCACGGACCCACTTCTTGGTCACACTCGATCGGCCAGGCGGAGCACTGCATCCAGTCCGCGACACGAACCGGGAGTGGCTCGACCGGGCAGCACATACGAGCGCAGTCCCGCCCCAGCCGCGCCGCCATCCTTCGCAGGATGGTCACCCACCATCAGCGTCTCCTCCGGAGCGACACCCAGTTCACGGCAGGCATGCTGGAACAGCAACGGGTCCGGCTTTTCAGTGTCGTGTTCGTAGGAGTGCACCCAGGACGAAAAGTAGTGGTCAAGGCCATGGTGAGCGAAGGTGGCCCGCAGATCCCAGCCCACATCGCTGACCACCCCCAGAGCCACGCCGCTCTGAGTCAGTCGGACCAGTGTGGACTCAGTGTCTACGTAAGGCACCCAATGCTCAGGGGCCTGCAATTGCTCATAGAGCACGTCAGCGACTGGTGCCAGCTCGGGAACCGAGGCGTACCAGGTGGTGAAGGCATGGCGATGTGCTCTTGAGGAGACGTCGCGGCCACGCTGGGCCTCGACCACGCCACGGTCCGACAGGCCGGCTTCGAGCCCGCTCAGCATGACGTCCATCGCCGCCTCGTCCACGGGTTCAGCCATCGCCGCTCGGATCCGGTCTGCATACGTACCGATCTGGAACAGGGTGCCGGAGAAGTCGAAGAGGACGGCCCGCACGGCCAACGGCGCCTGCGAGGCGGTCCTGGCGCGGATGGGCCCTTCAAGACCGCAGGCAGGGAGACGAGTCATTTGATCTTCCTACCGCAGGCCGGACGAGAATGACCAGGGCTATCGCGGACCAAGTCGTTAGGGCTCGCAGAAGAACAACATGCGGGCGATCAGCGCGTTGACCTGCGGAGCCAAGTCCCGGAACCCACAAGTTGATTCTCTGCGAGTCCTTACTGGCTTTGTTCACGAGCTCCGGTTCTGGTGTTGATGTGCGATGCACTGCTTCGGGAGCCACATGTCCGGGGTGTGCGGGGCCTGGCGTTGCTTGTGAGCCATGGGTCAAGGTTGCCTGGAGTTGCCGCCGTCGCGTTCAACGATGGCGGCAGCGAGGTTACTGTGGACCGTCTCTGTCAACGGGTGATTCTCACCCAGGGCGTGCCGGGCATCCGCGAGGACTGCCTCATACAAGGGAATAGCACGGTCGAGATCCCCTGCCGCCCGATAGGCAGAAGCCACGTCGTTACGAAAAGCCAGAGTGTGCGGGTGATTCTCACCCAAGGCACGCCGGGCACCAGCGAGACCACGTTGGAGGTATCTGGTGGCGCGGGGGCCTTGACGGAGGAGGAATCCTCCGGTGCGGCCAAATAGGTCGGCAGTAATGGTGGTGTCGGTATCGGGAGTGGCATGTTCGGCTAGGGCGTCGATATGGGGGATCAGGCGGCGCCACTGGATCCAGGAGTCTGGATCCCGCTTGTCCTTGGGTAGGGCCTCGTACAGCAGGGTGGCGGCCCGCTCCCGGGCGTGGTCGATGGCGTGAGGCGTGCGGTGGGGGCCGTCAGGGTCGGGGGTGCGGGCGACGGCTTGGACGAGGCGATGCACGCTCAGGGTGTTGCGGTGGGTGGTGAGCAGGCTGTAGGCGGCCAGTCGGCGGATGGCATGTGTGAGGTCGGGTGGGTTGGCAAGGCCGTTCAGAAGGGTCCGGGGGATGTTGTCAGGGGCGTACCAAGCCAGGATGCGTAGGACGGTTCCGGTGAGGGGTTCGTCGGCCAGCCGGTCCAAAGTGACGTGCCAGATGCGGGCGATGGTGCGTGAGGTGTCGGTGCCCTCTGCACTGTGCCGGTACATGGCGGCCGGATAGGTGGCGAGCAGGTCGAGGTAGTCGCGTGGGGTGCTGCCGGTCTCGGTGATAAAGGCGCCGGCCTGTTCGATGGCTAGCGGGAGGCAGCCCAGTTCTCTGCATAGGTCGTCCGCGCCGTCCAGGTCACAAGCGTGGCTGCGGTTGAGGACACCCGTGAGCAGGTCCACAGCTTCGGCCCGGTCCAGGACATCCATGGGGATAGAAGTGGCCAGGTCGTGCCAGCCGGTGGTGCGGCGGCTGGTGATCAGGAAACGTCCGCCGCGTGTTCTGGCGAGCAAGGAACTGATGTCGGCCGGATCGTTGACGTTGTCCAGGATGACCAGCCATCCGTGGTGGGCGGCGAGCCACTGCACAGCCCGCTCCCGCAGGGCTTCGAAGGACAGCACATCGGACAGTGCAGGTTGCAGCGCGGTGGCCAGGGCTGCCAGGCCCGCGTCCAGGGTGGCCGGGCTGTCGGCAGTGATCCACCAGATTGGGTGACGGCCAGTGGCGTGGGTGGCGGCCCAATACGCGGCCAGGGTGCTCTTGCCGATCCCGCCGAGGCCGTGGACCGCCTGTACCACCACCCCGCCGGGGCTTTCCAGCATCTCGTCGAGACGGGTCAGGAGTTGGGCGCGGCCGACGAACCGGTTCGGGTACGGGGGGAGTTTGACTAGGCCCTGTGGGGCAGCTAGCTCAGCCATCGACGTGAACGCCTCTGGAGGCAGCACGGTGGCGCGCTCAGCCCAGGTCAGCGAGTTCATGGCGTTATCACCAGTGGAGACGATTCCCGAGACGTCTCCACTGACGACCGACCGTTCGCCGTCGGCGCTCGCCGCGCCCTGCTGCTTCAGCGCGTATACCGACACCCCCAGCCCGGCCAGGCCAGCGATAGTTCCCACAATGCCCGCCACTTGGCCAGCTGTGTCCAGGTCCGCGACCACCACGAGCACGATCAACCCCGCAGGCAGTAAGGCTCCGACAACCACCCCAACCCAGGCCAGCATCCTCCACAGTCGTGTCATACCAGCCATCATCAGTCGGAACCTGCGTTTTCTCCCCGAGGTCAGCAAAGTGAAAGATCAACAATCACAGAGCGTAGAGCCTCCACAAAAGTAAAAGTTGAGCCAGAACCCCTACTCATGAACATAGCCAGTCCTCGCCTATTGGTCGTTGCAGCCGCAGATGCCCTGCGGCGTGCACCAGCCGTCGCACGCGTGGCACCACGTCATGCCGGGGACTGGCGGAGTGCGCTGCTCTACGGGCGCAGCGGGGCCAGGTCTGCCGACAGGGCCGTGCGCGATCGCCTCTTTGAGCTCGGCAAGGTGGGCCGCAGCGGCGGGGTCGGGGGTGGCCCGGTCGGCGCGGTCAATCGGCGGTCTCCGGGCAGGTGAACCGGGTCCGCTTCGTTCGGCCATGACCTTGTCCAGCGGTCCGTAGCGTTCGCGCATGAGCCGCTCGTACCGCTCGGGGTCGTCTGCGTGGTCGGCGCGGTAGGTCGTAGTCATGTGTCCTCTCCTGGGTACGCGGGGACCCGCCCGGCCGGGTGGCCTGAGCGGGTCCATTTCGCGGGTGCGTGGGGCGGTATCCCTTACGGCTCCGCATGGGCGGAGCCGGTGTCTGGCGGGCAGGGCGCGGGGGGTTGCCGCCCGCCAGACACCGTGAGGGGATGCCGCATGCCACGGCGTTACTGACGGGCCGGTCCCGCGACTGCAGCCGTTCCCGATCAGCGAACAGAACGTACCACGTTCGAGTGTTGTGGCACATCTCTCGCGCAGTCGAGACAGGTGACCTTGCGGTCGTCGTTACGCTCCAGCCAGCCAGCGGTCGGGGTGCGGTTAGTCAACGAGGGGATCGGTGCCGGCCGGGGCGGAACGAGGCCGGTCGACCCACAGGACAGCCCCGAAGCCGTAGCCGTCCAGGGTGTCGGTGCCGCAGGCGTCTGGTTCGTCGACAAGGAACAGTGCATCCTGGCCCGCCTCGGCACGGGCTCCGAAGTCGGCAGGTTTCATGCTCGACCAGTCAGGGCGGCCGGTTGTATCGCTCACAGGGTTCCCTTCGGTGATTGGGGCCAAGCTCGGCCCGCCCCGGGCAAGGCGGGCCGAGCCCAGTCAAACCGCAGTCGAAGCCGCACGCTTGGCCGGAGCCTTCGGCTTGGCCGGAACCCTCGGCTTGGCCGAGGCCGCTCGCTTCGGCCTGACCGAAGTCTCCGGCCTGGCCGGGACCTGCGGCTCCACCGACACCTCGGGCTCGACCGGGACCTGCGGCTCCACCGGCGCCTCGGGCCCCACCGGCGCCGCGAGGCTCTTGTGCTCGGCGTCAGGGTTCAGGCGGGCGATCTCGCGGGCCTCGGCATGCGCCTTGACCTGCCGCAGGTTCCACCGGGCCTTGGCTACCGCGTCGGCAACGCGGTCCATCTGCGCCATACGCTTGCCGACCTCGCCCTCCAGGGCCAGAGCGAGCTTCATCGGGTCAGCCTTGCCGAGGTCTTCCAGCAGGCCGAGCACCTGCTCGATCTTGTCGATGTTCCTCCGCGCCGTGACGCGCTCGCGCCGCCGCTCCTCGCGCTGCTCGGGGGTCATATCCTCCACAAGGAGTGCGATGGTCTGACCCTGCTGCTGCTTCAACGCGTAGGCGAAGTGCACCAGTTCGTTGTCGCCCGCGAAGGCGCCCTTGGCCCACTTCTTCATGACCGCCGCCTGGTTGCCGGGAGTCAGGGCCGCGATCTGCACGGCGGCCTGGGTGCCTATCGCGCCCGAGTTGACGTGCTGCTGGACTTCGTCAGTCAGGGCGAGCAGCGCCAGGCGCAGGTTCACGTACTGCGTGGACTTCCCGAACTCCTTGGCGACCGCGCCGGCCTCGACACCGTCCCCCTCGTCGAGGATCCGTCGGAACGCCCTGGCTTCCTCCATCGGCGTCATATCGGCGCGGTTGAGGTTCTCGGCGACCGACCTCTTGAAACGCTCCAGGCCGGTCAGGTCGTCGACGGAGACGATGCAGTTGATGTGCGTCAGCTCGGCGAGCTGGTGGGCGCGCCAGCGACGCTCGCCCGCGACGATCTCGTAGACGTGGACTTCGCCGTCCGCCCGGGCCCCGGAGGGCTGCATGGGGCGAACCTCGATGGGCTGCATGAGACCGAACCGCTTGATGCTGTCCGCGAGTTCCAGCAGTGCGGCGGGGTCGAAGTATTCGCGCGGCTGACGCTCGTTGCGGTGGATCTCGCTGATGGGCAGGGACTGGATCGTCACGGCTTCGCTCCAAGAGGCCTGGTGGGGTGGGGCGGATCCCTCCCGCCTCCTGCTCTTATTGTAGCTGCACAAGGAGTGGTGGCAAGTATTTTCTGGCGATTACCGCAGGTCAGAGCATGCGTAGAGGCGGGCGCCAATGGATGCGCCCGCCTCTGTACGAATGGGGGTTCAGGTCAGCTCGCCTGCTCCATCGCCGTCCCTGCATGGTCTGGCTTCTCGTCGGGCTCCCCATCCAAGACCACGGCCAGCGCCCGTAGCGCCACCCGCGCTTCTCGCACCCCCAGGCTGCGGCGGTTCGATCCCTCGGCCTCCTGCATGCGCCGACGGATGCGTGCCGGATCGACAGCCACGTGCCTTCCTCCCCTACTGGGCGGCGAGCGCCCCTTTTGTTGCCACACGCGATCGGTTCGCGTGCGCCACCCCTCGCCGATTCCCGCACTTCCCCCAAATGAGGACTAGAGCCCCCCGCGCCAGAGACCTGGGCCCGTCTTCCCAGATGCCTGACCGGCCTACCCTCGGCCTCTTACCAGGAGCTATCTCCGAGCTGATTCAGGACATCACTCTCCCCTTGGCCCTGATCCGCTACCACCGGAAGATCAGCCGAGCCCTCGGCCACCACCCGCGCCTGCGCGGGCGCCTCGACTATCGAGATCACACTCAGGCCAGCAATCGCCACGAGCGCGCCAGAAGCCATGAGCCGCAAAACACGACGAACGATCATGCAAGGTTCCCCTTCGCATCTGAGTCGACAGGCAGGCGTGCGTCCCACAGCCTTCAGATGGCCTGCCCGAAAAGGTGACGCGCGTTGATTTATTGCGCCTTATTCGAACACCCTGTAGTGGTTTTGTGCGATCATCAAGCCTTCCATACCCAGGGTTTCGCCCACTGGACATTGTCAGGGGTTCGAAAGGTGCCACAAGTACCGAAGCTGCCTGATCTGTCTCCTCAGGCCATAGACACTTACTTACGCATCCTCGCGGGAGACAGGCTGGCTCCAACAACCTTCGGCCTGGAAGAACTTGTCGACGTGGGCCTGGCCGTCGCGCACCCGTACGAGGCAGACGTATATGCCGCTGTCGAGCCACGCCACACCTACGCGCATATGGTCAACCTGGTACACCAGCAACTGACTTCAGTAACTGCCTACGTCGGCGCCTTGCCTGACTTTCTGCTGCAGCTTCGCGATCACTACGACGCAGCGCGCGCGACCGGCTCCGTGGAGCTCCTGACCGGCAAGAAACTCATCAACACACGCATCTCCGAGCAGGCGGCCGCCGCACGCAATGTGGTCCGAACTGCCCAACCCGGCCAGCGCACAGCTGACGACCTAACTCGTTCCAGGACCCGCGACCCGCAAGCCCTCGCGCGCGGCCTGGCACTGCGCACGCTTTACCACAGCTCCGTCCGCCGAGTCGCCAACGTCGGCGATTGGGCGCACGAGATGGCCGCCGCCGGCGGAGAAATCCGCACCCTCAACACGCCGTTTCCACGCATGGTCATGTACGACACCCAGGCCGCGTTCATCCCTGTTCACAACAGCGAGGTAGACGCGTCGGAAGAAGCAGTCCTGGTCCGTGACCATCTGGTGTGTGGCTTCATCGCCGCCGTGTTCGACCTGTTCTGGCAAGGCGCCGACCCATGGGTCGGCGGCCGCGGCGGCGCCAATCCTGATGGAACACTGAATACCAATCCCACCCAGCGGGCCGTCCTTCGCCAACTGTGCCTGGGCAAGAATCAGAAGCAGGCTGCGAAGGCGTGCGGGATCAGCACAAGTTGGGCCAACGAGCAGATGAGCGACCTGCGTAAGACTCTCGACGTGGAGACGATGAACGAGGTCATCTACTGGTGGCCGACCTCACCTGATCACGACGTAAAGCCGTAGCGCCCGGCGCGGTGCCGGTTCAGCCTCAAACGGCTTCGGCAGCGCGCCAGTTCAGCTCTACCCGGTCGTCGACGTCGCGCACCCCTCGGGCACGCGCCTGACGCACAACGATCTTTTCCAACAGCAGTAGCACCAGCGCCCGTTTGGAGCTGTACGGCGCGTGCTCCCACCAGCGGGCCAAGTCCTCCACCCCGCCCAACGGCACGTTGGCGGCCTGCTCGACAAAGCGCAGCCGGGATCGCACTGCCTTCAGATCCTCGGTGATGCGTTTGTCTGCCGCAACGAACGCGTCCCGCGAGAGGTCATGGGCCGCGTACGGTGCGGCCAGTTCGGCGCGGGATTCCTCCAGGGTGACCTGTCGCCCGCGCAGCTGTTTCGCTTCAGCCTCGGCACGCTCTCTGGCCTGTTCCAGGACAGCGCGCGATCCGGGGCGGGCGAGCTCACCCAGAACATGCTCGGCCACGTGGTCTTCCAACAGGGACGCGGTTATGCGGACTTTGCCGCACCCTCCGCGGCTGGTCTGGCAGCGGTAGGAGGGCGTGCCCGCGCTGGTACGCCCTCCCGTCATCGGCGTGGAGCACTCGCCGCACACCGTGACGCCGCTTGCCAGTAGGTATTCGTTGTTCGGCTCGCGGCTCTCGCCCGAGCGGACGCTGCCACGCCGGCCAGGGCGCTTCTGCAACTCCCGGAACTCCTCCGGGGTGATCAGCGCCTCACGGCCTGTCTCGACCAGCTCTCCGCCGTCAGGGGCGCGCTCCAGGCCGGCGATCGCCGGGTTGTCCAGGAGTCGGCCCAGCGTCATGCTGGTCCACGCGCCGCCCATGGTTCCGCGGTGTCCCTCAGCGTTCATCCACGCTGCGGCCTCAGCCTGCGATTGCCCGGCCCGGATGCGGCTCACAGCCTCGCGTACGACTTGGCGCTCATCCGCGCGAACGCGCGTCAGGGCCTGGTTGTCGAACCCGTACAACCGCGGCATGCCACCGTTCTCACCTTCAACTCGACGGCCCGCCGAGGGCTCCCCGCAGCGAGCTGACCCCCAGCGCCTCCCACAGAGCTGCCGTGGGGATTCGCACCGTGTTGCCTATCGACAGAACCCTTACGGGGAACTGCCCGGCCTTGATCAGGTCGTAAGCCTTATTGTGCCCGATGCCCAGTGCACGGGCGGCGGTCACAACGTTGACTGTCGCGGGCAGTGCCAGGACCTCGTCCAGGCTCATTCCGCGCTGGTCGGCGGCCAGAGTGTTCGTCGTCGCCATCTTCGGTGTCGCGATCTCCCCCGCGCCAACCTGCCGCACACGATACACGGGTAAAGCCGGTGCGTGGCCGACAGGATCGGTAAGAATGAGTGCCGATACGTATAACTAAGCACAGGGGGCTGCTCGGTGTTCGAGGACAAGACATACAAAAGGTGCGCCTGCAAGGGGCCGTTGACACACCCGGACGGCACACCCACCCTCGACGCCGACGGTAAGCAACAGGTCGGCTCCCTGGATCGGGCCTGCCTACGCCTCAAGGAGCGTACTCACGGTTCTTGGTACTACTCGATCGAACTGGAGCGCGATGGAACGGGAAAGCGGAAGCGGGCTCGCGAAGGAGGATTCGCCACCCAGGCCGACGCTGCAACAAAGGCAGAGGAGGTATGGCGGGCATCCAAAGCCGGGATCAACGCCTTATCGGATGAGACAGTCGCCGAATTCCTGGACCGCTGGCTCAAGAAGAAGAGGAACGAGCTGAAGCGGACTACCGCCTATGAGTACGAACGTGACATCGCCCTGTACCTGGTGCCACACCTGGGCGCCCTAAGGATGCGGGACCTGCGCGCCCGCCACTGCCAGGGCATATACGACTCGATCATCAGCCACAACGAGCAGCGCGTCGAGCAACGCGCCAAGGTCACCATGCTGAAAGAGGCCGCTGCCGCTGCGTCCGCCGCATGGCGGGCGGCGCCAGCCGCCAGCCGGGAGGAAAGGCAAGAGAAGGCCCGCCGGCGGACGGCATGGTTGGCAGCCCGCGACGAGTACCTGACCGAGCGCACGAAGGTGCAACGCACCACCGGCCCAGCCACCATGGTCAGCATCAATTCCACTTTGTCCTCCGCACTGGCTGACGCAGTGAAGGAGGAACTGGTCACCAAAAACTACGCGTCGCTCGTGACCCTTCCCAAGGTGACCAAACCACGCGCGCTCGCCTGGACCCCGCCGCGGGTCGCCCGCTGGGAACGCACAGGTGAGAAGCCATCCCCCGTCATGGTGTGGACCCTGCAGCAAACCGCCGAGTTCCTGGACCACATCATCGACGACCGTCACTTCCCCGCCTGGCACTTGATCCTCTTCCACGGCCTGCGCCGCGGCGAGTTGGCCGCACTGGCCTGGAACGAGGTTGACCTGGACGCCGAAGTGATCCACATCAGCGAGCAACTGGTGTGCATCTCCTACGAAGTACACAAGGACGACCCGAAAGCCGACAGCATCCGCGACATCAAACTGAACCGAGATTCGGTGATGCTGCTACGTGCCTGGCGGGAAAAACAGGCCGCCGAACGGGAGAAGTGGACATCGGTTGGCGTCCCCGCGCCCGCCGAGGCCGCCAACCGAGTCTTCACCAAGGAAGACGGCTCGATGTACCACCCACAGTTCTTCAGCAACCGCTGGGACCGCCTGATAGAGCTGTCCGGGCTGCCGCCGATTCGGCTTCACGATGGCCGCCACGAGGCGGCCAGTCTCGCGCTCGCCGCGGGCGTCGCCCCGAAAGCCGTGCAGGCGATGCTCGGACACTCATCCATGCGTATGACGACCGACACCTACCAGACGGTGCTACCAGAGATGCACGCCGCAACCGCATCAGCGTCGCTGGACCTCATCACTGCCTACCGCAAGGCCGCAGCGGCAACAAAGCTCGGGCACGCCGCAGTGGAAACGCCAGCACGGCCTGAAAAGACAGCGAGCAAGAGCGTATTGAAGCGGCGGCGTCGCCGGGTGGCCTGACGGCCGCCGGGCCCGTCGGGCCACACGCGGGACCCATCTTGGACCCATCGAGCTCGTTTTCCCGCTTCATCGAGCAGTGGACTAGACCATGCGTGAGTCAAGGAAATGAGAAATGCCCAGTTCAGAAGCGTTGGCCTGGGCCTTTCCTCACGAGCCTCCCCCGGCGTTCAAACGCGGGAGCTACGAATCTGCTGTTCGGCGAAGGAGACTCCGGTCGCCTCCATCCGGATCACGACCTCGCCGGGACCCGCGACGGGGACGGCTCCGTGCCGGATCTCCAGCCCTTCCGGCTCCACCTTGCCCGGCAGCACGACCTGGACGAGTCCTTCGGCGTTCATGACGACCTCCACTTTGCTTCGCGCTGAGTTACCTGCTCTTGCTTTAGTTAGAGGCTATTACTCGGCGCCAGTGAACGTCAAGGACTTTCGTTATAGGTTCTAACTCAGGCCTCGCCACCGCCCGCGGCGACGGGGAGGGCGGAACCCCGCTTAGTGGCCAGGACACCCTCGACCGCCTCGGGAGACCGCCTCGGGAGTGGCGCAGGGGCCTACGCGGCGGGTTCGGCGGTCCAGTCGATCTGTGGCGGCACGACCCGGGCGCACCGTGGGTTGCCGCACTCGTCGGTCAGGCCCAGGCGTCCGACGAGGAGTCCGTCGCGCGCGGCCGCGGCGAGCACGTCGGCGGGGACGGCGTCGAGCATGAGCTTGGCGCGGCGGAACATGCTGAAGACGCCCGCCTCGTCGACCGTGCCCCACGACAGATAGATGAACCGGTGGCCCAGGCGGTCCTGCACATAGGGACCCTTCACCTCCACACCCGTCGGCGACGGTGCCGCGGTGCATTCGAGGGTCCATGTCGCGGACGCGCCGTCGCCCGGCTGCGGATCGAGCAGCTCGGCCGGGCGGTCGCGGCGTTGGACGGCCACGTGGATGTTGTCGTACGCCGATGGGGTGCGGCCCTCGGGGGCCGGGCACGTGAGGCCGGGCAGGTCGACGGCGTCGATACGGATGCGCATACGGGCCATCATGCCGCCGAACTGCCCGGCAGCGAGATCCGCGAGCCTTGGGGGACGGTTCGCCCACCGTCAGCGGCGAGCGTCCGCCCTCCGTTCGGCCGCCGCGGGCGAGGGCAGGTGGAAATCCGCCCTCGCCCGGTCCCGGTCAGGAAGGGTCCTGTCGCCGAGACCACCGCGCCGGTGCCGTGGTGTCAGCCGGACAGCGCCGCCGAGACCACGGCCTTCGCCTCGTCCTGTACCTGGCGGAGGTGATCGGTTCCGAGGAACGACTCCGCGTAGATCTTGTAGACGTCCTCGGTACCCGACGGGCGGGCCGCGAACCAGGCGTTCTCGGTGGTCACCTTGATGCCGCCGATGGGCGCGCCGTTGCCCGGGGCCTCGGTGAGGACCGCGGTGACCGCTTCGCCGGCGAGGGTGTCCGTGGTGATCTGCGCGGGCGACAGCTTGGCCAGGAGGGCCTTCTCGTCGCGGGACGCCGGGGCGTCGATGCGCTCGTAGGCGGGCTCACCGAAGCGCGCGGTCAGCGCGGCGTAGTGCTCGGAGGGCGTCCTTCCCGTCACTCCCGTGATCTCGGAGGCGAGAAGGGCCAGGATGATGCCGTCCTTGTCGGTGGTCCAGACCGAGCCGTCGCGGCGCAGGAAGGAGGCGCCCGCCGACTCCTCGCCGCCGAACCCGATGGAGCCGTCGACCAGCCCGTCCACGAACCATTTGAATCCGACGGGCACCTCGACGAGCTGACGGCCCAGGTCGGCGGCGACCCGGTCGATCATGCCGGACGACACCAGGGTCTTGCCGATCCCGGTGTCGGCGGGCCACTGCTCGCGGTGGGAGTAGAGGTAGCCGATGGCGGCGGCGAGGTAGTGGTTGGGGTTCATGAGTCCGGCGTCCGGGGTGACGATCCCGTGGCGGTCGGCGTCGGCGTCGTTGCCCGTGGCGATGTCGAAGCGGTCGCGCTGCTCGATGAGCGAGGCCATGGCGTAGGGCGAGGAGCAGTCCATCCGGATCTTGCCGTCCCAGTCCAGCGTCATGAAGCGCCAGGTGGGGTCGGTGAGCGGGTTGACCACGGTCAGGTCGAGCGCGTGCGCTTCGGCGATGCGCCCCCAGTAGGCGACCGAGGCCCCGCCCAGGGGGTCGGCGCCGATGCGGACGCCGGCCGCGCGGATCGCGTCCAGATCCAGCACCTGCGGGAGGTCGGCCACATACGTGCCCAGGAAGTCGTAGCGGCCGGTGCCGGGGGCCGCGAGCGCCCTGGCGTAGGGGATGCGGCGTACGTCCTTGAGGCCGCCCATGATGAGTTCGTTGGCCCGGTCCTGGATCCAGGAGGTCGCCTCGGAGCCCGCCGGGCCGCCGTTCGGCGGGTTGTACTTGAAGCCGCCGTCGGCCGGCGGATTGTGGGAGGGGGTGACCACCACACCGTCCGCGAGGCCGGAGGACCGTCCGCGGTTGTGGGTGAGGATGGCGTGCGAGACCGCCGGAGTCGGCGTGTAACCGTCCGCGCTGTCGAGGAGCACCGACACGTCGTTGGCCGCGAACACCTCCAGGGCGGTGACCTTCGCGGGTTCCGACAGCGCATGACTGTCGGCGCCCAGGAAGAGCGGGCCGTCGATGCCCTGGCCGTCGCGGTACTCGCAGATGGCCTGGCTCGTCGCGGCGATGTGGTCCTCGTTGAACGCGGTCGCCAGTGACGAACCGCGGTGTCCGGACGTACCGAAGGAGACGCGCTGGCCGGGCTCGGCCGGGTCGGGGTGGAGCGCGTAGTACGCCGTGACCAACCGGGCTACGTCGACGAGGTCCTCGGGGCCCGCCGGACTGCCCGCTCGCTCGTGCTGCATGTGCCCGCACCTCCACATCGGTGGTTCATCGCTGGTGGTCTCATCTTTCCCCACGGGGCTCCGCGGCGGCACGGTGCCGCCACGACGTCCGAAGGCTGGGCAGCACAAGGCAACGCCGGACCGCACCCCTTCGGGCAGGACGGCCCGGCACAGTGAGGCGTTCTTCCGCCCCCGCTGTCAGCCCCGTTCGTCGGCTTCCGGAGGGGGCGGTCTTGGCGAGGGATTCCCGGCGGTCAGGTGTTCCAGTACCTGCACCAGTTCCTGGCAGGCCAGTTCCACGGAGCGTCTGGTGTTGCGCTGCTCGGTGATCACGGCGGACAGGAGGAGCGCCGTCAGGGCCATGGTTCCGTTGAAGGCCTGCAGCTTGATCATGACCTCGGTATGACTCAGCCGGTCGAAGGGACCGACCCCTTCGGTGGCCGCGACGGTGGCCATGACGGAGGCGAAGAGGGCGCACACCAGGCTGCCCGGGAGCTCGAATCGCAGCGCCGCCCAGATCAGCAGCGGATAGATGAGGAACAGCAGACTGATGGAGCTGCGCGTGGCGAGCGGCACCATGACGCAGGCCACGACCAGGAGTACGGCGGCCTCCTTCCACCGCGACAGGCGCACCGGCGCGCGTGCGGCGTACAGCATCAGGATGACCGGGGTGACGATCAGGACTCCCATGGCGTCGCCCACCCACCACGCCAGCCAGACCGGCCAGAAGCCGTCCGGTGCGAGTTTGTCCGTGGCGACGAGGAGGGCGACATCCACGGTCGCGCTGATCATCATGCTGGCCAGGGCGGCGAGGAACACCAGGGCCAGGCCATCGCGCAGCCGGCTGAGATCGCTCCGGAAGCGCACCCCGCGCAGCAGGAGGTAGGCGCAGATGGGGGCGACGGTGTTGCCGGCGACGATGCCGACCGCGGAGGCCTGGAACGAGGAGAACGAGGAGAGGGACAGAACGACCAGGAGGGCCCCGAGCGCGATCCCGAGCCATGAGCTGATCCCCAGGAGCAGCAGGGCGGCGACGGCCACGCCGGTGGGCGGCCAGATGGGTGTGAACACCGCTGACTCCACGGAGAGCCGCCGCAGGAGTCCCAGCCGCCCTGCCCCGAAGTAGCAGGCGGCGATCGCCAGCGTCTGGAGAGCGACGACGGCCGGTCGGCTCAGCTCGCGTGTACCCACCACAGGAGCCATCAGACACCGCCGCGGCCCTGTCTGCGAGGCGAGCGGGCATCCGGCCCTAGGGCGTGAGCGTGAGCGTGAGCGTGGGCGCGTCGTGGCCGACCACGAGTACCGCCGCGTCGTCCTCGTGTCCCACGCGCTCGGCTCCCCTGATCACCGCGGCGGCCAGCGACCCTGCCGACATGCCGGCGACGGCGGCGATCCCGGCCAGCCGTACGACCTGGTCGAGCCCCTCGTCGACGTTCATCGAAGGGCCCTCGACGACCCCGTCGGTCAGCAGGACGAAGACTCCGCCGGTGGTGAGCCGGTGCCGCGTCACCGGGTACTGCGTCCCCACCTCGATGCCGAGCGGCGGCCCCCCTTCGTCCTCGGCGATGCCGGACTTCCCGTCCGCCGTCGCCCAGACGCACGGTATGTGCCCGGCCCGCGCGCTCTCCAGCACGCCGGTGGCCGGGTCGAGCCGCATGAACGTGCAGGTCGCGAAGAGGTCGGTGCCCATGGACAGGATGAGGTCGTTCGTTTGGGCGAGGAGCTCTCCGGGGTCGCTCGTGACGGAGGCGAGCGCCCGCAGGCCGACCCGGACCTGCCCCATGAACGCGGCGGCCTCGATGTTGTGGCCCTGCACATCACCTATGGAGAGGCCGATGCGGTCGTCGGGCAACGTGAAGGCGTCGTACCAGTCCCCGCCCACGTTGAGGCCGTAGCAGGCCGGTGCGTACTGGACGGCCACATCGAACCCGGGGGCGGACGGCATGTCGCCCGGAAGCATGCCGCGTTGCAGCGCGATGGCCAGTTCGACCTGCGAGCGCTGGAACTCCGCGCGTTCACGCGCCTGGGCGGTCAGCGACCCGAGCCTGGCCAACAGCTCGTCGTCGTCGTCCGTCGGGGGCTTGCGGGACATCGACCACCCCGGGTGGAAAACCACAGAATGAAAGAAATGTTAAAAAAACATCTCTATCGGATGATAACGACCCAGGGGGCGGGACCCGACATCGGGGCTTCCCGGCCGACAGCGCGGGCGCGGGCGACGGGAAGGAGTGCCGGCCAGATCGAACCGGAGGCATTCGAACCGTTCGGCGACAGCGAAAGCGTCCGTCAGACCGTCGGCTCGGAATGCGGCCGGCGGAGGCCGTCGACGATCAGGTCGAGTATCCGTGCGGCGCGGGCGTCGCCTCCGCGCGCTGGGTCGATCCGCCACAGCACGCTGAGCTGCAGGAGGACATCCTCGGGATCGAGACCGTCCTTGAGCGTGCCGTCGGCGGCTGCGGCGTCGAGCAGTACGGCGATGGCACGGAGGAAGGGTTCGTAGTACTCCTCGTCCAGGCCGCCATGGGTCGCGGCATGGATGACCTCGGCGACGCCGTACTTGAGCTGCCCGTAGCGGGCGACCTCGTCGAACCATCGGCGCAGGGCCTCGAGCGGCGGGTGGGACGCCGCCAGCTCCGGCGCGAGATCGATGAGGTGCTGGATGTCGTGCCGGTACAGCTCGATGATGAGCGATTCCCGGTTCGGGAAATGGCGGTAGAGCGTACCGATGCCGACGCCCGCCTTCTTGGCGATGGCCGTGAGCGACGCACCGCTCGACTCGGCCAGCGCCTCGCGGGCCACGACGAGAATCCGCTCCCGGTTGTCGAGCGCGTCCCTGCGCGTCGGCTTCGCGTGCTGCGCGTTCACAGGCAGTGGCCGTCCATCCCCGTACGAATTGATAAACGGAGGCCCCTCCGGTAGCTTCGAATCGTATCGGAGGGCCCTCCGTTTCATTCTCCCACATCATCGTCCACACCGTGGAGGACACATCATGGCCGAACTGGTTCTGGTCACCGGAGGCAGCGGCTACATCGCGGGATGGTGCGTCGCCGAGCTCCTGAAGCGGGGCTACGACGTGCGCACCACCGTGCGTGGCCCGGAGAAGGCGAAGGGCGTCACCGAGGCGGTGTCCACCGCCGTCGACCCGGCGGGCCGGCTCTCCTTCGCCGTCGCCGACCTCACCGCCGACGAGGGCTGGGACGCCGCGCTGAAGGACGTCGATCACGTCCTGCACGTGGCGTCCCCGCTCGGGATCGCGGCCGGGAACGATCCGGACGCCCTGATCACCCCGGCCCGCGACGGAGCCCTGCGGGTCCTGCGCGCGGCGACCTCGGCCGGTGTGAAACGCGTGGTGATGACGTCGGCGGCGAACGCGGCGAGCCCCTCGTCGTACGCCACGGAAGGCGTGACCGACGAGACGCTGTGGACGGATCCCGACGACCCGACGCTGATCCCCTACCGCCGCTCGAAGACACTCGCCGAGCGCGCGGCCTGGGACTTCATGGAGGATTACGACGGTCCGACCGAACTGACCACCATTCTTCCGGGAGCCGTGTTCGGCCCGGTCCTCACGACGGAGAACATCGGGTCCGTCGGCATCGTCGGGCGGATGATCTCCGGGGAGATGAGCGGGATTCCGAGGATCGGGCTGGAGGTGGTGGACGTACGCGATCTGGTCGACGTGCACATCCGGGCCATGACGTCCCCGCAGGCCGGGGGTCAACGCTTCCTCGCCACCGGGGAGTTCCTCTGGATGACGGACATGGCGCGCATCCTGCGGGAGGAACTCGGCCCCGAGGGGCACCGCGTGTCCACCCGGCAGGTCCCCGACTTCGTCGTACGCCTGCTGGCCCGGTTCAAGGACCCTTCGCTGCGTGAGATCACCCCGGCTCTCGGCCGGCGCAACCGTCACAGCACCGAGAAGGCCCGCCGGGTCCTCGGCTGGCAGCCGCGTCCCGCCCGCCGGACGATGGTGGACTGCGCCGAGAGCCTGATCGCGCGCGGTGCCGTGCGCGCCTGATCGGGTGCCGGCCGCCCGCCGCGCGCGTGACCGCCGCCGGACCCGTGTCCCGCCCCGTCACCCGAACGCCGGACACGAGTGATACCGGGGTACTACGGGCCTCGCCGCACAGAGCTCTCCAGTACCACGGATCCGGGGCCGTCGGCTCCTAGCGTGGACGGTGAGCAGCCAGGTGGGGGGCCTGCCCCCGAAGGTAAGGAACATCGATGATCGAGGCACAACAGCTGACGAAGCGGTACGGGGAGAAGACGGCGGTGGACCGGCTGGACTTCGTCGTGAAGCCCGGCACCGTCACCGGCTTCCTGGGCCCGAACGGCGCGGGCAAGTCCACCACCATGCGCATGATCGTCGGACTGGACGCGCCGTCCGGCGGCAGCGTCAAGGTCAACGGCAAGCACTACGCCGAGCACGCCGCGCCGCTCCAGGAGGTCGGCGCGCTGCTGGAGGCCAAGTCGGTCCACCCGGGCCGGTCCGCCTTCGACCACCTCATGGCCCAGGCCCACACCCACGGCATTGCGCGCCGCCGGGTGGAGGAGGTCATCGAGCTGACCGGCCTCCAGTCGGTGGCCAAGAAGCGTGCGGGCGCCTTCTCCCTCGGAATGGGCCAGCGTCTGGGTATCGCCGCGGCCCTCCTGGGCGACCCGGCCACCATCATGCTCGACGAGCCGGTCAACGGACTGGACCCCGAGGGCGTGCTGTGGATCCGCAATCTGCTGACCGGACTCGCTGCGGACGGCCGTACGGTCTTCGTCTCCTCGCACCTCATGAGCGAGATGGCGCTGGTCGCCGACCACCTGATCGTCGTCGGACGAGGGCGCCTGCTGGCGGACACCACCGTCCGGGAACTGGTCCAGCGGGCGGGCGGTGACACGGTCACCGTGGCGTCCGACCAGTCGGCCCGCCTGCGCGAGGTGCTGGCCGGACCGGGTGTCGAGATCACCGGCGCGGCCGGATCCGAGGAGCTTCACGTGACGGGCCTGTCCACGAGAGCGATCGGCCTCAAGGCCGCCGAGCACGGCATCCCGCTGTACGAACTCAGTTCCCGGACCGTCTCCCTCGAAGAGGCGTTCATGGATCTGACCCGCGACGCCGTCGAGTACCACGCGAGCGCCACCGTCGAGACACCTGGGAGGGCGGCATGAGCACGGTCACCGTCACCGACAGCCCCACGTCCGCACCGGCGGGGACGGAACGTCCCGCGTACAAGGTCACCGGGCGCCGCGTGCTGCGCTCCGAGTGGGCGAAGATGTGGTCCCTCCGCTCCACCTGGATCACCCTCGGCCTGGGTCTGTTGTTCCTCGTCGCCTTCGGCGTGATCGCGGCCGCGCACTACAAGTCCGAGCTCGACTCCGGCCGTCCCCTGCGCCCGGACGACGTGTCGGCCACCGCGCTCAGCCTCTCCGTGTTCGGCACGAACTTCGCGCAGCTCGCACTCGGGGTCCTGGGCGTGCTGGTCACCGCCGGTGAGTACTCCACCGGCATGATCCGCTCCACGCTGGCCGCCGTCCCGCGCCGGCTGCCGGTGCTGTGGTCCAAGGCCGCGGTGTTCGGCCTGGTCGCCCTCGTCGTCTCCACCGTCGGTGTCTTCGTCGCGTTCACGATCGACAGCGGCATCGTCTCCGGCACGCCCGCGGCCCTCACCATGTCCCACTCGGGCGTGGTCCGGAGCCTGCTGGGTGCGGGCCTCTACCTCGGCCTGGTCGGCGTGATCGGCACCGCTCTGGGCGCCCTGCTCCGCTCGGTCGCCGGTGGCATCTCGGTGCTGGTGGCCTCGCTGATGCTGGTGCCCGGCCTGATCTCGCTGCTGCCCAGCTCGTGGCAGGACAACATCAGCCCGTACCTGCCGAGCAGCGCGGGCCAGTCGATGTTCGCGCTGACCCACGACGCGACGGCCCTGTCGCCCACCGCCGGGCTGGTGGTCTTCCTGGGCTGGACCGTGCTCGCGCTGGCGGGCGCCGCCTACCGTCTCGTCCGCTCGGACGCCTGACGCACCGCGCACCGCGCACCGCGCACCGCGCACCGCGCACCGCGCACCGCGCACCGAAGCCTGACGCCCCACGACCGGCGCGGCACCCGACCGGATCACCCGGTTCGGTGCCGTGCCGTCCGGGCGCCGCGCACCCACGACGGACATGGGCCGTGACGCGCGTACGAGGGCGCGACCAGGCGCGTACGAGGACGTGGCCGGACACACAATGGACAGGTGACACCCATGAGCGCGGACCGGTGACTCCCATGAACATCGACGACACCGCCCGGCGGGAGGCGGCGGACGACCCGCCCTTCGCGGAGGCCGATCTGCCGTGGAACCACCCGGTGGCCCGTGCGCTGTCCCGCCTCGGCCGCAAACTCAAGCAGGGCGACCGGAACCGTCCATGGATCCTGGACGCGGCGGTGACGGCCGTCGTGGCGCTGCTGTTCTGCGTGCCGGAGCTGGTGCACGACGACGACGGCGGCGGCGGACGCCATGGATTCGACACCCAGTTCACCGAGCTGCCCTGGCCGGGAACGCTCGCGTTGCAGGCCGGACTGGTCCTGCCGCTGCTGTGGCGGCGCAGAAGGCCGTCGCTCGCGTTCGCCGTGATCACCGCGGTGTTCTTCGTCCAGCTTGCGCTGGGCGTCTGGCTGCGCGCCGACATCGCCGTGCTGATCGCCCTCTACAGCCTGGTCCTGCACGGAGAGCTGCGGCGGCTGCCCGCGGCCTGCGCGGTCACGGCCGCCGCGCTGGGGCTGGTCGCCGTGCGCCTGCCGTCCGACGTGCACGTCCTGGACGCGCTGTTCTTCCTGTTCAGCACCATAACCGCGGCCGTCGCGCTCGGACTGGCCGTACGGATCCGGCGCGGCCAGCTCGCGGTCCTGCGTGACCGGGCGACCCGGCTGGAGATCGAGCGCGACCAGCGCAGCAAGCTGGCCGCCGCCGCCGAACGCACCCGTGTCGCCCGCGAGATGCACGACATCGTCGGTCACAACCTCTCCGTCATCATCACCCTCGCCGACGGCGGCGCCTACGCGACCGACCTCGCGCCGGAACGCGGCAAGCAGGCACTGCTGCTCATCGGCGACACCGGGCGGCAGGCGCTCGGCGAACTACGCCGCATGCTCGGCGTCCTGCGCGAGCAGACCGGGACTCCCGCCGCGCCCGAACTGAGCCCTCAACCGGGCATCGGGGACATCGACGCCCTGTGCGAGCGGATCCGGTCCGCCGGCCCGCGGGTCGTCCACCGCAGCAGCGGCGAACTGGGCACCCTGGACCGCGGCGTCCAACTGGCCGCCTACCGCATCGTGCAGGAGGCCCTCACCAACGCTCTCAAGCACGGGGGCCCCGAGACACGCGTCGATCTCACGGTGAGCGTGGAGGACTCGCTCCTGCGCATCGACGTCCACGACACCGGCCGGGGTGCCGAACCCGTGCGCTCCCGGCCGCACGACGACGAAGGACACGGAATCCCCGGTATGAGAGAACGCGCGGCCCTCTACGACGGGACCGTCGTCGCGGGACCCGCCGCCGACGGCGGCTGGACGCTGCGGGCCACCCTCGACCTCACCCCCTGGGCCGGGACCGACCTCGCTCCGGCGGCCACCGCGGGCGGTGAGGCGTGACCACCGTGCTCATCGTCGACGACCAGCCTCTGCAACGCCTCGGCTTTCGCATGCTCCTGGAGAGCACACCCGACACCGACGTCGTCGGCGAGGCGTCCCACGGCGGCGACGCGGTCCGCAGGGCGGCCGAACTCCGCCCGGACGTGATCCTCATGGACGTACGAATGCCCGGTATGGACGGGATCGAGGCCACCCGTCGGGTCGTCGCGTCCGGTGGCCGCTCCCGCGTCCTCATCCTGACCACGTTCGACCTGGACGAATACGCCTATGCCGCACTGCGCGCGGGAGCCAGCGGTTTCCTCCTCAAGGACGCCCATCCCGAAGAGCTCCTCGCAGGTATCCGCGCGGTCGCCGCCGGGGACGCCGTGATCGCTCCGGCCCTGACCCGCCGCCTCCTGGACGCCTACGCCCAGCACCTCCCCCACGATCCGTCGAGCGGAAGACCACAGGACGACCCCCGCGTACGCGCCCTCACCGAGCGGGAGTTCGAGATCTTCGTCGCCATGGGCCAGGGCTGGAGCAACAGTGAGATCGCCGAGCGCATGGTCGTGGCGGAGTCCACCGTGAAGACCCACGTGGGCCGCGTCCTGGCGAAGGTGGGAGCCCGCGACCGCGTCCAGGCGGTCATCCTCGCCTACGACCTCGGCCTCGTCCGCCCGAACCCACCCGAGTGACGCACCCGGCGCGGCGTCTCCTCGTACCCCTTCGTGTGCCGGAGGGACACGAGGCGGGCGGTGCGGCGCGACACTAGGGTCGGCGGTATGACCGACAACAACCTGCGTCTCGTCACCGTCGAGCGGACCGGCACCGGACACTTCACCGCGACGAACGCGCGCGGCGGGACGATCTCCTTCGGTACCAGCTCCGATCCCGACGGGGCCGAGGCTTTCACCCCGGTCGAGTTGCTGCTCGCCGCCATCGGGGGCTGCACCGCGGCCGATGTCGATGTCGCGACCAGCCGCCACGCGGAGCCGGTGCGGTTCACGGTGACCGTGACCGGCAACAAGATCAGCGACGAGCTCGGAAACCGGATGACGGACCTCGCGGCCGCCTTCTCCGTGGCGTTCCCGGACGGCGAGTCCGGCGACCGCGCCCGTGCGATCCTCCCCCGGGCGGTCAAGACCTCCCACGACCGGCTCTGCACGGTCAGCCGCACGGTCGAGGCCGGTACGCCCGTCACCGTGACGGTCGCCGACGACTGACCGCGCCCTGCCCGGGCACTCGCACTCGCACCCGCACCCGCACCCGCACCCGCCTGGAAACTCCTGCGCGACCGGGTGGAGTGAAGCTGGAGATCCGGGGCAGACGCCGAACGTCGGAGAGGGTGGATGCGGGACGGATCGTATGGGCCAACCGGTGAACGAAGCGGGACAGCAGGAACAGCGGGGTGCACTGATCGAGGCCTCTGTCGCGTACGACGGTGACTCCGCGTGCATAGCTCAGGCGCGGGCGTTCACCCGTGACTTCCTGACGCGGGTGCAGGCGGTCGCCGGCCTGCCCGTCTCCGGACGGGTGATGGGCATGGTGCCCCTGGTCGTCAGCGAACTGGTGACGAACGCCGTCAAGTACTCGGGCGGCCCCTGCCTGTTGTCCCTGGAGGTGGACCAGGGCACGGTGAAGGCGACCGTCTGGGATTCCGACCCGACCCTTCCGGTGGCGCGTGCCGCCGACGCGGGCAGGGTCGGCCAGCACGGGCTGGAGATCGTCATGGCCGTCTGCCAGGCCTTCGAGGTGCACCGGGAACCCGTCGGCAAACGGATCACCGCCGTGGTGACGCTGGCCGACGCCCCGGACAGCAACGTGACCCAACCCCTCACCTGACGCCGGGCTCGTCCCCGGCGCGAAAGCGCCTAAACCACGCCGCCGCAAACACGGCAGCGCGTGCGCCGTCGCCGTCGGCAGCCGCACGGCGTTTCCGTGACACCATCAGGGACTCCTGAACAGCCGAAACGAAATCGTGTCGCGTCACAACGGCCGGCGTGCGGGACAATGGTGAGTTCGCAGATCTCCTTCGGTCAGGAAACGGGTGGTTAACACAGTGCGGCAGGCAGGTGTACTAGACGTCGGGTGTCACAGCGCGTTGCTCACCGTCGCGCGGCGGCGCGCCGGGGTCGACATGGAGCCGGTGCTGTCCCGCAAGGTACGACTCCAGTTGCACGAGACGCTCGACGCCACGGGACGACTGGACAAATCGGGCGTACGCAGTGTCCAGCTGGCCGTGGCCGAAACACTCGCCGAGGACCGGGAGTCCTTGCCGGAGGTGTACGCGTTCGCCACGTCGGTGATTCGCGACGCGCCCAACCGCGAGGAGGTCCTCGCCCAGGTGGCCCACGCCACCGGCACCCGGCTGCGGGTGATGTCCGGCGAGGAGGAGGCCCGCCTGGCCTATGTGGCCGCACGCCATTGGGCAGGCGAGCGGGCCGGTTCCCTGCTGGTGCTCGACATCGGCGGCGGGACCGTGGAGATCGCGTCCGGCACGGCCAGACAGCCCCGTACCGCTCTGTCCCTGCCGCTGGGCGCCCGGACGGTCACCCGCGACTGGAAGCTCGGCGAGGCCGTGTCCTCGAAACGGCGGCTGGCCGAGGTACGCGACCACCTGAGCGACCGCCTGTCCGAGGTGGCCGACCTGCCGCGGGCCGACCCGGACGGGCGGGTGCTCGCCTGTTCCAAGACCTTCACCCAGCTCGCCCGCTACACCACCGCCGGCCGCGGCCGCTCCCGTGCCCCGCAGCGGCTGACCCTCGACGAGGTACGAGCCGCGGTGGGCGTCCTGGCCAAGAACGGGTCCGCGGGCCGCGGCCGTCTGCCCGGCATCTCCCGGCACCGGGCCGGGCAGTCGCTGGCGGGGGCGCTGGTCGCGGAAGCCCTGATGGAGGCCTGCCGGGCCACGAGTGTGGAGATCTCCCCCTGGTCCACCAGGGAGGGCCTGCTCCTGGAACGCCTCGGGGCCCTGCGCACCACCAAGGTCTCCACCCCCCGCTGACCGGCGATCACTGACCGCCGACGGGGACGACGCGCGACGGCGAAGGGCGGCCGGCACCGACGGCACGAGCACGGCGGCGACGAACGGGGGCGCCCCGCCCTGTCGCCGCCGCGGCATGTTCCATCTGAGGCGCGGAATCCCGCGGCACCCGGAGCGTGATCACCGGGCCTGCGATCACCGGATTCCGTCAAACGCGGGAACACCACAGCGCGTTCGAGGGGCGCGGGACCGGTGAGAGCGATCCGTCCGGTGGCAGCGGCGTCGGCGCGACCCGTTCTGAGGGCGCGGGACGATCGGAGGCCGGGAACAAACACGTGCCACGTGACGCTGATTGGAGTACCCCGGCAGGTACTGGGGAGGCGGAATGACTCCTCGGGCGGTGGACAGACCGGCTGATCTGTTCGTGGAAAGGCGTGAGAGCGATGATGGCGTCCGGACAGAGGCGACTACAGGGGGCCGGGGCGGGCGAGTTGCCGCTGGTGACTTCCTGCGGCCGGAGGATCTCCGTGAAGGAGATGCGGCTGGCCACACCGGACCGGCCGATCGGCCGCGTCACCCTGGACGTGGGCCCCGACCAGGGCGACGAGCACGGGGTGTGGGCCTCGCTGACGCCCGCCGAGGCACGTGAACTGGCCCGTCGCCTCCTCGCCCATGCCGCCCTGGTGGAGCTGGCGGGGCCGCCCGACCGGGAAGCGCCCCGGGCTCACGACACGAGCGTAGACGCGACGGGGGCCGCGCTGGTCCGCCGGTCGGGACGTCGCCCCGTCTGAGAACACCACGGCGTCGGGGCCGCGGCCCCCGCGCGAATGGCCTGCGGGTGCCGGTGCTCCCCCGGAACAGGGTGGAGCACCGGCACCCGCGTGGCTGTCAGTGGGCGCCGTTCAAGGTCACGGGAACTGGGTGACCTTCGACGGGACGGTGTCCGTCCCTGTCGTGGGCGCGCCTGTGTTGTTGATGACGTGGGCGTACTGGCCCTTGCCGCCCAGGGAGATCACCAGGATGTCGTGCATCTTGATCCCTGTCTTCACCGGGACCTGGAAGCCGTGCGCCTGCACGATCGACGGGTCCGAGGTGAAGTTGCAGTAGCTGCCCAGACCCCATGCCTCGTGCACGGCCACGGAGTCGGCGACCTTGTAGGCCGCGTATCCGACGATGCCGTCGTGGGTGATGGCGGCGGAGTTGGGAACGTCGTACGCCTTCTCGTTCTGGAAGAAGATCGTGCGCCCGTTCTCGCCGTTCCACAGCACGTCGTACTTGTTGAAGTGCTCGACGAACAGGCCGGTCGCCAGGACGTCGTCGCCGTTGACCACGAGGCCGTAGTCGGCGCGATTGGTGTCCCAGCCGACCCCTTCGCCGTGGTCGGCCCGCCAGAGCCAGGTGTGGTCGATCACGACGTCGTCGCTGTTGACCACGACCGAGTTGGTGGCGAGGCCGGGACCCGCACCGCCGATCCGCACGAACACGTCCTGCATGGTGGTGGGGTTGGCGGAGTGGTCGGCCGAGGCGCCCGACGGACCGATCTGCAGCAGGGTGCCCGAGTTGGAGCGGCCTGCGTCGATGAGGAATCCGGCGAGCCTGACCCCGTCCACGTCCGCCACGTGCATCGCGTCGATGCCGTTGTCCGGCACGACGGTCGCGAGCCCGAGACCGAGGACGACGGTGTTGGCCCGGGTCACGTCGATGGTCTGGTCGAGGTGGTAGACGCCCGGGGTGAACAGCAGGTTGAGGCCCTGGGCGAGGGCCGCGTTGATGGTCGCCGCGGTCGCGCCGGGCTTGACGACGTAGAACTGGTCGAGCGGGATCGACGTACCGGCCGTGTTGGGCCACGAGACACCGCGGGCGTTGGTGCGCTTGGAGGGCACGAACACCTTGTACGCGCTGCCGTCCAGGTAGAGGAAGGGCTTCTCGCGGGAGACCGGGGTGGTGTCCAGCGTGGTGTACGGGCCGGAGTCGAAGTTCGTCGCCGGCGCGCCCTGCACACCGGTGAAGGTCATGTTCCACACACCGTTGGTCCAGCCGCCGACGGAGCTGTCACGGGTGTACCACTGCTGCTGGGAGTACGGGCCGACCGTGCCGTCGATCTTGGAGTCGGCGATGTAGCCGCCGGACGCCCAACCGTAGCCGTTCGGGGCGAGGTTGAGACCGCCCTGGACGTGGATACGGCGGAAGGGGGCCGCCTGTGCCACCGCCCAGCGGTCGGTGCCGTTGGAGGGAGTGATCGACAGGTTCTCCGCCGAACGCCAGAAGTTCTGGGTGGCGTTGCCGTTGAACCAGCCCGCGTCCACGGTGATGTCACCGTTGATGTGGACGTCGTCGGGGTTGAGGCCGAGGCCCGAGACCGAGGTGTAGAAGCCGAGTTGGGCGTTGATGCCGTTGTAGGTGCCGGGCTTCATGAGGAACTGGTAGCGGCCGGCGCCGAACTGGTTCGACTCCTGCTGGGCGAAGACCTGGTCGAACTTGGCCTGCAGGTTGGGCGTCGAGGGGTCCACGACGATGACGTTGGGCCCGAGGTCGCCGCCGCCCTCCACGGGCGGGGTGCCTCCCGAACCGGTGTGGACGGCGACCTCCCACAGCGAGTACCCGTACACGGTGCCCCGGGTCGTCCCGTTTATCCGGACGTAGCGCCCCTGGCCGGAGACGTCGTAGGAAGCCGTGCCCCCGGTGCCGTCGGTGACGGTCTTGAGGGTGGTCCAGCTCTGGCCGTCCGCGGAGGCCTGGATCTGGAAGGCCCTGCCGTACGCGGCCTCCCAGTTGAGGTCGATCCGGCACAGGTCGCGGGCCGCTCCGAGGTCGACCTGGACCCACTGCGGGTCGGAGGCCGCGCTCGACCAGCGCGTTCCGGTGTTGCCGTCGAAGGCCGCCGAGGCCGGGGTTCCCGCGTTCTCCGTGGAGGAGGCGGTGGCTGTCTTGCCCTGCGCGGCGTTGGCCGCGTCACAGGTCGCGGGCGGGGTCGTACCGCCGTCGCCGAACACCTGGAACTCCCACAGGGAGTAGCCGTACTGGGTGCCGCGGTGGACGCCGTACATCCGTACGTAGCGGCCCTGGCCCGAGACGTCGAGGGTGTCGGTGCCCCCGTCGCCGCCGGTCACAGTCTTGATGTCGGTCCAGTTGCTGCCGTCCGGGGACGTCTGGATGCGGTAGTCACTGCCGTACGCGACCTCCCAGTTGAGGACGACCTTGGTGATCGTGGCCGAGGCGCCGAGGTCGACCTGGAGCCACTGGGTGTCCAGGGCTGCCGAGGACCACCGGGTGGCGGCGTTGCCGTCGACGGCGTAGGCGGCGGGGGTGCCACCGTTCTCGTCCGACGAGGACGTGGCCGTCTTGCCCTGGGACAGCGGAAGATCGGCCGCGGCGGCCGGTCTCTGGAGGGGCAGGGTGATGAGCGCGGCCATTGCGGCGAGCGCGACACCCAGGGTTCTGAGTTTCATGCCGTGACTCCATGCGGGTGGGGTGACGAGCGAAGCGGACACACTGGGTTCGGAGCTGGGAAGCAGCTCTGACTTAAAAGGGATGGGCGCGAACTGGGCTTCCAGGCCTCTTAGTTCACGGTTTGATTTAAGTAATGAACCATCAGGGTGGCAAGTCCCGCGACGCGAGTTTCTTCAACTCGTATGCGCGGGGCCCCTGTCGGTGGGCGACTCCGAGGGGTTTGACCTGGAAGGGGGACGCCACCGGCGGTCGGGACACCGCACAGATCCGTCAAGGCTTGAAGGCACACGAGGGCACGGAACGCACCGGCCGACCGCCACCGAGCCCCGGACCGAGGGATCACATCGGGTCCGGCGGACCATTCTTGACGCTCAGTCAGCGATGGCTGATCAGCAACATTCCGTCAGCAGCAGTCCCGTTCGACGGGATCGGCGGGATCGGCGGCGGAGGCGAGACGGCAGTAGCAGGAGGCCTCGATCCGTACGTCCGCCGACGCGAGCGCGATCTTCAGCTGCTGGCCGACGATCTGCGCCTCCCCCACCTTGCCGAGCCGGACCAGGCACTCGTGGAAACCGTGCAGGGCCCAGACGTTGCCGGGGTGCTGCGCGGCCCGCGGCAGCGTGTCGTCGAGTCCGAGGTCGGCACGGTAGACGGCCTCCGCCTCCGGCACCCGCCCCTGTTCCAGGAGCAGTGCCCCGTAGGCGTGCCGGGTGGGCTGCATCCATCCCCACGGCTCGTCGTAGGGAAGACCGTCGTCCAGCGCGATCGACCGCTCCAGCGCGGCGAAGGCCTCGTCGTGGTTGCCCTTGCGGTACTCCAGCTCTCCGTCCAGCATCGCCGACGCGATCGTGAGGATGTCGGCGCAGGTGTTGTTGAACAGCATGCGGGTCTCCGGGACCCGGGACACCGCCGCGCGGAACCGTTCGCGCTCCGCCTCGGCCTCGGCGGTCCGGCCGGTGGCGGAGAGGGCGACACCGCGGGCGTAGTGGAGCATCGCGGTCGTCACGCAGTACAGCCGCGGGTCGGCGGGCAGCGGCAGTCGCAGGATGTCGGCCCAGCGGCCGAACCGGATCAGCACATGGACCCGCATCGCGAGGAAGCTCTCCAGCCAGTCCGCCATGGGCGGACTCTGCACCCGCAACAGCTCCTCGGGGATGGACGCTTCGAGGTGCGCGGCGGTCTCCAGAGCGGTCTTCGCCTGGCCGAGGAACATGGCCCCGTAGATCTTGAAGTGGAAATCGTGCGACCGGTACAGGGTGTAGAAGTTCATCGCGCCGGCCCGCGCGCGGACCTTCTCGTCGGCGACGATCGCGTCAGTGTTGTCCGCCACCACCCGCCGGTAGTCGCCGCACAGCACGTCCAGATGCGTGGGCATGTGCTGGAGATGGCCGGCGTCGGGCACCAGGCCGCGCAGCCGGTCCGCGACGGGCAGGGCGGTCTCGGGCGCGGGAGACATCTCCATCAGGTGGATGTACAGGTGCAGGACCCCGGGGTGCCGCTCCCCCGCCTCCGTCGCGAGCGCCCGCTCCAGGACGGCCCTGGCTTCCGGCGTCCGGGCACCCTCGGCCGGTTCACCGGAGCGTAGGTCCCACAGGCGCCATGGAGTGAGGTTCATCAGAGCGTCGGCGTACAGGGCGGCGACGTCGAGGTCGTCGGGGGCGAGGTCGTAGGCGGTGCGCATGCTGTCCGCGTAGGGCGCGTTCCACACCGAGCAGTCCTCGACCGGCTCCGCCCGCGGGTAGCGGGATCCGAGCGCACCGATCAGGGCCTGTTCGACCGGGGTCGCGGCGCCCGCCTTCTCGCCCGCGAGCCGTACCGCGGTGTGCGTGCGCTCGACCGTCCGGGCCAGATCCTCGCCGTCGAAGAACTCCCAGGGCTTGTTGTAGTTCGGTCCCAGGGCGTAGGCGATGCCCCAGTACGCCATGGCGCAGTCGGGATCGGCCGCCGCGGCGGCCTCGAAACAGGTGACGGCTTCTTCGTGGTGGAAGGCGTACGACCAGACCAGCCCGCGGTCGAACCACAGTTGGGCCTCGGCGGAGGAGGTCGTCACGGGGCGGCTGTGGGTGCCGAGGTCGTAGTAGTCCATCCCGCTCTCCCGCGAACTTCGGCCGCCCGGCGGCGCGAACGAGCCGGTCCGGCACCCCGAAGAGGTGGACGCGCCGCACCGCCACGTGCTGTCCCCTCCATCGTCGAGCATCCGGGGGACGCCTGTCGCCAGGACACCGGCACGGCGGAACGCGCGCGAACGCTCCGCGCGAACAGCGTGCCCGTCCGGACCGCAGCGGCGGCCCGGACGGGCACGGGTCAGACCTGGCTCACATCTGGCTCACATCTGGGTCAGGGCGTGATCCGCCATTGCTGGATGTAGCCCACGTCGATCGAGGCCAGGTCACGGACCCGCAGCTTCCAGGTGCCGTCGACCGGCTGTGCCGAGACGTCCACCGTGAACGTCTGGTCCACGTTGTCGGCCGAACCCCCGCTGCGGTTCAGCAGCGCGTACGCGGTTCCGTCGGGACCGACCAGATCGACCGTCAGATCACCCCGGTAGGTGTGGACGATGTTGACGTAGACCTCGGTGGTGGCCGAGGCGTTGCCGGTCCGGCCCGTGATGATGATGGGCGACTCGACCGCCGGGCCGACGTCGGGGATGTCGACGCGGGTGCTGTTGGCGTAGACGTACGCGACCCGCCAATGGAAGCTGACCGACACGGCCGCCCCGGTGCTGTCGGTCACCGTGACCGTGGTGTCGCTGACCCCGGTGGTGGTCGGGACCCCGGAGATCAGGCCGGTGTCGCTGATGGCCAGGCCGTCCGGCAGGCCGGTGGCCGCGTAGGTCAGGCTCGCGTCGGCGTTGGTGGTGTACGCGTTCACCTGGAGGGACACTTCCTGGCCGACCCCGGAGGTCTGGTCGGCGACCGGGGCGATGTTGACACCCAGGGCGATGCGGTCGCCCACGTTGATGCCCGCCCAGGCGTCGGCGACGGCGAGATAGGTGGGGCTGTAGGCCCCGAAGAGATCGGCCGCGGCCTGGAGGGTCGCCACCCTGGCACCGGCGTAGTTGGTCGTCGACGTCATGTACGTCGTCAGCGCGCGGTACCAGATCCGCGAGGCGTTCTCGATGCCGATGCCCGTCACGACCAGGCCGTCATGGGTCGGGCTGTCGTACGACACACCGTTGACGGTCTTCGGGCCGCTCCCCTCGGAGAGCAGGTAGAAGAAGTGGTTCGCCGGCCCCGAGGAGTAGTGGACGTCGATGCTGCCCAGGGAGGAGTCCCAGTAGTCGCGGGAGGAACCGTCCTTGGAGGGCTTGTCCATGTAGCGCAGCGGCGTGCCGTTGCCGCGGATGTCGATCTTCTCGCCGACCAGGTAGTCGGGGACGTCGGCCGCGAGATCGGAGTGGAACTCCACCGCCGCGGCGAAGATGTCCGACGTCGCTTCGTTGAGGCCGCCGGACTCTCCCGAGTACGTCAGGTTGGCGGTGGCGCTGGTGACGCCGTGGCTCATCTCGTGCGCCGCCACGTCCAGCGCCGTCAGCGGCTTGGCGTTGCTCGCGCCGTCGCCGTAGGTCATGCAGAAGCAGCTGTCGGACCAGAAGGCGTTGACGTAGCTGTTGCCGTAGTGGGCCCGGCTGTAGGCGGCCACGCCGTCGTTGCGGATGCCGTTGCGGCCGAAGACGTCCTTGTAGTAGTCCCAGGTCGCGGCCGCGCCGTAGGCGACATCGACGCCGGCGGTCTGCCGGTCGCTCTGGGTGCCGTCGCCCCAGACATCGTTGTCATCCGTAAAGAGGGTCCCGGTGCCGGAGGTTCCCTGGTTGAGGTCGTAGGTGCGGTGGCCCGCGCGGTCCCCGTCGACCAGTTGGTACGACGAGCCGGACGGCGTGGTGGAGAGCGGCACCGTGCCGCTGTACTGGCCCGTGCCCGAGCCGGTGTCCACACCCTCGTACCGGGAGGCGACCTTGCCGGAGGCCGCGTCGGTGACGACGTGCAGCTCGCTCGGTGTGCCGTCGGGCTGGAAGCCCTCGATCACCGACTCCCAGGCCAGGACCGGGCGGGTTCCCGCGGCCCAGACGACGAGCCGGGGCGCCCCGTCGACCGCGGATCGCTCGACGGCCGCCTTCCTGCCCACCGCGAGGGCCTTCGCCGCGGCGTCGGCGGCGGCGATCCTCGGCTTGGTGCTCGCCACCGCGATGGCGGCCCGACTGGCCTCGGACACGGTGCTCCGGCCGTCCTTCAGGTGCACGACCAGGTCGCCGCCGAGTACCGGGAGTCCCGCGTAGGTGCGCTCGTACCGCGTGTGGGTCGTACCGTCCACGTCCTGCGCGACGTCCTTGACGACGAGTTTCTCCCGCGCTCCGAGGCCGAGTCGCTTCGCGGTGGCACCCACCGCGGCTCCGGCGCTCTTGACGAGGGCGGTGCGCCTGGCGGGCGACAACGGGACCTGGGCCGCGCCGGCTCGGGGCTTGGCGACGGTCTTGGCCGGAACGGGGTCGGCGGGAGCGGCGGATGCGGTGCCCGGCTGGACGGCGAGGACCAGTAACGAGGTCGCGGTGGTGAGAGCGAGGGCAGCGGCGCGTCTGCGCCGACGGGCGGAACCGTGTTGCCGGTTCAAGGTGATCTCCTTCTGCGGGGGGTTGGCCCGGGGGGAGGCCCGGGCGACCGGAACGGCAGGGTGCGGCCGGTCCGGAAGGCTGGGCGGGAAGGAGCGCCGCACGAAGTGCCGCACGACGGCGCTCGCGGACTCGGCGGCGCGTGGATCGTGAGGGTGCGGGGGCACACTGACGGGGGCAATCAGGGGCGCGGGGGCTCTGGCGGGGCGGGGAATCAGGGGCGCGGGGCACTGACGGGGCGGGGGATCAGGAGCGCGGGAGGTGTGAACGAAGCGTGAACGTTCGACAGCAGAGTGACATCTCCCCGATGGTCTTGTCATGGAGCCGACAAAACATCGGCTTGAACTGGCCATTGTCCACGGCGAGTTCATCACCCGCGCGAGGTCGTTTCGGCCGCTGTGAGGTGGCTGTGAACGCGGCTGCCACCGCCGACTCGTACAGCCGGAGGTCCGGACGCACCCTGGCGGAGAAGTGGGCCCTCGGCGCTCGCCCCCGGGATGCCCGGCCGCCCTCTCGGGCTCGGCCTTTCGTGGGCTCGGCCGCTCAGCCTCGGCCCGTCCGATGCTCGGCCCTCAGAGCTGACTCGCGTGTGTGTGGCCGTGGGACAGTTCGGGTGGGCAGGGTGAAGGCTGGGGCTTGCGGTCGCGCAGCCAGTCGTGAACGGCGAGGCCGAGGGCGCCGAGGATGGGCAGAATCCCGGAGCCGACGGCGATCGCCACGGCGGAGCGGTAGTCGTGACGGCCGGTGCCGAGCACTACGTAGAACAGCCCCGGCAGTGCGGCCGTGCCGACGGCGCCGCCCAGCCGTTGGGCCGTCTGCAACGCGCCCCCGGCCGCTCCCGCCATCCGCACCGGCACGTCCCGCAGCGTCATCGTGACATTGGGCGAGATGACGCAGCCACCGCCCAGACCGCCGACGAACAGGGCGGGAGCCGCGAACCACACCGCGCTGTCCACGGGAGCGAGAAGCAGGATCAGCACGGCTCCACCCAGGCCGAGGACCACGGCGGCGAGGCCGCAGACGGTCAGGAGCCGGCCGAGCCGCTCCACCAGCCGCCCGGCCACCACGGCGGCAGCGGCCGAACCGATGGCGAAGGGGGTCACCGCGAGCCCCGAACGCAGCGGGGAGTAGCCCTGACCGTTCTGGTAGTAGAGGGCGAACACCAACCACACACCGCTGAACCCCACGAAGTACAGGGCGGCGATCACCGCTCCGGCCGCGTACCCTCGCGTGCTCGTCACCAGGCGAGGATGCAGAAGCGGCTGGCCGCCGCCCGCCGCCAGGCGCCGCTCCCACCGCGCGAACGCCGCGAGGAGGGCCAGGCCCACGAGGAAGAGCCACCACAACCTCAATACACCACCGGACTCCGCGAGGATCAGCGGAAGCATCATCGCGAGAACGCCGCAGCCGAGGAGCAGAACGCCCCGCAGGTCGAGTCGCTCCCGACGGCCCGGAGCGACCTTGGGCAGCAGGCGCAGGCCCAGCAGGAAGGCGACGGCTCCGACCGGCACGTTCACATAGAAGATCCAGCGCCAGCCCTGGGGCCCGTCGGCGAGCCTCAGGATCAGTCCGCCGACGACGGGGCCCACCGCGCTGGAGATGCCGACGGTGGCGCCGAAGAGCCCGAAGGCCCGCCCGCGCTCGGCTCCCCGGAACATCTGCTGGATGAGGGCGGAGTTCTGAGGTGCGAGGCAGCCGGCGGCCACACCCTGCGCCAGCCGGGCCACGATGAGGAGCGTGATGGTCGGGGCGGCGCCCGCCGCGGCGCTGCACAGGACGAAGGCGGCGAGCGCGAGCAGGAAGATCCGCCGTCGGCCGATCGCGTCGCCCAGGCGTCCCGCCGTCACGAGAACCAGCGCGAAGGTGAGGGCGTAGCCGGAGACGACCCATTGGATCGACGGGGCGGAGGCGTGCAGTTCCCGCTGCATGGACGGCAGGGCCACCGCGACGATGGTGACGTCGAGCAGACTCATGAACCCGGCCGCCAGGGAGACCCACAGGGCGCGCCACCGCCGCGGATCGGCTCCCTCGGCCGCCCCTGGCGTACTGTCCCCGCGTCCCTCTGCCTGCGTGTCCGCTCCCACGCCGGGGGCTCCTCTCCGCCGCTCCCCCACCATCTTCGGCCCGTGCCGGCATCCGGCAACACGACATCGTGTCCGGCTCGCTCCGGGGGCAGCGGGGCCGGGCCTCACCATGTGGTTCGGCCCGGGCAGCGGGCTTCGGGGCCGACCTTGCGGCGCGGAGCCGTGCGCACAGACTCTGTGCGCACGGGCGGTTCACACAGCGCCGTTCACACAGAGTGGTTGAGCGGTTCACACAGAGCGGTTCACACAGAGCGGATCGCACAGAGCCGTGGGGCCCGTTCACAGGAACGGGCCCCACGTGGCTCGGCCGGACAGCAGCGCGGGCTGCCCCGCACTGAACTGTCAGTGCTTGAAGACGTCCTTCGTCTTCTCCTTGGCCTGCCGCGCGTCGCCCTTCGCCTTCTCGGCCCGGCCCTCGGCCATCATCCGCTCGTTGCCCACGGCGCGCCCGGCCGCTTCCTTCGTCTTGCCCTTGGCCTGTTCCATCTTGGCCTTGGCCTTCTGGTCTCCAGCCACGACTGCTCACTTCCTCATCACGATCGACTTCGGGTGCCGAGGGGTCGAGTGACCCCTCACGCCGGTGCCAAACGTGAACATTCCGCTCGGCACCCGACCGCTCGGTGACTCTCCGTGGTCCCGCGCGGCTCCGGCGTGCCGGAATGGATGGGCTGGGCGAGCCTGGATACATGGGCCCATGACAGTTCGATCCGTCCGGAGGGTCGCGCACATCTTGGGCAGCCAGAGCGAGGACGACGTCATGGGTGATCAGGTCTACCAGTCGGAAGGCCCCGATGTCCGCGAGGACGAAGGCATCCTCGACCCGGAGGACACCCTGGAGGACCGGGGCTCGGATCCCTTCGACGAAGGGTGGTCGCCGCCCGAGCGCCCGCTCGCCGTGGACCATCGGGGTACCACGCCGCGTGAGCAGCGCGAAGGGGAGAGCCTGGACGAGAAGCTGGCCGAGGAGCGGACGGATCCGGCGCTGGAGGAACCCGATACCGACGACGTCGAGGGCGAGGTCGACCTGGAGGGCAAGGACGACGAGCCCCTGGACGACGAGGTGGCGGCGGATCGCCCGGATCGGCCCGGAGCCCTCGACGAGGGCGCCCACCAGGACGCCGAGCACGACATGCTCGCCGAGGAACTCGGCATCGACGGTGCCACCTCCTCGTCCGGGGAGGAGGCCGCCGTCCACCTGCTTCCGGACGAGGTGCCCGAGCGGCTGCCGGACGAGGACGTCCGCCGCCCCCCGGAGGACGTGGTCCGCCGGCTGCGCTCCGAGACGGACACCGGTCCCTAGCGGTCGGTGCGCGGAACCCGGGGTGCGCGGAACCCGGGGTGCGCGGAACCCGGGGTGCGCAGAGTCCTTGAACTCGCACGGATCGTTTCTCGCACGCGTACGGATCGACTCTTCGCGTCCGCACGGACCGAGCCTCCGAACTCACACGGATGCGGGCTGACGGACGGTCAGTCCTCGCCCCTGACGATGTTCCACTCGGGGCCGGACCGGTCCTGGCGTGCCGCTCGGTCGGCCGTCGCCGGAACACAGGTCCGCGGACCGCTCTTCCGCGGACGGCGTGCCTTCGCCCAACCCGTTTCGGTTCGCGTGGTGGTCCTGATGCTGATGTCCGCGGTCACGGCACTTCATCTTCCTTCTGTCCGCTGCCCCGGTGCCTGGTGTGTGCGATCCCGGTCGGGACCGGGTTCCCTGCGACTCCGGGCTGTCCACATTGGGTCCCCCTCGGTGGCGCGGAGAAACCCGGCCGTACGCCATGAGGTGCCGGTCGCGGACGAACACGCCGGTTTGCGGTGCCGTCCACGAGGCCACACGGTGAGAAAGAGGGCGGTAGCCGGCCATGTCGCGGCACGGGGCGCCCTGAGAGGACGGCAACGATGAAGTTCAAGGGCAACGCGAAGGCGAAACAGATCAAGGGCAAGGTGAAGGAGTCCGTCGGAAAGGCGCTGGGCGACAGTTCGGTGCAGAGAGCGGGGCGACGTGAACAACTGCGCGGCAAGGCACAGGAGATGACAGAGTCGGCCACGGCCCGCGTGCGCCAGTGGACCAAGCACTGACCATGACTCTTCAGCATCCCGCCGACCGCGGTGGTGACGAACGCGGCGGCTTCGAGCGGTTCGCCGAATCGGCGTCGAGGTTCACCAGCTCACCGGCCTTCTTCGCGTTCTGCGTGGGGCTGGTCTCACTCACCGTCGCGGTGCACATCGCAGGTCTCGCCGGCGAGTGGCTCCTTCTCGCCGGTGACGCGATGACCGCGGTGACGCTGCTGCTCCTGGCTCTGTTGAAGAACTCCGAACTTCGCTCCGAGCGTGCCATCCAGCGCAAGCTGGACGCCATCGCCGCGGCGCTGCTGGAAGCGCGGGAAGGCGCACCCGGCAGGGCACACGAGGATCTGAGGAAGGTGATCCGCATGGAGGACGAGACCTAGATCCGAGGGCCCAGCGGCTCTCGCCGCACTGCAGCTCATCCATACCGCATGGGTCAAGTACCCTTATATAATGGTATTGCACTTTTGAATGCGAGTGCGGTGTGACGCTCCTCCCGGCGGGAGAGAAGCGCGTCTCACGCGGAGAAATGAGCCATGGGCGTTTACATCTACTCGATCACGTCGAAGGACCATCCGCTACGCCTCGACGGTCTCGACGGAGTAGGAGCATCGCCCTCCCGGCTGCGCACGGTGACCGCTGGTCCCCTCTGCGCGGTGGTGAGTGACGCACCGGAGGAACTGCGCCCCGAACACGGGGACATCGGCGCACATCAGGAGGTCCAGCGACGCCTGATGGCGGACGGGACCGTACTGCCCCTGAGGTTCGGCTGCACCGCCCCGGACGACGAAGCGGTCCGGCTCGCGCTGGAAGAGCGCGCGGAGGACTACGCCGACCGGCTGCGCCAGTTGGAGGGCTGCGCCGAGTACCGCCTCAAGGCGTCGCAGGACGAGGAGATGCTGCTGGGCGAGATCCTCTCGGCGTCGGACGTGGCCCGGCGGCTCGACGACAAGATCCGCGCCGGCACGGCGGACCCCGACGCGGCTCCGCGGCTGGGCGAGTTGGTCGCTCACGAGACACGGGCCCGTCAAGAAGCCCTGGCGACAGGGGTGATCGAGGCACTCCGCCCGTTCGCCCGGAAGGTCGACGCCACTCAGCCCGGCGGAACGGACTTCCTCAGCGTCGCTTTCCTCGTGAGCGACGAACAGGACGAGCTGTTCCTCACCACGGAGTTGAGTCTCGCCCACCAGATGGGCGAGGGCTTCGACTTCCGGCTCGACGGACCGCTCCCTCCGTACAGCTTCAGCTGATGGAGACGCCTTCGCCGTAAGGGGCGCCAAAGGTACGACGAGTTGGTGCTCGGCGCCGATGCCGGACGCGTTGCCCTCGGTGTACCGGCTCGGTTCACCTCGGACCACTGGGCACGGCCGAACAACCCGAGATCCATAAAAGGCATCCACCGCTCCCTCACCGCGAAGCCCACGGCCGTGGTGGACCTCGACCGAGGAGCATGGATCCTGGGCTGCAAGCAGGGCACCGGAGGTACCCCTCACCCGCCGAGCGGCCCCGTCTCCCGGCGCGAGCCTGACGCGGACCTGCTCCACCGCTTCGGGAGCTGGGCACGGAAGAACGAGGCCGCCGACTCCGCCCGCCACCTCACCCGGGTCACGCTGATCCACCTCGACGCCTACGAGTACGACGTCGAGCTCGCCACCACGTACACCGCCGGGACCGACGGGCCCGGCGCGCGTCGCCTGGCCCGCGACTTCACGCGCTGGCGGGACGGCGACGACGGTGACGGAAGGGCCTGGAATCTCGTCGTCGCCGACACCGAAGGGCGACGCCTCGACGCCCGCGACCTGCACTCCCCGGAGGAATCGGGAGGCACGGCTCGATGACACTCCCCCACCGCCTCAGATCACGAGGGGCGAAGAAGGTCTCGCCGGTGAGGTGATCGGACAGGGCGGGGAAGGCCTCGGCGTGCGTCATGGGTTCAGGCTTCGTCGAAGAGCAGATCGGCGGCCGGGTACGACAGGCGGACCAGGTCGCCGTTGCTGACTTCGATGACGTGGTGCAGACCCATGAACCGCTTTCCGGTGGACAGGACCGTGACCGGGTCCTCCTGGCCGGCGAGATACGCGGGGAACCAGGTGATCGGCATGCCGAGCTTCAAGTAGTCCACCAGGCGCCGGAACAGCTTGGGCAGGATCACCGAGTCGTTCTCGATGGACGACAGCCCGGTGACCTTCACTCCGGAGAGCGAGACGTCGTCGGGCCATACGCCCTTGCCGGCCGCCTCGGCCTGCTGCGCCGCCGCGGTCAGTTCGAGGCGGAGGTCCTTGAAGAGGCTGCGGTAGAAGGTCGGGAAGGCCAGTCCTTCGGAGACCATGTGGTGGTTGGCCGTCTTCTTCAGGAGAGCCGCGTCGACGGTGATCTCCGTGCCGCTGGTTCCGGGAGGGGTGCCCTTGCCGACCAGGGCGATCACACGGCCGTAGACGTCGGCACCGCGGGTGAGGACGAAGCCGGGTGTGGTGGCGGGAGTCGACGCGGTGACGCTTTCGTCCGGGTCGCGCTGCACATCGGTGAAGCCGAGCCATTCGACGAGCTCGTTCGCCGCGGCATGGGCCTGCGGCAGCGGCTGGTGGGCCCCGTGGTAGTGCGTCTCGAGTGCGTCGATGCCTTCCAGGCGCAGTTTCGCGTGGTCTGCCGGGGTGAGCTGCACGGGGTTCTTGCCCCCGACGAGTTGCCATTCTTCGGTGTTGTCGGCGATGAAGTGGACGGTGTCTCCGTCGGGCGCCGTGTCCTTCAGGGTGAACGAACCCTTGATCAGCAGCATGGGCATGGTGGCTCCTGTGAGTGTCGAGGTGGAGTGGGGGGGAGCGAACACCCCCTGCTCGAACGTTCGAGCGAAGATCGAACGGGAGGATCGACCCCCCATAAGCCGCAAACTACTCGCCGCCACTGGCATATGCCTGTTGCCGCGTCCGAACGGGGGACCGGTCAAGCCGCGACCACACCCAGGAAAGGACGCGAACCCGCACCCGGCGGATCACGGGTCCCTTGGAGTTCGGTACGGGGGCCGCTCCCGTACCGACAGCGCGCACCCCCCTCTCCCGCCGCACATTCGTGCGCCCGTCGGCCTCCTCATCGCGCTTCAGCTCCGCCGTCCGTATCCCATTTGCATCCCAGCGGTGACGCATCTCCGCAGGTCACAGGCGTGCGACTGTCCCAGCGTCCCGATCCGGCGCAAGAGGATCTGTCTCGGATCACCCGCTGCCAGGATGACCAGCGGCCGGGGGTTCCCGGCCACTCATCAGAGGGGGAACACCAGATGGGACGAAGGACGCTTCTGCGGGGTCTGACCCTCGCCGTGGCAGCGGTCCTGCCCCTGTGCGGGCCCGCGGCGGTGCAGGCGGCGCCTGCCACGGCCGCCGCGATCGCGGTCTGCGGGCACACCAGCGCGCAGCCCACGCTGCAACAGGGATCGACGGGGGACGCGACGGTCGAGGCGCAGTGCGAACTCGACCTGGCGACGAAGCCGAGCCGGTACACGCCGATCGCGGCGGACGGCTCGTTCGGATCGGCGACGGAGACGCGGGTCAAGGAGTTCCAGCGGTGCGCCGGACTGAGCGCGGACGGTGTGCTCGGTCCGCAGACCTGGACAGCGCTGAACTCCTGGGCCGCGCAGCCGCACACCTGCGCGAACCAGGGCACGGCGGGCACGGCGCAGGCGACCGTGTGCGGCCACACCGACGCGCGCCCGACCCTCAAGAAGGGCGCGAAGAGCGATGAGGTCAAGGAGGTGCAGTGCCGGCTGAACCTGGCCATGGAGCCGTTCCACTATCCGCCGCTGACCATCGACGGCGACTTCGGGGGCGGCACCGAGGACCGGGTCATCGAGCTCCAGCACTGCGCCAACCTGAGTGCCGACGGCACCGTGGGCCCGAACACCTGGGCGAAGCTGGTGGACTGGTCCAGCCGCAACGCGTACTGCACGCCGCCCCACCCCGCCGGTCACCCGATCGACGGCCTGGACACGGCCAAGTACCAGCACCCCGGCGGGGCGCCGATCGACTGGAAGGCCGTACGGGCCTCGGGTGCCGAGTTCGCGACGGTCAAGGCCACCCGGGGCATGAACGTCACCGACGAATACCTCGCCACCGACCTCGAGGGGGCCAGGGCGGCGGGGCTGGCCGTGGCGCCGTACCACTTCTACACGGGCACGGCGGCCGACACGGGTGCCGCCCAGGCCGACCGGTTCATCGCCGCCGTGCGGGCGACCGGCTACACGGGGAAGCGGGCGGGCGACCTGCCGCCGATCTTCGACCTGGAGCGCATGGACGACGGCAGCGGGCGCTGTCCCACCTACGGCACGGTGGCCGACGCCAAGGCCTGGCTCGACCGGGTGGAGAGCGCCTTCGGCCGCGTCCCGATGATCTACACCCAGAAGTCCTTCCTGGACGACTGCATGGGGACGACCACCGCCTTCGCCCGGTATCCGCTGCAACTCGCGGACTACCGCCAGTCGATCACCCAGCCGCCGCTGCCGAACGGCTCGACGACCTGGGCGATGTGGCAGTACACCGACGCCGCGATCTTCCCGGGCGTCCGGGCGCCGGCGACCGGGGACGTGTTCAACGGCACCCAGGCCGATCTGGACCGGCTGGCCAACCGGTGATCCCGGCCGTACCGAGGAGCATCCCCATGACCGACCGGTCCGTCCCGGACGGCACCAGGGTCACGGTGCCCAACGGCGTACCCCTGAAAGGCAGTTCCGCCACCATCCAGATCGCCTTCCGACCCCTCACCCGAACGGAGACCACCATGATCAGAAGCAGGGCGTTCGCCTCGGTTCTGTTCACCGCGACCGCGCTGCTGGGCGTGGGCGTCGCGCCCGCCTCGGCGCAGTCCTCGGCCGCCGCCATCAGCTGCTACGGCGGTGCCAAGACCCTGACGTACCACTACCAGGAGGCCGCCAAGGAGTACGGCACCTTCACCACGTCCTCGCGGTGCGGTGACATCAACATGCGGCTCCTCAGCACGGACGTGCCGGGGGCGTTCCTGGACGCCTGTGTGGTGTTCGTCGACCACACCACCAAGTGCAACCACGACAACAAGTACTCCACGCACGGCACCCCGTGGGCCACCGTCGCGACCGACGTCAACGACGGCACCCACTTCGTCCTGCGCGTCCACGCCTATGACACCGACGCGCAGAACGTGACGTTCCAGCTCGCCTACTGACCTCCTTCCGCACCCTTTTCGCACCACCGTTCCGAAAGGACGACGATGACTTCCTTCTTCCGCTCCGCCGACGCCCGCTCCGTCGGCAGCCGTCCCCTCGACCGCCGCAGCATGCTGCGCGGCACGCTCGCCGTCGGCGCCGGCGTCGCGTTCGGTCAGCTGCTGTTCTCCGGTGTCGCGCAGGCCTATTCGTGGTCGCGCACCCTCAAGCAGGGCGACAGCGGCGCCGACGTGACCGAGCTGCAGATCCGGGTCGCGGGCTGGGCGGCCGACAGCGCCAGTCACACCCGGGTCGGCCTCGACGGCGACTTCGGCCCCGGCACGGCCGCGGCCGTCAAGCGGTTCCAGGCTGCCTACGGTCTCGACGACGACGGCGTCGTCGGTCCCAACACCCAGGCGAAGCTCAACGCGCTGGAGCAGTCGGACGGCTCCACGGCCCACTTCAACTGGAGCGAGTTCGTGGACCAGTCGAGCGGCACCTTCAACGGGGGCAAGGTGAGCGCGGCGGCCGCGAAGGAGAACGCCCGGCGCTGCATGTACAAGCTGGAGGCGCTGCGCAAGAAGCTGGGAGACAAGCCGGTCACGGTCAACTCCGGCTTCCGCAGCATCGAGCACAACGCCGACATCGGCGGAGCCAGCGACAGCATGCACCTGTACGGCACCGCGGCCGACCTCGATGTGCCCGGCGTGGCCACCAAGACCGTCTACCAGAAGGCGGAGACCTGCGGGTTCTCCGGTCTGGAGCGGTACACCGTCGACCACCAGCACGTCGACAGCAGGGCCGACCTCGGCCGTGACTGGTGGTGGGAGAGCGGCACGGTCTGACGCCGCCCCGGGTGATCCCGAGCCGGAAGTCCCGGGTACCGCGGCGGCGGTACCCGGAACTTCCGGGCTTCAGCTCTTCGGTGCGTTCTTCAGCGCCGCCTCGCAGGACGGCCAGTCGTGGAAATCGTGCCGGGCGCTCCACAGCCGGTGAGCCGCCTGGATGTTCCACTCCGGGTCGAACGCCCGCAGCGGTGTGCCGTCGAGCTCCCGCAGGCGGCCGTCGGAGATCTGGAACACGCCCCAGTTGCGGCTGCCGTTGGTGTTGGGCAGCGTCCACAGCGGGTCCAGGAACGACGCGCAGTGGGCGATGGCCACGGCGGTACGGGGATCCTCGACGAACACCTCACGGATCCGCTGCGCCACCCTCTCCGGTGACCAGGTCGACATGCTCACCTTCTGCGCGTAGAGCGCCTCCTTGGTGGGCCCATCGACCACGTTGTTCGCCGGCATACCCGCCAGCACCTGGAACGCGGTCAGCCTCCGCAGGGTCTCCGGCCCGAAGTCCCCGTCGACACTGAGCCTGCCCTTGGCCCGCACCAGCAGTCTCTGGACCTCGCGCACGCACTCGTCATGCTGTCCCATGCTCACCGACTTGCACGCGGCGGAGTACAGCAGCCTGTCGTCGGCCGGCGACGAGGCGTCGGCGGGCATCCACACGAACCCGGCCACCAGCACCACCACGACCACGGCGGCCAGCACCGCGAAACGGGAGGACAGCTTCTCGGGCACCCGGGACCGCCGCGGCTTCTCGGCCTCGTCGGGGGTGACCTCCTGCGGGACGGCGTCGTCCGGTCCGGGGCTCGCCTGCGCGGGCACGGCAGGTCCGTCCGGTTCCGGTTCCGGTTCCTGTTCTTGTTCCGGGACATCCTCCGCGGTCACGGCCGGTACGTCACGGTCGGTGTCCGCCAGTGCCCACAGCCGGTGGAGTTCACGGAGCTCCTCCGTACTGGCGCCGCACACCTTGGCGAAGGAGTGCACCACCCGGTAGTCCGTCGGGACACTGAGGCCGGAGCAGTACCGATGCAGACTGGAACCACTGACACCCGCCTCCTTGCCGAGGCGGTCATAGCCCCGGCCACTGCGATCCTTCAGCCTCCGAAGACAGACGGCGAACTTTTCGGTTTGCGGAGAGGCAGCCACACACCCACCCTTGCTCAAGCCCCTACTGACGGGTAGAAACTACACCGCAAAAAGGGGTGCGTGCGCCCTTTCGCTGTCCGAGTGCGACAGTCAACGCCCTTTCGAGCGACGGTATTTGAAAGAGTGTCAACTGACAGCGCCGCCACCGCCGCGTCTCCCCCGACGCGCCCGTGGCCTGGCCCTCCCCGGTGGAGCCGGCGGACGCCGCGGGCGCGGTGAGGGCACCTGGGGTCGAGGCTCAGCAGCCGCCGGACGATGAGTCCTCGGTGACGCCAGCCGTGGTGGGGGCGCCGATGCCGATCTGTACGAGTTGCGGCGCCGGAGCGCAGCAGCCTCCGCCGTCGCTCTGTGCGGCTGCCGGGTCGTCGAGGCCTGCGCCTCCGCACACTCCTGTTTCGGGGAGGGTGAGTTCGACGCGGTCGGCGGATTCGAGGTCGCCGGCGATGGCGGCGGTGACGGAGCGGACCTGCTCGTAGCCGGTCATGGCCAGGAAGGTGGGGGCGCGGCCGTAGGACTTCATGCCGACCAGGTAGATGCCCTGCTCGGGGTGGGACAGTTCGCGGTGTCCGTGCGGGTAGACGGTGCCGCAGGAGTGCTGGTTGGGGTCGATGAGCGGTGCCAGTTCGATGGGCGCCTGCAGGCGCTCGTCCAGGCGGAGGCGGATCTCGGAGAGGAAGGACAGGTCGGGGCGGAAGCCGGTCAGCACGATGACCTCGTCGACCGGGTCGAGGCGTCGGCCGTCCTCGCCGACCAGGATCAACCGTCCGTCGGCCGCCCGCTCGATCGCCTCGGTGCGGAAACCGGTGACCGCGTCAGCGTTGCCGTTGTCGACCGCGGCCTTCGCGGCCAGCCCCAGGGCGCCGCGGGCGGGCAGTTGGTCGGCTTCCCCGCCGCCGAACGTGGAACCGCCGATGCCACGGCGCAGCACCCACACCGCGTGCGTGCCCGGCTCGTCCTTGGCGACGTCGGCGAGGGTGGCCAGCGCGGTGAAGGCGGAGGCGCCGGAGCCGATGACGGCGGTGCGCTTTCCGGCGTAGCGAGAGCGGACGGCCGGGTCCTTGAGGTCGGGGACGCGGTAGGCGACGCGGCCGGCGACGGCCCTTTCCCCGAGGGCGGGCAGACCATCGGCCCCGGCCGGGCCGGGCGTGGTCCAGGTACCGGAGGCGTCGATGACGGCGCGGGCGAAGATGCGCTCCTCACGACCGTCGGCGGTGGTGAAGTGCAGGACGAAGGGCCGACTCTCACGGTCGGCGTCGACGACGCGGTCGCGTCCGGTGCGCGACACCCCGGTCACCGTGGCGTGGTAGCGCACGCGGTCGCCCAGGACGTCGGCCAGGGGCTGCAGATACTGCTCGGCCCAGTCGCCGCCGGAGGGGTAGGTGGCCGCGTCGGGCTTGGTCCAGCCGGTCGGCGCGAGGAGCTTTTCTGCAGCCGGGTCAGTGACCTCGCTCCAAGGGGAGAACAGCCTGACATGGGCCCACTCACGCACTGCGGCCGCCGCGGTCGGCCCGGTTTCCAGGACCAGGGGCTCGACGCCGCGCTCGAGAAGGTGGGCCGCGGCCGCCAGGCCGGCCGGGCCGGCTCCGATGACAACGACGGGAAGCTGCTCGCTCATGGCGGAAGGTCTCCTCAAATGCGGGATGGTGGCAGGCGGGGCAGGGGGTCGTTCAGCGGGCCGGGCCGGCGGCGGAGATGGTGGTGGTGCGGAGCGAGGTGACCACGGCAGGAATCCCTTGCTTCGACGTGTATCGATGTCTGTCGATATCTGGAGCTTGCCACTTGCATCGATGAGCGTCAACATAGACACATGTCGAATTCCCAGATGGTGGAGCTCCCGGTCCTGGCGGCCGAACCGGTCGTCCCGTGCTGCCCGCCGATCACCTCGGCCGAGCTGTCCCAGGCCGACGCGGAGAAGATGGCCGCCATGTTCAAGGCGCTGTCGGACCCGGTGCGGCTGCGGCTGTTCTCCAGGGTCGCCTCGCATGAGGGAGGCGAGGCTTGCGTGTGTGACATCCAGGACGTCGGTGTCTCACAGCCGACCGTCTCCCACCATCTGAAGAAGCTGCGCGAGGCCGGTCTGCTGACCTCGGAGCGGCGCGGCACCTGGGTCTACTACCAGGTCGCCCCGTCCGTGGTGGCCGCGATGTCGGCCATGCTCGACCTGCGCTCCTGACCGCCGCCCCGCCGAGCGCGGCAGCTCAGTTCGCGCAGCCTGGCGGGCAGCGGTGCGCCAGATAGTCGTGTCGGCCGACGGCACGAAGGATCCGGGTCGGCACAGTCTGGCCACCGGCTTCCGCTTGGCTATGAAGCCTTGGGTTCGGGACGCGGCAACCAGCGATCCAGGTAACCGGTGAGTCCGGTCAGGTCCGTCCCTGCCGCCCGGTAGGCGATGTACCCATCGGGGCGCACCAAACCGTGCGCGATGCCGTGCCAAGGCCCGGTCATACCGAGGAAGTGGACGTGGATCACGTCCCGGCCGCGGGTGGCGGCAGTGACCTGGCTGGTGGCCCACTCGCCACGAGGGCCGCAAAGGAGCAGGTGGAATCCGGGTGCAGCCGTCATCGCGTGCAGACTCCCTGGGCTGTCCGGGAGCCGGTCACCTGCCCGCGGGCCACGCCTGGACGGGTGCGGGCCCTCGGTCGTGGCGGGACTGCGGCGGTAGTGGATACCCAGTTGGGAGAGCGCGCGGAAGGCTGCGCCGCGCACGCCGGGCAGGCGCAGAACCAGCGGTGCGAGCCGGGGGGCGACACGGGTGCGAGCCAGCCCGATCAGTGGGTTACGGCTGGTCGCGACGGTGAACGCGCGGTCGGTGAAGCGCAGTACGTTCCGGCCGACCGGGGCACGTTCACTCTCGTACGTGTCCAACAGGGCTTCCGGCGCGGCGCCCTGGCTGACGAGGGCCAGCTTCCAGCCGAGATTGAGAGCATCCTGGATGCCGGTGTTCATACCCTGGGCACCTGCGGGGCTGTGGATATGGGCGGCGTCGCCGGCGAGGAAGACGCGGCCCGCGCGGTACCTCTCGGCGCCACGGTTGTGGAGCTTGAAGTCGGTCATCCACACCGGGTCCCGCAGGTGCAGCAGGTCGCCGATGTAGCGGTCGACGATCGCCTGCAACTGCCCGAGGCTCACTGGACTTTGGATGTCCGCGGCCCCTGGTGGTCGCATCGCGAGCATCCGCCAGGTCGCCGGTGAGCCCAGCGGGAAGAAGAACAGCATCCCGGCGTCGGTCATGTAGGCATGCGCCGCACCGTGTTCCAGACCGTCGACCTCCAGGTCCGCGAGCAGAAAGGTCTGCGGGTAGGCGTGGCCGCCGAAGCCGATCCCGGCCTGATCGCGGACCGTGCTGTGCGCCCCGTCGCAGCCGACGACACAGCGCGCCCTCACGCTCTCCTCGCGCCCGTCCTGGTGCCGCAGATCGCAGGCCACGTGAGTGCCTTCGGGGGCCTGCTTCAGCAGCTCGGTGCCCCGCTCGATGGCTGTGTCGGCCTCGGCGAGATGGGCGCCGAGCACGCTCTCCGTGTCGGCCTGGGAGAGGAAGAGCAAGAAGGGGTACGGGGTGTCGGCGACGCCGACGTCGAACAACGGCAGCCGCACGGTACGACCGGGTAGATGCATCCGCAGCTGTACAGCCGGGTTCCCGCGCGCGACGAGCTCGTCCGTCACCCCGAAGGGGGCGAGGGCTTCCAGGGTTCTCGGCTGAATGGCCAGCGCACGCGATTCCCGGGCACGGTCCAGGTGCCGGTCGATGATCCGGAACCGGAGACGGTACCTCTGCAGCTGAGCGGCAAGAGCCAACCCGGTCGGCCCGGCGCCCACCACCAGAACGTCAAGCGACTCGCGGTCAGTCATGGCAGCAGTGTGCCTCTGCCGGTCAGGAAATGCTGCAGTCCATCAGCACCGAGATCGTGCGCGCGGCGTCGCGGGCCGGACACCCGACACCCGACACCGGACACCGGACACCCGACACCGATGAGGGTGGCGAAGGCCGGTCCGGTCCGGTCGCCGTAGCCGAGCAGGTGCGGGCGCGGCTCGCCCACGCCGCCCGGCGTGGACCGGGCGTCGAGGATGACGAAGTCGATGCCGAGGCGGCGCAGGTGGTAGCCGGCGGCGAGTGCGGCCTGACCGCCGCCGATCACCACGACCTGGGTCGCCTGTTTCACGCGGCGGGCTGCTCGGCAGGCGCGCGGCCGGGCATGAAGACGAGCGCCACCAGCCCGAGTCCGACCACCGCGCCGACGAGCTGCATGGCGATGAAGCCCGCGACCGAGCCCGGCGCGATGCCCGCGAAGGTGTCCGTGAAGGCGCGGCCGATCGTCACCGCCGGATTGGCGAAGGACGTCGAGGAGGTGAACCAGTAGGCGGCGCCGATGTACGAGGCGACGGCCACGGGGGCGAAGCGCAGGCGGTCCGTGCGGGCCAGGCCGAAGATCAGCAGGATCAGTCCGGCGGTGGCCACGACCTCGCCCAGCAGCAGGTGCCCGGCGGAGCGTTCGTGCGTGGACCACTTGACCAATTGCTCGCCGAACATCGCGTCGGCCAGAACGGCGCCCGCGATCGCGCCGGCGATCTGCGCGGGGACGTACACAGCCGCTTCCCGAAGCGTGACTCCGGCGCCGCCGCGACGAGCCGTCCACCATTCGGCGAGCGTGACGGCAGGGTTGAAGTGCGCGCCGGATACCGGGCCGAGCAGGGCGATCAGGACGCCGAGCCCGAAGACAGTGGCGAGGGAGTTGGCCAGAAGCTGGAGGCCGACATCGCGGGTCAGCTCGGTGGCCTGGATGCCGGAGCCGACCACGACCGCCACCAGGGCCGCCGTGCCGACCAGTTCGGCGGCGGCCTTGGCGACCAGCGGGGCACGGGGCGGGGTGGCCCCCGGGGCCGGCTGCAGCTCGCCGGCGGGTATGGCGGACCTCGTGGCGGACTCGTGGGTGGCGGTCAACAGGACTCCTCGGTGCGGTCGCCTCGGGCGACGGGTACGCGGGCGACAGGGGTCAGGGGCCGGCGATCAGGGGCAGGACCGCTTGACGTTGTTCTCGGCGGTGACACGCGCGGCCTCCGCGAGATCGGCGAACTGGCCGGCGAGAGCTGCGATGACGTCGGGCTTGAGCCGGTAGTAGGTGAACCGGCCGCACGGCTCGGTCTCCACGACCCCGGCTTCGCGCAGCACCTTCAGGTGGTTGGAGAGGTTGGTCTGTTTGACGCCCGTCTCCTCGATCAGATGCGTGCTGCAGAGCGTTTCTCGGGCGAGCAGGGTGACAATCTGGAGCCGGAGCGGGTCGGCCAGAACCCGGATCAGATCAGTGTCGACTGACGTCATCATGGGCTGATACTTTCACATCATTCCGAGCTGATGTCAGCTTGTACTGAACCCTGAGGCCCGGATCCCACCGAGGGGGTTTCTCATGACTTCGTCCCCACCCCCTTTCCTGCCCGAAGAACGCCTCGCGGCCGGAGCCGCCCGGCTCGCCGTCGCACCCGATCCGCACCGTGAAGGAAGAACCGATGTCCTCCAGCCCGCTCGCTTCCGTGTTGTTCGTCTGCGTCCACAACGCCGGGCGCTCGCAGATGGCCGCAGGATTCCTCGGCCACCTCGCGGGCGACCGGATCGAGGTCCGCTCGGCCGGATCCATCCCGGGTGACCAGGTCAACCCGGCCGCGGTCGAGGCCATGAAGGAGGTCGGCGTCGACATCGCCGACGCCGAGCCGAAGATCCTCACCACCGAGGCCGTCCAGGCGTCGGACTACGTCATCACCATGGGCTGCGGCGACGCCTGCCCGATCTTCCCCGGCAAGAAGTACCTCGACTGGGCGCTGGAGGACCCGGCGGGCAAGGGTGTCGAGTCCGTCCGCCCGATCCGCGACGAGATCAGGACCCGCATCGAGGCCCTGATCGCCGAGATCGACGCCCAGCAGGAGGCGTAGCACGGTGACCGTGAGAGACGACGTGCACGAGGTCATCGGCTCCGGCCCCGCCGGATACACCGCTGCCCTCACCACCGAGTCGGCTGCCGGACGGTCTTCAGTACCGAGGCGTCATGCCCCTCCAGCAGCCCACCGTCCACCGCCATGACCGCAACCGGCAGCCGGGCTCCGCGCTCGGGATCCGGCGTCGGCGAACCTGCGCGGTGCCCTGGCCGGCAGGGCCCCGCCAGGGCACCGGCTGCGCAGAGGGCGCACCGTCATTCGATGAGGGCCGCCTCGAAGGAACCCCCGAGGTATCGGTCCCGGCTGTCGCGCCGTTGCAGCTTGCCGGTCGTCGTGAGCGGCAGCGTCCCCGGCTTGAGGAGCACGACATCGTGCACCTGGATGCGGTGTCCCGCGTGGACCGCGCGCCTGATCTCCCGTTTGATCTCCTGGGCGGTCACTTGATCACCGGTCTCGCCGCCGGCTGCCGTCGTCTCGGCGAGCACGATGAGACGTTCGTGTGCGCCGTCGTCGACCGACACCGCGCAGGTACCGAACTCGCGGACCGCCGGGTGGCTGGCCTCGACGGTGGCCTCGATGTCCTGCGGGTAGTGGTTGGCGCCGGCGATGATGATGACATCCTTTGCCCGGCCGGTGATGAACAGCTCCCCGTTCCGCACAAATCCGAGGTCACCGGTACGGAGAAACCGCTCCCCCGGCTGGTCGGGAAGGGACCCCATGAAGGTCTCGGCAGTCTCCATGGGAGCGTTCAGATACCCCGTTGCGACGCTCGGGCCGGACACGAAGATCTCACCCACCTCGTCCTCACCGCAGGGCTTGCCCGTCTCCAGGTCTACGGTTACAGCCGTGCTCAACGGATGGATCGGACCGCAACCGACCAACTCCCGGCTGTCCTGGCCCGACGCGGCCGGGCGCACCCTTCCGGCGGCGAGCGACGCGGAGTCCAGCCGCAGGACTTCCGGGGCCTGACCGATCGGCACGGCCGTGACCATCACCGTCGCCTCGGCGAGGCCGTACGCGGGGGACAGCGCCTCGCGCCGGAAGCCGGCCTCCGCGAACGCCGCGCTGAAGCGGTCGAGCGTATCGGACCGGACGGGCTCACCTCCGACCAGCGCCATCTCCCAACGGCTGAGGTCGAGTTCCCGGCGCTGAGCGTCCGTCACCCGGCGGACGCACAGGTCGTAGGCGAAGTTCGGCGCGCAACTGTCCGCGCGTCCGAGCCGGGAGATGGCCCGCAGCCACGTGAGTGGACGCTGCACGAAGGTCATCGTCGGTAACAGGGTGACGTCCCGGCCGGAGAAAAGGGGGTCGAGGACATTGCAGATGAGGCCCATGTTGTGGTGGGGCGGCAGCCACGACACCGACGACGGGCGGGGCAGCCCGGCGTCGTCGGCAGACCGGCGTGTGTTGTCGTAGATCAACGACAGATTGTGCAGCACATTGCCATGAGTGATCGCGACGCCTTTCGGCACACCGGTCGATCCCGATGAGTACTGCAGATAGGCGACCATCTCAGCGGCGACCACCGGTGGGGTCCACTCCTGAGCCAGGTCCAGGCGCACCTCGTCGGTCGCCACCCGGTTGAGTCGGGCGAGCCCGTCGGTGTCGGTGAGGACCTGCTCCGCGGCGGCAAGCACCGGGCCGGTCGACAGGAACAGCGAGGGCTCGGAACTCGCGGCAATCGACTCCACCCGAGTCCATTTGGCGTTGCTCCGCGTCCCGTCGAGCGGAGCCACCGGCACCGGGATCAGACCCGCATAGACGCAGCCCAGGAAGGCGGCGTGGAAATCCAGTCCCGGCGGGTAACTCAACAGCGCGCGTGCGCGCGCGGCAGGAACCTGCTGTCGTAGCCGCACGGCGACCGCCCGCGCCCTGCGGTCGAGTTCGGCCAGGGTCAGTGACTCTGATTCCTCGACACCGTCGCCCAGGAACGCGAAGCTCTTGCGGTCGGGCTCGGCTGCCGCACGAGTGCGGCACAGGTCGATCAGCGTCGGCAGTGCGCTGTGCTCGCCGGCCACCGCCTCGGGCAGTCGGACACCGTGCTCGTGATGGGTTCGCATGTGACCACTCCGATCGGAGGAAGAGGGAGAAGGCGTCGGACAGTTCACGCGCCCCCTGTATGGAGCGAGGTTCAGACGGTCGAGAACGCCCGCGCCCGGTACGTGGACCGGCACCGTGCGCGCTGCAACTTGCCGCTGGTGGTGAACGGCAGCGCACCGGCCTTGAGCAGGAGGACGTCGTCGGCCTGGAGGCCGTGCCCGGCGAAGACGGCCTGCCGGACGGCTTCTTCGACCTCATCCGCCGGGAGGGTCGCGCGGGCACCTGACGGAGTGTCCGGGACGGGGCCGGTCATGACGCGGTACCGGCTGTTGATCTCTGCCAGGACGACGAGGCGCGTGCGTCCGCCGTCCTCGACGGTGAAGGCGCAGCAGCAGCCCTCCCGTATGGCGGAATGGCTCGCTGCCGCGGTCGCCTCGATGTCGTACGGGTAGTGCTGTAGGCCCTCCACGACGATGAGGTCGTCCACACGGCAGGTGACGAAGAGCTGACCGCCGTCCAGAAAGCCCAGGCTGCCGGTGCGCAGGAACCGGCGGCCCTCGTGGCCGCGCACGGCGGCGCCGAACGTACGCTCTGTCTCCTTCGGGGCATTCCAGTAAGCGGCACCGATACTCGGTCCGCAGGCCAGGATCTCCCCTGTCTCGTCCGAGGCGCACGGATCGCCGGTGGCCGGATCCACCACCGCGATGGTCATGGACGGGTGCACCTGGCCCAGGCCGACCAGTCGGCGGACCTCGTCCTCGCCACCGGCTCGCTGCACCTTGCCTTTAGCCAGCGCCACCGCGTCGAACCGGCGGATCACCGGTTCGGGCTCCACGGGCCCGCCGCTGAGCATGACAGTGGACTCGGCGATGCCGTAACTCGGGAAGAACGCCTCGCGGCGGAAGCCGAACGGGGCGAGCATGGCACTGAACTGGTCAATCATCTCTGCACGCACCGGCTCGTCGCCGACCACCGCGATCCGCCAGGCGCTGAGATCGAGGGAACGCAACTGCTCCTCGGGGACGCGCCGCAGGCACAACTCGTACCCGAAACCGGGTGCTGAGCTGATGCCCGCCCCGCGGTCCGATATCGCGCGGAGCCAGTTGACCGGCTGCTGGGTGAACGCCGAGGGCGGCATCAGTACGGCGTCGTACCCGACGTAGATCGGCTGGAGGACTCCGGTGATCAGTCCCATGTCGTGGAACACGGGCAGCCACGACACGACAGGCGGCAGCCGGTCGAGGTCGTCCGTGGCCCGGCTGCCGTTGGCCAAGATCAGCGAGAGGTTGTGCAGAACGTTGCCATGGGTGAGCTCCACACCCCGGGGCGGGCCGGTCGTGCCGGAGGTGTACTGCAGGTACGCGATCGTGTCCGGGCCGATGCCGGGGGCATTCCAGCCGTACGCGTCCGTCTCGCTGATCTCGTCGGTCGCCACAGAGGTCGGCCGACGTGGTGTGGAGATGTCCTTCAGCAACGCGTCGACATGGTTCAGCCTCGACCCGTTCGACAGCAGCACGTCCGGCCGGCAGCTGTCGACGATGGCCCGGAAGCGCGCATACCGGTCGTCGACGCCGACGCGCAGCACCGGAGGAGCCGGCACCGCGATCAGGCCGGCATACAGGCAGCCGAAGAAGGCGGACACGAAGTCCAGGCCGGGCGGGTAACTCAGCACGGCGCGGGCGCCCTGCGGGGCCTGCCTGCTCAGACGCGCCCCGATCGCCCTTGCCCGGGCGTCCAGTTGGGCGAGGGTGAGGGAGTCGGACTCTTCGAGGCCGTTCTCCAGGAAGGCGAACATCCGTCGATCCGGCTCCCTGGACGCGCGATACCTGCAGAGCTCGACCAAGGTCGTCGGCTCCGGTCGGGATTCTGTGACGGCATCCTCTGACATCGTGGTCCTCCTGTTCGACTCGGCCATGGGCGTTGCCCCTGCCCTTTCCCCACGGACCCGCCGGGATTTGGTTACGTGTCCAGCCATTGCCGTACGCGTGCGTCATGGTGGTTCCACTCGAAGAGACGTTAAGTCGGCAGAGAAATATCGGGTATCCGCCGCGGGATGGTGTCCATCCCCCTACCGGAGGCGAGCTTCGAGTAGGGCGGAAGACGGATGAAAGCCATCCTCCGGTCGCCGTCACGGTTCGGTCCGTCGGCCGTTACGGAAGGCGCCTCTTTCTGGCTACCGTCATGGCGACGGCCAGTGGTCGACGAATGGCCTGTATCCAAGGGAGAACATTTCCCCAGAAGGCTTCAGAAAGGGAACCCTGATGTCCTACGACGCGTCTGACGACTACTTCTTGGGTTATCCGAAGCTCCCCGAACTCCCCGGTCTCCCCGGTCGCCCGGACGGGGAGGTCCTGGGTACGACCGGCGTTGTGGTCACCGGTCTGGGAATGACAACTCCGCTGGGCGGCGACGTCCACTCCACCTGGGAGGCGCTGCTCGCCGGCGAATCCCCGATCTCCGTGCTCGACGAACCGTGGGCTCGCGATCTGCCCGTACGACTGGCAGGCCGGCTGAGTCAGGAACCGACCGAGGTACTGGACCGGGTCGAGGCCCGACGGATGGACCGCTGCCAGCAGATCGCGATGGTGGCCGCCCGGCAGGCATGGGCCGACGCCGGCGCGCCCGAGGTGGCGCCGGAGCGGCTGGCCGTGGTGATCGGCACCGGCCTCGGCGGCGGGAGGACGCTGGTCGACCAGCACGACCTGTCCTTGGCCAAGGGGCCGGGCCGCGTGTCGCCGTTCGCGGTGACCATGCTGATGCCCAACGGTTCGGCTGCCGCCGTCAGTCTGGCTCTCGATGCCCGTGCCGGCGCCCACGCGCCGACCAGCGCCTGCGCCTCCGGAGCGGAGGCAATAGCCCTGGGGCTCGCTCTCATACGTGCCGGGCGGGCCGATGTCGTCGTCGCCGGCGGCACCGAGGCATGCATAGGCCGGCTGTCCATGGCGGCCTTCGCCCGCATGGGAGCCCTGTCCGGCCGTCATGAGGACCCTCAGAACGCGTCGCGGCCGTTCGACAGCGCCCGTGACGGCTTCGTCATGTCCGAAGGCGGCGGCGCTGTCGTGCTGGAGCGAACCCGGTTCGCGCGAGCTCGTGGCGCGCGGATGTATGCCACGCTCGCCGGTACAGGGATGAGCTCCGACGCGCACACCATGACATCTCCGTCAGCGGACGGTCAGATCAGCGCGATCCGCGAGGCCTTGCGCTCCGGCGGCCTCGGCCCGCAGGACATCGTTCACGTCAACGCCCACGCTCCCGGTACGCCCGTCGGTGACCGTATCGAGGCGGCGGCATTGCTGGAATCGCTCGGCCCGCATGCTCTGGTGACGGCGACCAAGTCGATCACCGGCCATCTCATAGGCGGGGCGGGCGCGATCGAGGCGATCTTCACGGTCCTGAGCGTCTTCACCGACGTGATTCCCGCGACCAGGAACCTCGACGACAAGGATCCCGAAGTGAAGGTGGACATCGTCACCGGAACCCAGCGGCGCGTCAGCGTCACCGCGGCCATCTCGAACTCCTTCGGTTTCGGCGGTCACAACGTGGTCCTCGCGTTCACCAAGCCCGCCTGACCACGGGCTCGGGACGGGGCGGCCGGAGGGCGGGGGGCTGCCGCGGCCTGTTGGGCCCGCGGCGGCTGAGGCGGGTGCGCGAGACCGCTCCGCTGGGCCATCAGCGCCGCGTGCATCCGGTTCGGCAACTCGAGCTTGGCGAGGATGCGCGATACGTGGGACTTCACGGTGGCGAGCGTGACATGCAGCTCGTGGGCGATCTCCTGGTTCGACCTGCCCATGGCTATGCCGCAGAGAACTTGGGTCTCGCGGCCGCTCAGGCTTGCCAGGGCACCCGCGTGAGACCGCTCATGCGGCGGCGGCAGGATCTCGAACCGATCGATCAGCCGTCGGGTCATCGTGGGGCACAGGAAGGCCCCGCCGTCAGCAACCGCACGGACGGCTGAGATCAGCTCCTCCTGGCTGGCACTCTTGAGCAGAAACCCACGTGCGCCCGCCTTCAGCGACCCGAGCAGATGGCTGTCAAGGGCGTTGCTGGTCAGGACGATTATCCCCGGCGCGACTCCGGGTACGGCCGTCTCCGCTGTCTCCAAAGGCTGGGCGAGTTTCTGGATGAATGCGCATTCGGCATCCACGAGGACGACCTGCGGTCGCCGCAGCTCGGCCACGCGTAATGCTTCCTCGCCGACTCTTGTGTCGGCGACCACCGTTATGTCCGGCGCCTCCCCGAGGGCCTGCCGGAATCCGCGGCGCACGAGATCCTCATTGTCGACCAGCATTACTTCCCATGTGCTGAAGCCGTCCATCATTCGCTCCGCCCGTGCGATTCGGAAATGCCACCCGTTGCCTTCAGTAACCAGCAACCGGCACTGTGCGTTTCACTGGCTGTGCTCGTGAATGCTTTCCGGTGGAGCGGTTGCGCACGCGATGACCGTGGGGCGCGCCGAGCGCTACAGACGGCGGTGGCCGATAACGCGTACACCCCCTGGCCCGCGCGCACATCCCGACTAGGCTGAATGACAGCCTACGGCGGGACACTCCGCATCGATCCCTTCCGATGCTAGGGGGATGGGCAGTGCTGGTTCCAGGCAATGGCGGCCACGCTGTTGGCCGTTCCGGACACAGGGCGGCGGCCGACGAAGTCTCCACGGCTCCGCGGCTGTTCAACCGAGGCATCGCAGGCGTGCGCGCGATGGTGGACGTGGGCGTCGAGCGAGGAGTGCCCGTACCGGCATGCCTCGACGGCAGTGGAGTGGACGAGAACGCCGTCGCCGACGATGCCGCACATGTCCGGGCCTGGCAGGAGCTCACTGTGGCGCAGAACCTGGTCCGCGCCACGGGCGACGCCCCAGGCCTGGGGCTCGAGGTCGGCAGCCGGATTCCGCTGCGTACGTACAGCGTGTTGGGCTTCGCACTCCTCGCCAGCCCGACGCTGCGCGAGGCCGCGGCTGTGGGACTGCGGTACCTGGAACTCACCTTCGCGATGGTCGGGATCCACCTTCAGGAGGACGGAGACGAGGTCCGTCTCGTCCTGGACGACGGGCTGGTGCCCCCGCCCGTCCGGCACTTCTTCATCGAGCGGGAAATAGCCAATATCCGGGCCATCCTCGACACCATCGTGGGCCGGCCGTTCACCCCCCTCCGGCTGGATCTGCGCTTCCCACGGCCTGAAAAGTCCGCGCCGTACAAAGCGTTCGACGACGTGCCCATCGCCTTCGGGGCGCCGCGCAACGCGATCGTCACCCTCGCGGCGGTACTGGAGCAGTCGCTGCCGCAGGCGGACCAGCACACCATGGAGGTGTGCGAACGCGAGTGCAGGCTCCTGCTGGCCCGACGCACCGACACCGGATTCGCAGCGCGGGTACGGGAACTGCTCGTGCAGTGGCCGGACGGCATCCCCGACATGGGCGTTGTCGCAGCCGCGCTGCACGTCTCCACCCGCACTCTGCACCGGCGTCTGGCGGTGGAGGGCACGTCCTACCGGCGTCTGATCGACGAGGCGCGGCACGCTCGTGCTGTCGAGATGCTGTCCAACCTCGGACTCGGCGTCGACCAGATCGCCGCACGTCTCGGGTACGCCGACTCGGCGGCATTCATCCGCGCGTTCCGCCGGTGGACCGGTGCGACCCCCGGTGCCTACCGAACGCGGTCGGTACGCAACCTGTCGAGGTCCCACGCATGAGGGGGCACGTCCGCCCAGCTCGAACCCGCAGCCGACGGCTCACGAGCCCGCCGCCCGCGGTTCCCTCACCACCGCGATGTCCCCGGGCGCGATCCTGACCGAGCCCGATGGCGTCTTGCCGGTCAGGAGTTCGGTGGCACCGGCCGGGACGGGTACCTGCGCTCCCTTGCCCGCGTGGTCGATGAGGAACACGTAGTCGGCGTCGCGGCCGCGTCGCCGGACGACCTCGACGCCCGGTGGCACGTCCCCGGCAGCGACGACCCCGGCCTCGGTTCGGACGCGGTCGAGCAGCGCGGCGAGGGTGTCCGGGTCGGGGAGCGTCGCCAGGTACCAGGCGGTGCCCGCCCCGTGACCGTTCCTCGTCACCGCCGGGATGCCGGTCAGGGGTCCGTCCGCGTACGAGGCGACCGCCTCGGCGCCGTTCAGGCGCACCCGCTCCGACCACAGGGTGGCCGCCGCGCCGGAGGGCACCTGGCCCGTCAGCCCGGCCGACTCGCCGGGGAGGAGCGGGAAGAGCTCGTCGCTGCGGACGCCGAGGGTCTCCCGGAACGCCCCCGGGTAACCGCCCAGCCTGACATGGCAGTTCTCGTCGACCGCGCCGCTGTGGAAACCGATCGCGAGGGTGCCGCCGCGCTCGACGTGGCCGGCGAGGTTCGACGCGCCCGCTTCGTCGACGAGGTAGAGGCTCGGGGCCAGCACCAGACGGTAGGCGGTGAGATCCGCGTCCGGGCGTACGAAGTCGACGGCCACGCCCGACCGCCACAGCGGTTCGTACCAGGCGCGGACCAGGTCCTGGTACCGGAGTTCACCGCTCGGCTGGGAAGGCAGCTCCAGCGCCCAACGGGCGTTCCAGTCCCAGACGATGGCGACCTCGGCCGTGCCGGTGCTGCCGCGCACCTCGGCGAGCGCCCTCAGGTCGGCGCCGAGGCGGACCACGTCCTGCCAGATGCGGCTGTCCGTGCCCGCGTGCGGGAGCATCGCCGAGTGCCACTGTTCGGCGCCCGCCTTCGCGGCCCGCCACTGGAAGTAGGCGATGCCGTCCGCGCCGTGGGCCACATGGGACAGGGCGTTGCGGCGCATTTCGCCGGGCTGCTTGGCACGGTTGACGGGCTGCCAGTTCACGGCTCCGGTGGAGTGTTCCATGAGCAGCCAGGGCCCGCCCGCCAACGACCGTGTCAGGTCGCCGCTGAGGGCGATGTCGATCTCCGAGGCCGGGTCGGCGGACATCAGGTAGTGGTCGTTGGAGACGATGTCCAGCTCCGGGGCCCACCGCCAGTAGTCCAGTGCGTCGAAGGTGTGCATCACCATGAAGTTGGTGGTGGCCGGTGTCGACGGGGCGGCCGCGCGCAGGACGTCCCGCTCCGCCGTGTACAGCGACAGCAGTTCGTCGGAGCAGAAACGGCGCCAGTCGAGCTGGTGCGTGGGGTTGGGGACGGCGCCGGTGGCGCGGGGCGGCAGGATCTCGTCCCAGTCGTAGTACCACTGGCCCCAGAAGGTGGTCCCCCAGGCGTGGTTGAGGGCCGCCAGGTCCTCGTAGCGCTCGCGCAGCCGGCGCCGGAAGGACTGGGCGCTGGTGTCGCAGTAGCAGGCGGCGTTGTGGCAGCCGTACTCGTTGTGGACGTGCCACATCACGACGGCCGGGTGAGCGGCGTACCGCTCGGCGAGGGCGCCCGCGATGCGCAGGGCGGCTTCGCGGTAGGCGGGGCTGCTCGGGCAGAACGTCTGCCGGCTGCCGTACGACAGCCGGCGGCCGTCGCGGTCCACCGGCAGCGCCTCGGGGTGCGCCCGGAAGAACCACGCGGGCGGCGCGGCCGTCGGGGTGGCCAGGTCGGCGGCGATGCCGTTCTCGTGCAGGAGGTCCAGCAGGCGGTCCATGCGCGAGAAGTCGTAACTCCCCTCGGAGGGTTCCAGGAGCGCCCAGGAGAAGATGCCGACGCTGACCATGGTGACGCCGGCCTCGCGCATCAGGCGCATGTCCTCGGCCCAGACCTCCTCGGGCCACTGCTCGGGGTTGTAGTCGCCTCCGTAGACGATGCCGGGGACGGAGAGGGTGCGTTCGGAGGTCATGCGGCCCCTCCCGAGGACAGCAGGCGGCGGGTGGTGGCCACGCCCCACGCGTCGAGGGACAGCAGGCGGTCGCTGGAGGCCATCAGACCGCCGGTGGCCTCCACATGGGCGGACCAGCGTTCGCGGGTCTCCACGGCGGGACGGGCCATCAGGCAGTCGGGGTCGTTGATCCACAGGCGCCGGTGCTGCCATTGGCGTCCCGTGCCGGTGAACTCGGCGGCGTCCTGGCCGGGTTGGCTGTAGTCGTCGGCCTCGGGGCGGCGGTGCGGCGCCGTGTCGGGGCTCACCCGCATCGCGTCGAACAGGCCGGTGGACGGGAGGATCGGCGCGCCGCAGCCGAGCAGGTAGGCGTCGGCGCCGATGGCTTCGCGGATCAGGGCGATGCCGGCGCGGTAGGCGGTCAGCGCGTCGACTCCCGAGTGCCGTACGCCGTCCAGGGCACCCGCGTAGAGGAAGTCGGTCTTGAAGTAGTCGTATCCCTCGGCGCGCAGGGTGGCGAAAACATTGGCCAGATAGGCCCCGGCGTCGGGGTGCGTGGTGTCGAGGGTGTACAGGTCGTGGTCCCAGTTGTGGCCCGCGCGCAGGGGCGCGCCTTCGGCGTCGCGGACCAGCCAGTCGGGGTGCCGGTCGGCGAGTTCGCTGTGCGGGGCCACCAGGAACGGTGCCGTCCAGATGCCCGCCCGTCGGCCGCGCGCGCGGATGGCGTCGGCGAGGGCGGCGCGGGAGCGGAACCGGCCCGAGAGGGTGAGCCAGTCGCCGAGCGCGCTCTGGTAGCCGTCGTCGATCTGGACGACGTCGACGGGCAGTTCGAGGGTGTCCATCGCGCGGAGGTTCTCGTGGATGTCGTCCTCGGTGACGGCGGTGAAGTACTCGTACCAGGAGCACCAGACCGTCGGTGCGGGTCGTGGGGCGGGCAGGGCGAGTGCGTCGGCCCAGGCGGCGAGGGCGCCCTGGATTCCGTCCGGTCCGGGGTGGGCGGACTCCGTGACGGGGCCGTCCGCGCTGATCCCGGCGCGGCCGTCCCGGACGGTCAGCCGGATCGACGGGACCGCGGTGCTCGGGTCCGCGGCCGCCCACAGCCGGACCGGTGAGCCGTCGCCCGCGTCCAGGGCGAGCAGTCCCTCGCCCTGGAAGGTGGCGGGAGGCACGGTGCGGCCGGGCCGGTAACAGACGGTCGCCCAGTTGGCGTTGACCGGGCGGTGGGGGGATGCGTCGAGGGCGTAGGAGCCGCTGGGGCTCCAGGACTGCCAGCCCTCCTCGTGGACCCGTGCAGTGCGCGGGTCCACGGGCACGGAGGCAACGGGAGTGAAGGATCGAGACACGTCGCTCTCTTTCAGGTGGAGCTGTCCGGCTTTCAAGTGGAGTTGTCTCAGCCCTTGTTGGCGCCGAGGGTCAGACCGCTGACGAACTGGCGCTGGAGCACGAAATACACGATCAGTGTCGGGATCGCGGTGAGCAGCGCGCCGGCGGCGACCAGGTTGGGGTCGGTGAAGTACTGGCCGGACAGGTTGTTCAGGGCGGAGGTGACGGGCATGTTGTCGCCGGTCGAGATCAGCACCAGGGCCCAGAAGAAGTCGTTGTAGATCCAGATGGACAGCAGGGTCGCGAGGGCGGCCATCGCCGGCCGGCACAGCGGAAGCGTGATCTGCCAGTACAGGCGCCACGCGGAGGCGCCGTCGACGAGGGCGGCCTCGGTGAGTTCGTGGGGCAGCGAGCGCATGTAGTTGCTGAGGACGAAGGCGCAGAAGCCGGACTGAAACGCCACATGGATGAGGACCAGGCCGAGCGCGGAGTCGTACAGCTTGCCGCTCATGGTGATGCCGGGCAGGTCGACCAGGAGGTACAGGCGGTACAGCGGCGTGATGATGACCTGCTGGGGCAGCAGGTTGCCCGCGGTGAAGACCAGCAGCAGCGCCAGGTTGACGCGGAAGTCGAAGCGCGCCACGTAGAAGGCGACGCACGAGGACAGGAACAGCGTCAGCAGGACGGCCGGGATCGCGATCAGCAGCGTGTTGCCGAAGTAGCGCGTCATGTCGGACTGCTGGAACGCGTCGGTGAAGTTGTCCAGGCTCAGCTTGTCCGGCCAGGACACATAGCCCTTGGTGCTGGTCTCGTCGTACGGGCGCAGGGCGGCGTAGACCGCCCAGAGGAGCGGTGCGAGCCAGGCGAGGGACGCCCCGGCGAGGAAGAGGTGGAGCAGGAGCCGGGCCGGGCGGACGGGCGCGCGCTTCTTGAGCGCGAGGGCGGGGGCGCTCACGATCGCCGCTCCTTCCGAAAGGTGGTCACCAGGTACGGAATGATCACGACGAGCGAGATGATCAGCAGGACGACCGCTATCGCCGATCCGTAGCCGATGCGGCTCGACTCCCCGATGATGTTGTCGGTCACCAGGATGGACAGCAACTCGGTGCCCTGGGCGCCTCCGTTGAAGACGTACACCAGGTCGAAGGCGCGCAGCGACTCGATGATCGTGACGACCAGGACGATCGTGTTGGTCGGCCGCAGCACCGGGAAGATGACGTTCTTGAACGTCTGCCACTCGTTGGCGCCGTCCAGGGACGACGCCTCGCGCAGCGACGGGTCGACGCCTTTCAGTCCGGCCAGGTAGAGGATCATCATGTAGCCGGTGTGGCGCCAGGAGGCTGCGATGAGGATCGCCCAGAGGTTGAGGTCCGGGTCGCCGATCCAGTCGATGTAGTGCCCGGGGGTGTTGGCCCCGATAACGCTGTTGATGAGGCCGGTGTCGGGGTTGTAGACCAGCTGCCAGACGAATCCGATGACCGCCATGGACAGGACGACGGGCAGGAAGAACGCGGTCTGGTAGACGCGGCTGAAGCGGATGTTCTTGTCCAACTGCACGGCCAGGAACAGGCCGAGCGGCGTCGGGATCAGGATCAGCACGACGAACCAGACGACGTTGTGCTGGAGGGCGGGCCAGAACTGCGGGTTCTGGGTGAGGAGTTCACGGAAGTTCTGGAGCCCCACCCAGTGGATGGAGTCGAAGCCGAGGCCGTCCCAGGTGGTGAAGGCCAGCGCGATCGAGGCGAGCGCGGTGACCCAGACGAGTGCGATGTGCAGGATGGTGGGCAGGCCCGCCATCAGACCGAGCGTGATCCGGTCACGCCGGGTCAACAGACGCTTGTGCCCGTGCGGCACATGGCTGTCGACCGATGCGGTGCCCGGAGGCGGCACGGCGGCCGCCTCCGGATTCATGGTGGTCGTCTCGGTGCTCATGAGGAGGCGAAGATCGTCTTCTTCTGGCGCTCGATGGACGACAGAAGGCCGTCGATGCCCTTGGGGTCACGGACGAACTTCTGCAGCGCGGGCTGCATCACCGTCGAGGTGAAGTCGGGCCGGCTGTCGCGGTCCATGAACTGGGTGAGGTGCTTGGCGCCGCTGATCATCTCGTACGCCTTCTTCTGGAGGGCGCTGTACGAGGAGGTGTCGGCCTTGGTGGAGGCGGCGACGACGTTCGGGTCGGACTTGAGGTAGATCTGCTCCGCCGCCGGGCTGCCGAGGTACTCCAGGAGCTTGACGGCTCCGGCGTGGTTCTTCGGGGCCTTGGAGAGCATGAAGCCGTCGGTGGGCGCCTCGACGGTGTCCTGACCGAACGCGGAGTCGATCTCCGGGAAGGCGAAGAAGTCGAGGTCCTCGCGGTCGGCCTCGTTCGTGAACTGCTGACCCACGAAGGTGCCCAGCAGATACATGCCGGCCTTCTTCGACGCCAGGGTCTGTGCGGCGTCCTGCCAGGTGCGGCCGACGGCACCTTCCTGGTGGTACGGCAGGATCTCGGCCCAGTTGTCGAAGGTGGCGCGCACCTTGGCGTCGGTCCAGGACGCCTTGCCGGCCATCAGCTCGACGTGGAAGTCGTAGCCGTTGGTGCGGAAGTTGATCTGGTCGAAGGTGCCGAGCGCGGGCCAGGCGTCCTTGTCGCCGAACGCGATCGGGACGAGCTTGTCCTTCTTCATCTGCTTGCACAGGGCGACGAACTGGGACCAGGTGGTGGGGACTTCGTAGCCGTGCTGCTGGAAGACGCTCTTCCGGTAGAAGAGCGCCCAGGGGTACGTGTAGAGCGGCACGAAGTAGTACTTGCCGTCCTCGCCCTTGCTGAGCGCCTTCATGGCGTCGGGGAAGTTGCCGCCGATCGTCTTCCACACGTCGTCGATCGGGGTGGCGAGCTTCTTGGCCGCGAAGAACTGCATGCGGTAGCCGGCGAACCAGTTGAACACGTCGTCGGGCGTGCCCTGGAGGTAGGAGTTGATCTGCTCCTGGAAGGTGTTGTGGTCCTTGGTGTTGACGTCGACCGCGATGCCGGACTGCTTCTTGAACGCCGTGTAGATGTCGGCGAAGGCCTTCTTCGGCACGGCGTCGGACGCGTTGGAGCCGACGGTGACCGTCTTGGGGTCCGCGGCGCTGCCGCTGCCGCCACAGGCGCTCAGCAGGGGTATGCCCGCGCCGAGCGCGGCCGCGCCGCCGATTCCACGAAGCAGGGTGCGGCGGCTGGGCGTCGGGGCGGACAGACCCGAGAGGGGAAGGTGCATGACGGCTCCTGAGGGCAGGGTTCGGTCAGCGATGGACGGCGGGGAGGCCGGAAATCGATCAGAAACCAACTCGACCGAACAACGTGGGCGTAATGACAGCCGGATGTCGCCGTGGCGTCAAGACCTCACGTCCCACGTGCCCGAAACGTGACCGACATGGCACGGGACGATCGCGGGCGCATCGAGCGCTCGGTCGCGCGCCGAGATCACCGCTGCGGACGCCGACGGACTCCGCGATGCAGCTCAGCGGTCATGTCCGGCGCGACAGAGGGGCATTGAACAGCCGATGAGACGCGACCGGCGCCGAGCGTCCGCGGCCTCGGCGGGCGACGGGCGGAGGTGGGCGCGGCTCGGACGAGCCATCGCCGCCACCACTCCGGACGGGTTCGCCGACCGGTCGGTGCAGGGCAGGCCGACGGCACGACGGGTGTCGATTTCCGCGACACAGACAACCAAAAGTGAACATTCGATGATCGATTTTGGTTGCGGGCAGGCCAAACCGGCATATGCGCTTTTCCCGCCCCATCCGACGGCGGCTATGACGATTCATGGGGCTGTCCACCCCCGGCCAAGCTGTCGCCCGCAGCCCAGTCTCGCGCAACGTAATCGATTACGCCACCGTCCCTCGACATAGATCCGGAAAAACGCGGAACGCAGATCCTCCGGAAAAAACGTGGGACGGAGGGAAGGCGGGCGCGCCGGAGCAGCCTTCGCCGTCGGACGGCGGTGTCGGACGGCGGTGTCGGACGGCGGTGTCGGACAGGCGTCAGACCGGCATCAGAACGGGGTCAGACCGCCGTCAGACCGACGCCCGGGCCACGAAGTCCGCGGTGACCCGGACGGTCCTCCGCCGCGTCCGGCCGTCGATCTGCTCCAGGAGGAGCTGGGCCGCGACACGGCCGACCTCGCGCGCCGGGTACCGAATGGTCGTCAGGCGCGGCCGGACCAGCGAGGCGAACTCGATGTCGTCGTGCCCCACCAGAGACACGTCGCCGGGGATGTCGAGCCCGAGGCGCTCGGCCGTGTCCATCGCGCCGACAGCCGTGATGTCGTTGCCGCACATCACCGCTTCGGGCCGGCGCCGGGAACGCATCAGACGCTCGAAGCCCTCCGCTCCCGCCTCGCGCGTGTGTTCACCATGGACGACGTGCTCCGCCGCGACGGTCAGCCCCGCCTCGGCCGCGCACTGCCGGACGCGTTCCAGTCGTGGATCGCCGCCCGCGGCATCCTGCGGCCCGGCGATCACACCGATGCGCCGACGGCCGGTGGCCGCCACATGCGCCAGCGCCTCGCGGACCGCGGCGTCGGCATCGGGGGTCACCAGATCGACGTCACCGAACGAGACGTCCGCGCTGACGACCGCCGGGATCGCGGCACCGCGCAACACGTCGAAGGCATCGGTGGCCAGCCGGAACGGCGTCATCACCACACCGGCGAAACGCTGTTGCACCGCCTCGCGCAGCAATGCCTCCTCCTCGTCCCGCCGCGCCCCCGTACTGCTCACCAGTACGTGGTAGCCCCGGCCGCGCAGCTCGTCCTGGATCGAGCGGGCGAGGAGCGCGTAGAACGGGTTGGCGATGTCCGGCACGACGAGTGCGACCATCGTGGACTTGCCCGTACGCAGGCTGCGGGCGACCGGGTTGAGGCTGAAGCCGAGACGCTCGATGGCCGATTCGACCGACTTGCGCGTTTCCTCGGTGACGGGGCGCTTGCCGCTCAGAACGTACGAGACGGTCGCGGACGAGACTCCCGCGGCCCGCGCCACATCGCTCATGGTCACCCGCTGCCGCATCCGCGTCCGCCCCTTCTCCGACCGCAACCCTACCGGCGCCCACGCTGTCCGGAAGGCCTCGGCCGGGCTCGATTCACCCCGCGTCCTCGCAGGTCCGCGCCCTTCGCCCGGCCGGGCACCCGCCGGCACCGTCCTCGACACGCGCGTGGGGAACCGCTGCCACCCGGAGCGACCCGGCGATGCGCGGCCCGCTCGAAATCCCCGCGATGGCCTCAATGCGCCCATGCGTCAACGAAGTGGTCATAGTCACTCGTTGGCGGAGGTCTGTGATCCTGAGGGGCCTCGGCGCCCGGCTCGTGGCCCAAGGTGACCATACTGGGAGGGAACACTGCACCCCACCAGCAAAGTGACTCATGCCGAAGTCCTCCACAGACCGTCCCACCGCCCCGGAAACAGTCTGGCTGGCCGCCGGGCGCCATACCGGCCCCGCCCCGCAGAAGGCTCTCCGGGAACACCTGAGGGAACTGAAGAACAGCGAAAGGATCCAGGGCTTCCTGGAGACGGAGAACGCCGCGACGCCCGACGGTCACGTCTTCGAGGCGCGCTGGCTCGTCGACGGCGACGTCACGGTACGGGCGCGGCTCGCCACCGACGGACGTGAGCATGTGGACGCCGAGCGGCGCTGGACACTGGCGGCCGAGGCGGAACAGCCCTGGGATCTCGCGTGGCCGTCCCCGGCCACCATGTTCTGGCCCGGGAACAGCGGCTTCTCCTGGGATCGTGACGCCACGGCCGGGCTGTGGCTCCAGGACATCAACCCGCTGCCGAAGGACGACGCCGCGCTGCGCCGCCTGCTCAAGGACATCGCGCGGCACAGCTGGAGCATCAACGTCGTCGTGCACGAGGCCATGACCCCCGACGACGACGGCCGCCTGCCACTGTCCCGTTTGCTGCCGCCCGGACTACGGCATCGCGTGGTGGAACACCGCGCCACGCCCGAGCAGTTCCACGCGGTCAACTGGGCCCTCGGCGACCACGGGACGTCCGTGCCGCGCGGCGGAGCCGTCATCCTGTCCGGCACGCCCGCCCGGGTCGGGTACGACGAGCAGGCCTTCAGGGTGCGCAGTATGTTCCTCGACGGCTCCGAACCGACCGAACTCCTCGACAAGATCGTAGAGTTCGCGGCGCTGCCCTGGCCGCTGCCGGCCGACGCGGCGGCGACCCTCACCGCGCTCCGTCAGGAGTGGCGTCTGCTGTCGCTCGAAGAGGAACTCGCCCACGCGCGCGCCCTGGTGGCCTCGTACTCCGACGCCCTCGACGCGATGACCAAGTCGCGCGACCTGTACCGCGAGGCGACCGAACTCGCCCACACGGCGCTCTCCGAGATGGCCGAGTACCGCGACGCGGCGTCCGCCGTGCGGGGCTCCGCGCCGGGACAGGACAAGCACCCCCTGACGAAGACGCTGCAGCGCGTCACCGACTCGCTGCTGCCACGGCGGGCGCCACGCGTCGACGCCCTCCAGGCGGCACGCGAGAGCGAGGAACGGGCCCGGCAGTCGTCCGGGTGATCACGGCGGGCAGCAAGCGCCGTCCCCACCGATCCGGCCCGCCGTCGCACCGGCTCCCGGCCGCAGGACCCCGGTCGGCGCCGGCCCCTTCCCGAGGACTCGTTGCAGGTAGAGGGACGGTAGAGGGACGCGAGCGTTCGAGGGCACGGGCGAGGAACGAGGTCCGGGTGGAGAGAGCTCCTGGACCGACTCGCACCCCGCCGTCACAGGCTCGCACGCCATCGTCGCGGCCCGCACGCCGTCGTCACAGGCTCGGCCCCACCCGCACGGGTCGGCCGGCCGCGACATGGTCGGGTCCGGCCCTGGTGCGGTTTCCCTCAGGCGCCTCGCCAGATGTTGGCGAACGCGGCGTTCTCGATGGCCCGGCGTTGGCGGACGGCTTCCAGTTCCATCACCGCGTCGTGCACGGCGACCAGGACGGTCGTCACGGCCTCGTCGTCGACGGCCGGGGTGTCATCGCTCTGCTCGGCGGGGATCCCGACCACCGCGGCGAGGGCGACGAGGACGGGCTCGTCCGCCGCCCAGCGGTGCATCGCCCGGCTGCGGGCCGGTGAGTCGACCAACTCCATGCGGTTCGCGCCGAAGGGCAGTCGTCCTCGCCGCTGCCGGGTGAGCAGGCCCGCCTGTTCGAGGTCGGTCTGATAGGCCGCCGACAGGTCGCGGCCCCTGCGCCACAGCCAGTCCTCGACCCGCTCGTACGGGGCCTGTGGCAGGACCGCGGACGCCGCCTCGCCCAGAAGCCGGTCGTCCGTCGCCGGCTGCCGCGCCGGCACCATCCTGTCGCCGTCCAGGGTGAGGACCTCGTCGGCGAGGAGATCGATCACCTCGGCTCCGGCGAGGGCGAGCGACAGGTCGCCCTGCCCCACAGAACGGTCCGGCTCCCTGTCCATCGTGATGATGAACAAGTCCCTTGCCGTGGTCACGAACGGCTCCCTTCGGAGTACTTCGCCCGGCGCGACCCTCACGCATCGGATCCATCACATCCACCGCGCCGCTGTCCGCGGGCGATCCGGTCGCCCGCGGAGAAGGGCACGTCACGATCGTGATCGTAACGCTCGGCGGACCGGCGCGTCAGCGAGCCGCGGGCTGCGCCGGCAGGTTGAAGACGTGCTGCGGTGTGACGATCTTCGTGATCGCGTCCCCGAAGAGGGTGCTGGGTTCGGAGCCCTGGTAGTTGATGTCGGTGTTCAGCAGCACGACGAGGGTCGCCTGCGCCGGGGGGAAGTAGACGGTCAGCGACTCGTAGCCCGGCAGGGAGCCGTTGTGTCCGATCCAGCCCTGGACGTTGAAGATGCCGAGGCCGTAGCCCGCGCCCACGAGGACAACTCCCGCGTTCTCGTACGAGGCGGCGGGCACGGACGTGCGTAACGTCGCGGGCCACTGCCTCGCCTCGGGCAACCGGCCTGGAGCAACAGGCCTCGCAGCCCTACCGTTCCAGCATAGGAGCGCTGCTGGTCCGCGTCCTGTCGGACCGTTCGCTGCCGGTTGTCGAACGGGAGGGCCGGGATCCGCGCCCAGGACCCCGCCGCACACGCGGCCGGTCCGGTCGACGCACAGCGCGTCGGCCGGACCGGATCTCTTCCCCCTGATACTCCGTCAGCCCTGGCGGGCCTTGAGGCGCGGGTTCTTCTTGTTCACGACGAAGACCACTCCGCGCCTACGGACCACCTGGGCCCCGGGCTTGGACTTCAGCGAGCGCAGTGACTTGCGTACCTTCATGGCTCTGTTCTCCTCCTGCCGAACTCGACGCGCTCCGGCGTTCAGTGCCGGTTCGACGCCGCGCGGCCGTAGCGGCGCTCGAAGCGCTCCACGCGGCCGGCGGTGTCCAGGACCCGCGTGGTCCCGGTGTAGAACGGGTGGCTCGCCGACGAGATCTCGACGTCGATGAGCGGATGGACGGCGCCGCCCTCCCACTCGATCGTCCGGGCGGAGTGCGCGGTGGATCGCGTCAGAAAGGCGACACCGGCGGCACGGTCACGGAAGACGACCGGACGGGATTCGGGGTGAATGTCGGGCCTCATGGGGTTCCCTCCTCGGTTACGGCAGGTATGTCCGCGGATACGCCGGGTACGTCTGCCCGCGCCCGGCGTGGGGTCAGCGCTCCTCCCGGAACGCGACGTGCTTCCCCGCCAGCGGGTCGTACTTGCGCAGGACGAGCCGGTCGGGGTCGTTCCCGCGGTTCTTGCGCGTCACATAAGTGGCGCCGGTCCCGGCCGTCGACTTCAGCGTGACGACGGGGCGCGCGGTACTGCGTGCCATAAGGTCCTCCTTCGCCCACCACACACGAGCCTTGACTCGCGCATGCCAATCAATTACGTGAGCTGTAACAGCGCCCCCGGCGTCCGCATTCCCAAACCCCTGAACATGCCCAGAACGCGACATAACGAGCGCGGAACGTGACCTACACCCGCGACACGCCGCGCACGGGCCCACACGCGACAGGCGACACGCACACGGCCCTGTCACCCCGAGGCGGCTACACCTCGCGTACGGCCCCGGCGACGACCGAGCTCACCGTCCGACGGACGCCGTCCAGGTCGGGCGGCGTGTCCTCCCGGCCGGCGAAGAGCAGGTGGCCGGTCCCGATGAGCGTCAGCGCGAGCGTGTCGACGTCGGCGTCCGGGGCGACGCGCCCAGGTCGCGCTCCGCGTGGAGATGGAGACCGATCATGGCCGCGGCCTCCGTCAGAACGGGCGGGCCGGCCGGGGTGGTGGCCCGCAGCAGGGCGCGCAGGCCGTCCCGGGCGATGACGAGGCCGAGAAAGAGCTGCTCGCGCCGCCCTACACGACGGTGGCGGTCACGGCGGTGCGGGCCGGCTCGGCCCGACCGTCTCCGGACGGTGCCGCGGGGGTAGGCGGCTCGCGCTCGCCCCGCTATAAAGAACCGTTGCGTGGTGTGACCATCAGGGGCGGGGGATGGAGCGGATCGAGCAGCTTGAGTCGTTGGAACCACAACGGATCGGAACGGTCTTCCGTCCCTACAGCCCCGACGATCTCCACTCGGCGATGGCCCGGGGGAACCGCGTGCCGTGGCGGCCGGCCCGGCGGCTGACAGGAATTTTGGTGCGCCTGCGGTTCTGGACCCTGCGGACGGTGACCGCCAAGACCAGGATCCTGCTGATCAGTCTGGCCTCAGCCGTCACACTCCTCGGCCTTGCCGAGGCCGGCGGAGTGCTGGGGGCCCCGGACACCTCGGACCGGCGGTGGGCCCTGGACTACCTGGTCTCCGACAACCCCGAACTGAGCGACGTCAGCCTGTCGCTGCTCCAGGACCTGGCCGGCCTCGTCGTGCTGGCCGTCGTCTTCATCACCCCGGTCTTCTGCTGTCAACAAGTGCAGGCCATCGGCGACTTCGTCCAGATGAACGTGCGCAACGGTGGCGCCGAGCACCTGTCACCCGCCAAGATCCGCCAACTCAACGATCTGGTCCGCCGGATCAACAAATGGTTTCGTCTGCTCGGCCGCTGGGACGTCTCGCTGGGCATCGCGGTGGTCATGGCGGTCAGTACGATCCTGCTGTACTCGTTCGTCAACACCCATGGCCTCATGGGGACGTGGAACCCCACCGAGCTTCCCGACTCGGTCTGGCGCTCCAAGGTCTACGCCGGCTGGTGGGCGAACCGGCACACCCATCCCGAACTGGCCACGGCACTGTGCGCGGCGGGCACGTACGCCTTCTACTTCCTGGCCAAGCAGTTGGTGATGGGCGTCGTCTTCACCGCCTATCTCTACCGTTCCGCCAAACTCGACTTCGGGGTGACCCCGAACATGAAGTTCGACAGTGACGGCTTCCAAGGGCTGCGTTCGCTGCGTCAGTTCATGCTGTGGACGTACGGATCCGCCCTGGCCCATCTGATCGGCCTGCTGGTCCTGTTCACGGTCTGGCTGCCGGCAGCGGCATGGATGGTGTTCATCGTGTTCTTCGTGATGCTGGTGGACATCCTCGTGATCGTCTACCCCTCCTCGATCGGCTACCACTCCGCGCTGGCCGTCAAGAAGAAGTACGTGGCATCGCTCCACCGAAATCTTCCCGACAACGAGTCCGACGCGGCGATAGCGCAGGTCTGGGCAGATCCGGTGCTTCCGGTCACCACCCGCAAGGCCATGACCGGAATCGTCCTCTATCTGCTCGCCCCCGCGATACCCGCCCTGATTCCGGTGTTGTTCCAGCGGTTCTGATCACGCGGACGGATACACCGTCACCGCCGGCACGCGGCGGCGACGGCGCACCGGTAATGATCAGGAAGGCTTCGTCGCGGTGACGGCGGTGACCGTCGCCTTGTCGTCGCACTCGGCCAGCGCGCCGTCGTCGAGGGCGAGTTGGTGCGCTCCGCCGGAGGGAAGGGCAACCACCAGCGTCGGGTAGGTGACCGGATCGGAGCCGGACACGCAGTAGCCGTCGCCCTCGCCCTGGACCTGGACGAACGTCACCTTGACCCATGCCTTCGCGCCGGGCGCGAGCAGCACCTTGGGCGCGGAGCCCGTCGGTGTCACCGCGAGCAGGTGGTTCTTCTCTGGGGATCCGTTGGGCGCCCCCGCCACGGTCGGATGCCCCTGGACGGCGCACGTCGTGCTGGACATGTTGGTGAACTCGGCGATCACCGCGCCGATTCCGGTGCCGTCGGGCCGGACATCGGCCTGGTACAGGAACGCCTTCAGGGACTCGGCGGCGCACGTCTTCGTCGTCGGGGTCGAGGTGGCGGACGCCGAACCCGGGGCCTTGGGAGTGGAGTCCCCCGCAGGCTTGGCCGACGATCCCGACCCGCCGGGCGACGTGGCGGGCTTCGGGGAGCCGGTGGACGAGACCGTCGGCGAGGCCGGCGCGCCCGACGGCGAAGCGGTGGAATCCGCGCCGTCATCGCCCGGCTGGCACGCGGTCATGAGAAGCGTGGCCGCCGACACGGTCGCCATGGCCAGAGCGGCTCTACGGACACGCGACCCGTACTGCATCCCGTACTGCATGAAGTCCCCCGATTGAGATGTTCAGGCACCGGCCTCACCGGCACTCGCCGCTAGAGATCGCACAGCGGCTTCCCGTGGTTCACCTGCGGACATGGCTGTGACACGACGGTGACGGGGCGGGTACGGATCACCCTTCGCCCAGGGTGAGCGACAGGCGCTGGGCGGTGCTCGACGTGGAGGTGAATTCCCGGCAGGCGACCACGGCCCGCGTGTCCCTGGTCGCGGCCCTGATGAGGTCCAGTCGTGCCGTCGGCCCCGCGCCGCCGACGAGGCGGGCCTCCATCCACGTCGTGGTCGCGCTGACGTCGGTGCGTTCCGTGCGCTGCCCCGTCAGCAGGCGTGTCGTGGCGTCGACGGACGTGGTGCGCAGGGCGGGGACTTCGGCCCGGTCGGCGGTCAGCGTGCCGTCGTCGTGCAGCGTCCAGCGGGCGCCGCGCAGGCGGTCGCCCACGTCCTGGGCCTGGGTGCGGGTGCCCGCGACGGCATCGGCGGAGGTGACGTCGAGGGTGCGGAAGGTGCGTGGTCCCGGCGGCCGGTCCGGCCCGCCGTCACCGGACGGCGACGGCGTTCCCGGTGCGAAGGCCGGGAGTCCCGGCGGACGTGCCGGATCGGGCGGTGCCGCGCGGCTGGGGCATGCCGTCGTCGTGGCGCCTGCCCCGGTGTCGCCGTCGCTCGGCCCTTGCGTGGCGGGGGCGGTCGGCCCCGGCCGGTCGTCCGCGAAGACGCCGCCGGGAGGACGGGAAGCGAGGGGCAGCAGTCCGACGAGCAGCAGGACCGTGGGGACCAGGACGACCGCGACGTAGACCTTCGCGGACCGGGATGTCGCCGACGGGTCTCGCCGTGCGGGGCGTACGCCCGTCACCAGCGGCCAGACCAGCGCGACGGCGAGCGTCGCCCACCAAGCGGGCTGCGTCACGAGCGACTCATGGGCCAGGGCGAGGACCTGCCTGGTGGCACGGTCGCTCGACGCACCCAGCAACACGTACGCGGGAACGGCCCCCAGTGTCGTGAGCAGCAGCTGGGCGAACAGCGCGAGGGGCCACAGCAGCGTCAACAGGAGCTGCGCCCCGGCCGTCTCGCCGTGCGAGACACACCAGATCCGCATCCTGACGGGCGGGTGGTAGAGCCGCGCGAGGCCTCCGTGATCGCCCTTCTCCAGGCGGCGCAGAGCGCGTACGACGGTGTCGGGGCCCGCGGCCCGAGCAGCCAAGCGGTCCGCGCCGAGCTCCGCCGACCACAGCGCGCCGACCACGAGGAGCAGCACCTTGGGCACGCTGAAGAGGACCAGCACGACCTCGGCGAGCGTCAGACGGGCGGTCGCGTTGCCCGTGACGAACAACAGGGTGACGGGCAGGACGACGAAGCCCGCCAGGACGTAGGGCCAGATACGGACGAGCGCGGTGAAGGGGCTGCCGAGCCCGGTGACGTGCTGCTCGCCCTGCCGCAGATGGCCGAGTTCGTGCAGGAGCACCGCGCGGGCCGCTTCGACGTCCGTCTGCCAGAGATGGACGAGCGGAGCGAAGACGCCGATCCGTGTCGTGCGCCACCCGCCGGGATAGACGCGGGCGGTGAGTCCCTTCCGGGTGCTCAGGCGTAGTCGGGTGCCCGGTGCGTGCTCGTCGACGAAGGCCGTCATCCGGGCGGAGAAGTGCGGTTCGGCGGGTTCGCCGGGATTCCCTGATGCCGCTGACGGGGGCGCCATCAGCGGATCGTCGGGGGCCAGCAGTCCGTAGCGGCGTTCGACGGAACGGCAGCGTGCCCGTGGGGCGAGGAGCGCGAGGAGCGCGGCGAGCAGGAAGAAGAGGGGCAGGAGCTGGACCAGGCTGAGCACCGCCGTGACGAAGCGGCCGCGCCCGGTCTCGCCGAACCGGCCGAGGCCCGTGCCCACTCCGAGGGTGAGCCCGATCAGCGCGGGGATCTCTGCGAGGAAGAGCAGCAGGGTCAGCCACAGCCAGGGCGGTGGTCCCCACGAGCGGGCGGGACGCAGCGGCGGCGGCTTCCTCATGACAGCGTACGGGGGTGGCCGGCACGCCGGGACGAGCGGTGGATCGGTGCGGTCGATGCCGTGCTCATCCCTGGTTCGTTCCCTCGGGACCGGGCGGCGGCCGGTGGCTCGTCGTACGGGGCCGGCCGACGCGGGACAGCAGACCCGACGCCGCCGAACGCAGCCGGCGCAGCTTCCTGCACCGGGGACCCGCGCCGCGCACACGTGGCGGCGGCTGGTCACCGACCAGTGCGTCGAGGAAGGCCACCACGTCCACCGGATCGTCGTCGGTCACCAGCCGGGCGGTGAGCCGTGCCGCCAGTTCGTCGGCTTCGGTCGGCTCGATGCCCCGGGCCCGGAGCCGCCCGCTCATGCGCAGAGCGGCGCGCACGACCTCCACCGTGGGCGCGGCCGACCGGCCGCGGTCCGCGCCGTCCGAGGGCACTACGGCTCCCGGTAAGCCTTCGCTGTCCGTGTCAGCCCCGTCGTCCCCGCCATCCCCTAAAGCCTGGGGCGGTGACGGCGCCCCGCCTTCCCCGGGAGGCCCGCCTTCCCCGGGCGTCGCGGCGCCCTCGGGTATGGCGGTGTCGTCCTCCTCCGGTCGTCGGGACGCGGCGTCGGCGCGCCGCTGGGCCCGTAAACCGACCAGCAGTCCGGTGGCGGACAGGACGTTGTTCAACTCGGGGCTGCCCAAGGCCGATTTGAGGGACTCGGCGGCGTACGCCAGTCCGTCCAGCACGACGGGGAGGACGGAGACCGCTCCGCCGCCCATGCCGCCGGGCGCCTGTCCGGGCGGGGAGAAGAGGTTGCGGCGGGGGACGCCGCCCGCGGCGTACGCCCGAGCGGTCTGAGCGGCGAACCCGGTCTCACCGGGCGTGACCCACTCGGCGATCCGCACGCTCCAGCCGTCCAGCCGATCCGGTGTCGTCATCCGGCCTCCCCGGGTCCGGTCGCCTCGCGTTCCGGCCGCCCCGTCCCGGTTGTCCGCGGGGAGGGGATCACGAGGCTGTGCCGTCGAACTCGAAGCGGAACGCGACCTGGCCGTCGATGCTGCTGCCCTCGGCGGTGAGTGATGCCGAGGAACCGTCGAGCCTGCCCGCGAAGGTCGTACCGGAAGCCAGCGCGTGCGGGTAGCCGCCGGGCAGTTGGCCGAGGTCGGAGCGGCAGGCGACGACCGGGCTGGACCAGTTGAGCAGGTTCAGGGCGACGGCCTGCTGGGTGTGCGGGTCGGTGAGCCGGGCGTCCAGTTCACCGTCGGACCAGTCGATGTCCCAGTAGGTCAGCAGGAGATGCGGATCCCGGGGATTGCCGGCCAGGTCCTGGCTGGAGGTCGTACTGACCGCCGAGGACCAGAAGGACACCGCGCCGGCCTGGGACGGATCGCCCGCCGCGAACAGCATCGAGAACGGGTTGCTCTCGGTCTCGTCGCCGCCGGTCCGAGGCCGGCTCAGGTCCAGCGTGCTGTTCATGGAGTAGGTCTGGCTGCCTGCCTGGCGCCGGGAGCCGTCGGTGGTGCAGTAGTCGTAGATGTCGACGGAGATCTTCGCGCTGCCGCTGAACCTCTTGCCCCACAGCGACGACGCGTCCGAGGCGTCGGCCGGGACCGGTTTGTCCGGCGAGCCCGTAGTGGCCGGCTCGTCCGTCGGCGTCGGTACCTCGCTGACCGAGGGCGTCGGCTCGGGCGGCGAGGCGGGCGCGGACGTCGGCGGATCGGACGCCAAGGTGCTCGCGGAGGCCGTCGACGCGTCGGCCGTCGCCGAGCCGTCGTTGCCGCAGCCGGTCAGCGCGGCGCACAGGAGCCCCGTGCAGACCGCCGCGACGAGTCGGGCCCGGGTGTTTTCGGGCGTTCTTCGGACACGCGCCATGACAGGCATGACATTCCCCTCCCCCACCACCGGGTCGCTCCCCCACGAGCACCCAGGACATGCGGGACATTACGCTGCGCGGTCGTTCCCTTACGCGACACGAAGTCCTTCGTTATCTTTTCGTGCCTGCCGTCGGCGTCCTGGGGTACCGCGCGGGTCCGTCGACGACGGGGCTGGTGCACCATGGGCGACGAAACGGGCCGGCACGACCGGCCGGTTCCTCCGAGCTGGGGTGTGGTGATGGGCGGAGACCGGGGCCGGGTCCTCGTCGTCGACGACGACGCTGCGATACGACGTTCGCTCGAACGCGGTCTGCGGCTGGGAGGTTTCACGGTGGATCTCGCCGACGGCGGCCGGCCGGCGCTGGCCGTGGCCCGGCAGACGCCGCCCGACGCGATCGTGCTGGACATCTCCATGCCGGACCTCAGCGGCATCGACGTATGCCGGACGCTGCGCGAGGAGGACAACGACGTACCCGTCCTGATGCTCTCGGCGCTCGACGAGACCGCTGACCGGATCGCGGGGCTGCAGGCCGGTGGCGACGACTACCTGGTGAAGCCGTTCGCCCTGCAGGAGTTGGTGCTCCGGCTGCAGGCGCTGTTGCGGCGTCGGCCGCCGAGGGACACCGACACCGTACGGGTGGGCGGGCTGTCGCTGGATCCCGCCGCCCGCCGGGTCAGCCTGGACGGGCGCCAACTGGAGCTGACACGGCGGGAGTTCGAGCTGCTCCATGTCCTGGCACGCAACGCGGGCATCGTGCTCGGCCGCGATCAACTCCTCGACCGGGTCTGGGGGTACGACTTCGATGTGCGCACCGACGCGGTGGACACGTTCGTGAGCTATCTGCGGCGCAAGCTGGAGACGCCGGGGCGCGCCCGGATCATCCACACCGTACGAGGAGTGGGGTTCGTGCTGCGCGACGACGGACCGGAGGCCGGGCGGTGAGGCTGTCCACCCGCATCGCCCTCGCGGTCGGGGCGACCGTGCCGGTACTGGTGCTGGCCACCGGCTGGTTGCTGCTGCGGCTGGTCGCGGCGGATCTGCACGACCAGCAGGACGCGCATCTGCGGGAGAGCGCGGCGGCGGTGGCGAAGGACGCCCGCGGACTGCTGCGCGCGAGCGCCGCCGACCGGTCGGCGGCGGTGGAACAGGCCCGTGAGCGGCGGCTGTTCACCTCCGCTCTGGACGTCGGCGTACGGCTGATCGGTCCCGGGGAGACCTTCACGGGCGGGCCGCAGCCCGCACAAGACGTGTCGCTTCCCGCGAGCGCGCCGGTGCCGGTCACCCTGCGGGCCGACGGGGACACCTGGCGGGTGCTGTCGACGCGGGTGACCGGTGGGCGGCCCGGAGTACGCGGCACGCTCTGGCTGTTCGCGCCCGACACGGCGGGCGCCACCCAACTGCGGCTGGTGCGCAGGCGCGTGGTGACGGTGGCGCTGCTCGCCGCGCCGTTGTCCGGGCTGCTGGCCGGGGCGGTGGCGGGGCGTGCGAGCCGTCCGCTGCGACGGCTGCGGGACAGCGCGAGCGGTCTGGATCCGCGGACCAGCGCCGCCCGCCTCGACCACACGCCGGCACGGATCACCGAGGTCGACGACCTGGCACACACCCTCCAGACGGTCCTGAGCCGCTACGACGAGCAGGCCGCGAGGACCGAGGAGGCCCTCGCCACCGCCCGTTCCTTCGCCTCGGCCGCCGCGCACGAACTGCGCACTCCGCTGATGAGCATGCAGACCAATCTGGAGATCCTCACCGCGCACCCGGGCCTTCCCGCGCCCGACCGCGACGAGGTCCTCGACGACCTGCACCGCGAACACACCCGGCTGCTGGGCCTGTTGGTCATGCTGCGCGAACTCGGTCGCGGTGACCTGGTCGAGGCGGACGCCTTCGGTCCGGTGGACCTCGGCGACGTCGTCGAGGCGAGCGTGCGGGAGCAGCGGCGGCGCCATCCGCGGGCGCGCGTCGTCGGCGACTGTCCACCGGGGCTGCGGGTGTACGGCTGGGAGCCCGGGCTGCGCACGGTCCTGGACAATCTCCTCACCAACGCGCTGGTGCACGGCGGCGGTGCGGACGGCCGGCCCGCGCACGTCGACGTCACGCTGCGCGCGAGCGGCGACGACGCCGTGCTCGTCGTCGACGACCGGGGGCCGGGCATCGCGCCCGAGCGTCGGGCCGACGTTTTCAAGCGTTTCGAGCGCGGCCCGGACAGCCCGGGTTCGGGCCTCGGACTCACCCTCGTCGCGCAGCAGATCGACCTGCACCGGGGCCGCGTCCGCGTCCTGGAGCCGCCGGGCGGAGCGGGGACCCGGGTCGAGGTCGTGCTCCCGCTCATGGGCGGCCCGGCCGGGACGCGGGCGACGCTCCCCCGACAGCGCAACTGGGTGATCACGACCGCCGGTGCCGGGCCACAAGAATTCCACAAAGAGGACTCCTAGCGTGCCGGGCGTGCGGGCAACCGCCCCCGGAACGAAGAGGAGTTCAGGATGTCGAGTACGTCGGGTACGTCGAGTACTTCGAGGACGAAGATGCCGGCGGCATCGAGGACCAGGACGACCGTCGTCTCGCTGCTGGCGGTCGGCGCGCTGCTCGGCGCCGCAGGCGCCGCGTCGGCCGACGGCCCCGGGGCGAAGCCGTCGGGCGCGCCGACCGGTGACGGCGCGCAGGCGCTCTGCAAGCGGGCGCCGAAGATCGACCACCGGATCGACCGCATCCTCGAGCGGCTGAACGGGGACGCCACGCAGCGTGGTTCCATCGCCCGTCTGGAACAGCGCGTGGCCAACGCCAAGTCCGCCGGGCACACGGAGATCGAGACCTATCTCGACAACAGGCTCACCTTCCGGCGCTCGCTCGTTCCGACCCTGGAGGGCCGCCAGAAGGACCTGGCGGACGTCGAGAAGTGGTGCGAGAGCCACGGCGACGGAGCTGACTCCTGATGCGTGTACGGCACCTCGCCCTGGCCGTCGCCACGACCGCGCTGTTCCTGACCGCGTGCGGCGGCCCCGCGGACACCACGAACGCCCCCGCCTCCCCCGACGCGACCTCCACGGACGTCACCCATCTGCGAAAGCTGGTCGACGACGCGGAGTCGGCGGCGAGTTCGGCCGAGTCGGACATGGCCCGGGAGTAGCGGCCGGTGCCGTCCGCCCCGACGGTGCGCGCGGAGTTCACACGGCCGGGGCGTCGGGGCGGGAGCTCGGGAGCAGTACCTGGAGCCGGGACCTCGGGGGCAGGACCCCGAGACCTCGGGGACGAGGCGGGACGTCGGAGCCGGGACCCCGGGGACGAGGCGGGAGCTCGGGGCGCCGCGGGCCGGTGACGCGCCCCGGCCGGGCCTAACTCACCTGCTCCGCGGGCCCCGTGGGCATCGGACGTACGCCTTGGACGTACGTCAGCCACGGGCGGACGTCGCCGCTCCCCCGCAACGCGAACCCCGCGCCGGTGACGAGCCCGTCCAGCAGGTCGGTCCGGTTGTGGGACATGGCGTGGCCCAGGCCGCCGTGCACCAGATGGCGTCCGAGGGCGGTCCGCGGCGGCCGGAACTCGACGACCAGCAGTCGTCCGCCCGGCCGCAGGACGCGCCACATCTCCCCGAGGGCCGCCGGCCGGAGTTCTTCCGGCAGGTGGTGCAGCATCAGGCTGGTGACGACGGTGTCGAACGACCCGTCCGGCAGGGCGAGGTCCTCGGCGATCCCCTCCCGATACGTGCACACGGCGCCCCGTCCGGCCCGGTTCCTGCGCCGCGCGTAGGCGAGCACCGAGGGCGACGGATCGACTCCCGTCACCGCTCCCCCGGGTCCGACGGCGACGGCCATGCGCCGGGTCAGATACCCGGTGCCGCAGCCCACGTCCAGTACGCGGTCCCCGGTCTCGGCTCCGCTCAGCGCGGCGAGCCGGGTGAAGGCACGGTTTCGTCGGCCCGCGAAGCAGAGCGCGCCGCACAGCTCGTAGCTGCGCGGGGCTCCGATCGTCACCCCTGGGGTGTCCGTGTGCGGCTTCCCTTGCATAAGGCGCCCGATGGACATACCGGCCACACTCCTTAACTTAGTAACAACTAAGTACGACCCCAACTTAGTCCCGACTAAGAAAAGTCGCAAGGGGCATACGATGGCGTGCGTGACCGACGCCGAGAAGACCCCCGCCCACCAGGGCAAGGCCCGTACACGCACCCGGATGCCAGCCGCCGAGCGGCGCGCCTCGATCCTGGCCGCGGCCACCGAGGTCTTCTCCGAGACCGGCTACCAACGGGGCAAGGTGTCCGACATCGCCCGGCGCGTCGGCGTCACGGAACCGGTGGTCTTCCAGAACTTCGGCTCCAAGTCCGCCCTCTACCAAGCGGCTCTCGACCACGTGACCACCGCGGTGACCACACTCCTGACCGAGGCCGCCGACACCGGGCGCCCCGTCCCCGAGGTACTGGCCGCCTTCCTGGACCCGGCCCACATGGACCGCTTCCACCAGCGCGGCGCACACGGTTTCCTCTTCGCCGACGCGGCGGCCCTCGCACACGACCCGGCCCTCGGCGAGGCCGCCCGCCACATCCACCAGCACTTCGCCGAGGCCCTCGCGGGCCTGCTGCACCGCGGCCAGATCGCCGGCGACATCCGCGGCGACATCAGTCCGGACACCGCCGCCTGGTGGCTGATCTCGCTCCTCGCCGGGCGCCCGCTCCGCAGTGCGGTGATGCCGGACCGGGCCGCCCTGGAGGCCGAGTTGACGACCATGGCACTGCGGTCGCTCCTGCCCCCGGGCGACGAGCACGCTCCTGAACCCCCGGCAGGCCATCAGCCACCCGACGGGTGAGGGCGGAGCCGGTTCGCGTACGGCGCTCCTGGAGAACACGCGGGACCGACCCCGCCGCGCTCGGCGACAGCGCCTTCCGGCCCCGCAGCGCCGGGTTCCCGCAGGACACGGACGTCGACGCGCCCCACCTTCGGCAAGGTCCTACATTAGTAGAATCATTGCTTTGTGGACCAAAAAGCACATGGTTCGCGAAATGACCTCCTCCGGTGACATTCAGCCGTCGAAGTCGACCCATGACGCGGGGGTGCGCAGCCGGACACACAGCAGAGGTGGTTCCGGTGACTGGTGACACTCCGCTGATGATCGTCGACGGCGCGGGCGTCGTCGTCCGGTGGAGTCGCCGGGCACGGGAGATCTGGCTGCGCTCGGACTCCGAGGCCGTGGGACAAGCGGCCCTGGCCATGGTCATGGCCGACGCCGGGGACTCCGGCGTCGGTACGGAACCCGGATCCGGAGCTCCCGGCATCCACGACGTCGACGGAAACCCGGTCGACCTTCGTGTCCAGGTGGTGCCGCTCTCCGACGGCGGGGTCGCGTGGGGCGTCTTCGAGGCGGACAACAGTGCCGTCCCCGGCGACACCCGGACCGCGGCGTTCGACATCCTGCGCGCGAAAACGGGCGAGGCATTCTTCGTCCTGGACTCCGAGTTGCGCGTTCTCAGCGTCAATGAGGCGGCCTGCGCGTTGTGCGACGTCGCGGCGGACAAGGTTCTCGACATGCCGGTCGCCGAGGTGTGCCGTCCCTCCCGTCCACAGGAGTTCGAAGGCCTTCTGCGGGGCGTACTCACCGACGGCACGTCCGTCACCGACTACGTCGTACGGCTCGACCCACTGGACAGTGCGGCACCGGAGCGTTTCGCGAAGGTCTCGGCGTTCCCCCTGACAAACGCGCGCGGCGTGGTCGCCTCCATGACCGAGATCACGGAGTCCCTGCGGACCAAACGGCGCCTGGAGGCGCTCGGTTCGGTCCGCGAGCGGGTGGGGCGGAGCCTGGACGTCGTGACGACCTGCCAGGAACTCGTGGACGCGCTGGTCCCCGGTTTCGCCGACATAGCGGTGGTCGAGGTGGTCGACGCGGTGGTGCGCGGTGAGGATCCGCCACTCAGTCCCCTCGGGCGCGACATCCCCCTGCGCCGCGCGGCCTTCCGCAACGCGGCACCCGTCCATGCGGCGCAGGCCCATCCCATCGGCGACGTACGGGCCCTGCCGTCGCCGACGCCCTATTCACAGGTGCTCAGCGACCTCAGACCGCGAGCCGTCCCCCTGGACAGCGGCACCCCCTGGTTCGACGCCGATCCGGAGCGGGCCCGCGCCATCCGCGCCTCCGGCGCCCGCCTGCTGCTCACCGCCCCGTTGGCGCTGCGGGGAGCCGTGCTCGGACTGCTGAGCCTCTATCGCGTACGGCCGAACGACGCCTTCGACGAGAACGACCTCGCCGTCGCCCACGAACTGGCCACGCACACTTCGCTCAGCCTCGACAACGCCCGCCGCTACACCCGCGAGCACACGATCGCGGCAGCCTTGCAACGCCACCTGCTGCCTCCGGAGCCTCCCTCGCAGACGGCCATCGAATTCGCGCAGTTGCACGTCCCGGCCGACGCGGGAGGGGGCACCTGGTACGACGCCTTCGGTCTGCCGGGCGCTCGCACGGCCCTGGCCATCGGGGAGGTCAGCGGGAGCGGCATCGACGCCGCGACCGCCATGGGCCAGCTCCGGACGGTGATCCATTCGCTCGCCGCGCTCGACCTGGAACCCGACGAGTTGCTCGCCCGCCTCAACGACGCGGTCGTACGGCTCGCCCACGAGCGGGCGGTCCTGCCGCCGGGCGATCCGCTGCACCAGCAGCCGCTCAGGGCCAGCTGCGTCTACGCGGTCCACGACCCGCTCCAGGCGGTCTGCGTCATGGCCTCCGCCGGTCATCCCAAGCCCGTCGTCGCTCACCCCGGCGGTGCGGTACACGTCCCGGAGATCCCCGCGGGTCCTCTCCTGGGCAGCGGGGAAGGACCTCCGTTCGCCACAGCCTCCGTCCCCATGCGGGAGGGCAGCGTTCTGGCACTGCGCACCACATCGTTCCCGGCCTCCGAAAGTGCGGACGGAGACCGTTCGAACCCGCTGCGAGAAGCGCTGACCCGGCTGGATCGCCCTCTGCGCGAGGTGCGGGACGACATTCTCTACAGGCTGAACGACACGTCGGGCAGCAACGATGTGCTTCTCCTGCTGGCCCGCACCCGCGCCTTTCCGCCGGACCAGGTCGCCACTTGGTCCCTGGAATCCGTGCCCGCAGCCGTCGCGACGGCACGGCACCGCGCCCTGGACAGACTCAGGCTGTGGCGCGTGAGCGAAGAGACCGCGTTCGCCACCGAGTTGATCGTCAGCGAGCTGGTGACCAACGCCGTGCGGTACGGAGCTCCACCGATCCGGTTGCGCCTCATCAAGGACGTCACGCTCACCTGCGAGGTCAGCGACGGCGGCAGTGCCGCTCCGCGCATACGCCACGCCCGCACGGTCGACGAGGGCGGACGCGGCCTGTTCATCTGCGCGCAGGTCAGCCACAACTGGGGCATCCGCTACTCCGGGGAGGGCAAGACGATCTGGACGGAACAGACGCTGCCCTAGGAGGCTATGCGGCCCCCGCGTGGATGCCCGCGGCCGCGCAGTCCACGTCAGCCCACACCGTGTGCCCCTCGGCCGTCGGCTCGTCTCCCCAGTTCTCGGCGAGCGTGTCCACGATCAGGAGTCCGCGACCTCCGTCGGCCAGGGAGAAGGACGGATGCCGCCAGGTGGCGCGGACGCGGCCGACGTCCGGGCCGGTCCCGGCATCGGTGACCTCGATCCGCAGGCGCCGCCCCTCGTCCGAGCGGGTCTCCGTGAGGACCACGCGGACGGGTGGCCGACCATGCTCCAGGGCATTGGCGATCAGCTCACCGGTCACGAGCAGGACGTCCTCGCAGGCGTGCTCAAGACCCCATTCCGTCATCCTGCGGCGGAGATCCCTGCGCTGCCCGCGCAGAACGGGTGGCCCGGCCGCCGGGACCACACACTGCATGTACGTTCTCTTCATCTCGGTTCATCCCTTGAGTTCCCTCAGTGGAGATCCGTAGCGACCGCCCCCGCGGATGACAGGTTTCTCAACTCCCTTGCACACCCCCTCTACCGGGCCAGGTCCCTGGTGACCTCGCGGGCCGCGCGGGCGCCCGACGCCAGTGCGCCCTGGACCGAACCGGTGGCCCGGTGGTCCCCGCACACATAGCGGCCCGGGGCGACACGGGTGGTCCGGCCGAGCGGGTGCGGCGGGGGCATCGCCGGCAGGGCGTCGGGAACGGTGCGGACGGTCAGCAGGTCCCAGTCGGCGGTGTCGGTGCCGTACACCTCGGCGAGCGCGTCGCGCAGCCATGTCTCCTGGCCCTCCTGGTCCTGCCCGAGGACCGAGGTGGCGATCAGCGACATCCCGGGCGGGGCGTAGCCGGGGACGACCTCGCTCAGGACGCAGGTGTTGAGGAAGCGCCTTCTCGCGTCCGTCATCAGGACGGCTTCGGCCAGCGGGGAACGGGTCGCTGCGTGGTAGTACGTCGTCACGACGCGGTAGGCCGGAAGATCCAGCTGGGGCAGCAGGCGGGCGGCAGGGCCGGGCCCTGTCGCGACCACCACGGCCCGCGCGGCGAGTTCGTCTCCGGCGTCCAGTTCGACGCCGTCGTCCGTGAGGCGCATGACCGGGCTGCCCAGGCGCACGGTGTCCGGGGGCAGCGCGTCGGCCAGCAGGCGCGGCGCCGCCCCGATGCCCGCGCCGGGCAGGCACAAGGTGCCGCGCAGCATGCTGCGCCAGACGAGATGGAACACCCGGCCCGAGGTTTCCAGCTGGTCCTCCAGGAAGACGCCGGACAGGAAGGGCCGGAAGAACCGTTCGACGAACTCCTCGGAGAATCCGGCCGCGGCCAGCGCGGTGCGCGTCGTGCGGTCCTCCCCGCGCTTCAGCGATCGTGCGGGAGCGATCATGTCCCGGCCGGACAGGGCGGCCAGCGCGAGCAGGTCGCGGGTTCCCGCGAGCCGCCCCGGACGCAGATCGCCCAGTCGCCGCGGCCCGCGGGTCGGGTCGCTGAAGCGCAGCGGCCCGTCCTCCGTGTGCACGAGGACGCCGGGTGCGAAGGGCCGCAACCGCAGGTCGCGCAGTACGAGCCGCCGGCGGACCTGCGGATAGGACGTGTTGAAGACCTGGAAGCCCCGGTCGACGACGAACCCTTCGTGCGGGTCGGTGCGCATCCGGCCGCCCACCCCGTCGGACGACTCGAGGACGCGGACCCCGAAGCCGTTGCCTGCGAGATCGTGGGCGCACGCCAGACCGGCGAGCCCGCCGCCGACGACCAGGACATCCGGCACACCGCGCTTCGCGGTCATGGGCATCTTCCTCCGAGCAGCCGGTCCGGTCCGCGCGTCGGTGGGCGCGGGGTGGTCCGGGCACGTGCCGACGCCTCTGCGCCGCCGCACGCGCCCTCCTGGACCGATCTTCCCGTCGAGCCCGCCGGGCGGATGCGGGGCCACGCCGGAAGTCGGTGCCGCGGGTCGCACGGCGCGTGGCGGGGAGAAGGGAGCGCGGGGCGGAACATCTCGGCACGGTCGGCCGTTGTAAGGAGTGTGGCGCGGAGGCGACAGTGCCCCCGGGGCCGGCCCACGGCCCATGGGGACGATCGTCCGGCTTAAGGCTCCTGGAGCCTTTCGCCGAGAGGCGACCGCCCTCCGCACACCGCATGAACGACCCCGGCTGGTCTCCCCCGTCCAGCCGGGGTCCCTTATGTGCGGCGCAATCGCTACGCGGCGCCCCCAGACCAGGAAAGCGCCGATGCCGCCCGGAATGCGGGCGGCACCGGCGGTTCGCGTCGCGTCAGTGGCCGGATCCGTAATGGCCGCCGAGCTGATCGCGGTAGTGCGGATCCCCGAGATGCTTCTCCTTGTCGAATTCCGGTGCCGACTTGATCTCGTCCTTGGTCCGGGTGACATGGACGGTCTTGTCCTCGTGGCTGATCGACGTGATCGTTCCGGCGGGCAGCAGGACCTCCTTGCCGAAGATCCAGACGCCGGTGTCCACGACGATGTACTGAGAACCGACCACGTCGGAGTACTTGTCGACCTTCCCGATGTGGCCGTCGGTCGCCTCCACCTTGTACCCGGTGAGATCGGCGTCGGGTGTGTGACCGCTGGTCGGGCCGTAACCCCAAAGGTTCTCGTTCACGAAGAAATCCTCCAACTCATCTGCGGATGCGCGCTTTCTGCTGTTTCCCGTTGTTTCATGGCGAAGTCGACGGGTGTCCCTTTCCCGGCCGGTGACACCCGTTTCCCGGAGATTGCTCGAATTCCCCTCACGAGCGCGGGACTCGCGCCTTCCCCCTCCAACACGTCCGACGCGTCCGACGCGCCCTTCGGGAACCTGGGCTGCGAAAAAGATGCGGCCCCGCCGCGGGGTCCAGGGGGGCGGGACCACGGGCGGGGCCGAGGGCTCGGGGTTGCCGGGGGGGAGGGCATCCACGAGCGGTCTGCGAGTGCTTGTGCCCGCGCGTCCCGGGTTCATGCACGGGAGTTTCGGACGGGGAGGGAGGTGCCACCGAGGGGACGGCGCCGACCCGGCCGGAAAAGACCGGCTTGGCCGGTTACGCGGCCGCACCGAGTCCACCGGCGAGGCGTGCGCGGAGCGCGGTGCGCCCGGTATCCGCCAATAGCCCCGGCGGGACCGCGGATCCTCCGATGCCGGCCCGGTCCGGCGGGCCGGTTGCCCGACTCCGCGCTGCCGTGCGGGAATCGCGGAAGCGACCGCTCCTCACGGTGCCTCCACACTCTCGGCACCGGACATCCACTTCCGGCCGATCATCACGCTCCGTGCCCGCATGGGGGCAGACGGTGCGTTCGCCGCTTGCCTAGCCTCCCGGGCCATGCGATCAACACAGTTGAGACGTCTCGGTCTCGCCCCCGTCTTCGCCCTCGCCCTCGCGCTGTTCGGCCTGGCCCCCGGCGCGAGTGCGGCCGACCCGGCCCCGGCCGACCTGACGTTCACCACGGACAGCGCGACCGCCCTCCCCGGCGGCACGGTGAACCTGTCGATGACGATCACCAACCACAGGACGTACGACGTCTGGTTCGTCCACCAGACGATCGAGCCGACCTGGCTGACCACCCAGCGGCCCGATCTGAAGTACAGCTTCACCGGCTGCAACCTGGCCACGGCCGCCGGCAGCGTCCCGTGCCCGGGCACGGGACCCACCAACCTCGGCCCGAACTACGGGTCCACCATCCCGCCCGGCCAGAGCCGAACCGTCACGCTCACCCTCCAGATCGCCGCCGACTCCGGCTGCAACGGCAACATCGGCTTCTACTCGTACTACTACGCCGAGTTCAGCGACAGCACGAACACCAGCGGCGGTCCGGTGTACACACCCGAGACCCGCGTGGTCTGCGCCTGATCCAGGTCGGCGCCCGACGAGTCGATGGGGCGGCCGGTCCGCGCGAGTCGCGCGGACCGGCCGCCCCATCGGCACACAGGCAGGTCACAGGCGCGGGTCAGGGTGACCTGAAACCGATCATTCGCCCACAACCCGTCGCGGTCTGGACCACTGGCACTCCAACGGGGCGGATCAACGCATTCCAGAACCATCCACCCCGGGCCGTTGCCAGCGCAGGGGTGTTTCACGCGGTAACCGGTCGCTGCCCCACAGTGACAGTCGGACCCTGTCGCGGCGCCGGTGACCCCCCGTTGGATACCCGCTCTTTTCCGTCACGTTTCGCAGCAGGCGCACGAAAGCTACACAGAGCCACCACTATGTGACGCGACGAAAGCGTTGACGGCCACGTCTGAGGGGGGTGTGGCGTCGCGCCAGGGGGTGGTCGGCTCCATGGGAGCAGTACTCACCCCTGCCCGGGGAGGGGACCTCACCGCATGAAGCGGACTCACACGACCGCGCTGACCGTCGGCGCGCTCATCGCCTCGTTCGGCTTACAGGCCGGCACGGCACACGCGGACACCGCTACGCCCCGCATCGATCTACGGGTCCTGATCGTGAGCGACGGCGGCCCGGCAACCGACGCCATCGCCGCCGAACTGGCCGCCGCCGGCACGCCGTACACCGAGGTCGACCTGCAGCAGTCCGGACGGCCCGTGATCGACGCCGGTTTCCTCGCGGACACCGTGGACGGCGTACCGCGCGCCAAGTTCCAGGCCGTCGTGCTGCCCAACGACAACCCGTTCGCGGCGAACTCCGCCGAGATGGCGGCCCTCGCGACGTACGAGCAGACCTACGCGATCCCACAGGTCGACGCGTACACCTACGCGCGTCCCGAAGCCGGTCTCCCGTACCCGGTATACGGCGGCTACTCGGGCAGCCTCGACGGCGTACAGGCGCAGGTCACGACGGCCGGCAAGGCCGGACCGTTCGGCTATCTCGACGGATCGGTACCGTTCGAGGACAACTCCCCCACCGTGGGCGAGAGTTACGCGTATCTGTCGACGCCCGCCGCGGGAGCGGACTTCACTCCGTACGTCGACGCGCCGGTCCCCGGACAGTCGACCCGAGGGTCGCTCGTGGGCGAGTACCGGCACGACGGACGGCGCGAGCTCGTCGTCACGTTCGTCTACAACCGGTACCAGCAGCAGTTCCGGCTGCTGGCCCGCGGAATCGTGGAGTGGATGACCGAAGGCGTGCATCTCGGCGCCTCGCGCAACTACTTCGCCGTGCACGTCGACGATGTCCTCGCCGGTGACGACCGCTGGGACACCACGCTCAACTGCACGCCGGGTGACGTCGACTGCCCGCAGGGCGAGGGCGTCGCGAACCCGATCCGGATGACCCCGGCCGACGTCGACCACGCGACCGACTGGCAGACCGGGCGGAACTTCACCCTCGACCTCGCCTACAACGGCGCCGGCAGCGTCGACCAGCGCGAGGACAACAACGGCGCCGACCCGCTCGCCGACAAACTGATCGCCGACCGCGACCGGTTCCGCTGGATCAACCACACCTACACCCACGCGTTCCTCGGCTGCGAGCAGGACGTCAGCGTGGTGCCGTGGAAGTGCGCCACCAGCGCCGACGGCAGCACCAGGTGGGTGGGCCGCACGACGATCGCCGACGAGATCGCCGCCAACCGGGTCTGGGGCCAGACCGCCGGACTCCCCCTGGACAACGAGGAGTTGATCACCGGCGAGCACTCCGGTCTCAAGGTCTCGCCGCAACAGCCCGCCGACAACCCCAACCTGGCGCTCGCGCTCGCCGACACCGGCGTCACCTGGCTCGGATCCGACAACTCCCGCGAGCCCGACCAGCGTCAGGTCGGTCCCGCCACCACCGTGCCCCGCTACCCGATGAACGTCTTCTACAACGCGGGGAAGGCCGCCGAACAGGTCGACGAGTACAACTGGATCTACACCGGCCGCGCCCAGGGCGGCAGCGGCATCTGCGAGGACCACCCGGACACCTCGACCTGCCTGTCGGCGCCGCTGAGCACCAGCACGGGCTACGCCGACCACATCGTTCCGCTGGAGACCCGGATCGACCTCGGGCACGTGCTCGCGAACGACCCCAAGCCGCACTTCATCCACCAGTCGAACCTCGCCGAGGAGCGCCTCGCCTACCCGGTCCTCGACGGCGTCCTCGACGGCTACGCGGACCTGTTCGCGGACGACACCCCGGTGGTGAACCTGCGGATGAAGGACATCGGCGTCGAACTGGGGCGCCGCGCCGCCTGGAAGGCCGCGGTCGACGCCGGCCAGGTCACCGCCTACCGCGTCGGCGACACCGTCACCGTCCAGGCGCCGAGCGGCGTGGCGGTCACCGCCACCATGCCCACGGGCACCACGAACGGCACCGCGGGCTTCGGCGACGCCTACGCCGGCGAGGTCTCCGGATGGACCGCGTCGGCCGGCACCCCGATCACGCTCGGCCTGCCGTCGTCCACGCCCGCCCTGTCCTCTCCCCTCGACACCGCACGGCAGCCCGCGACCAGCGGCACACCGCGTACCCGGGTGCCCGCGGGCGTCACCGAGCAGGTCCCCTACAGCCCGGACAACTGAGCAGCGCACCGACCGAAGGTCCCGGCCGCGCCATCAGCGGCCGGGACGGGCACGACCACCCCACACCTCGGCCGTGGAGCACATCGATGCACGTTCCCCGCGGCGCGCGCCGGCTCGAATCGACGCGCGTCACACTGCTCACCGAAGGCACCTACCCGCACAGCCATGGCGGCGTCAGCGTCTGGTGCGACCAACTCGTCGACGGCATGCCCGACATCGACTTCGACGTCGTCGCCGTCACCGGCACCGGACGCGAACCGATCGTGTGGGACATCCCCGCACACGTCACGGACATCGTCACGGTCCCCATGTGGGGGCCCGCGCCCGAAGGCCGCCCGCCCCGCGGGCGGCGCCGCAACCAACTCACCGCCGCCTACGAACAGTTCCTGACCGCTCTGGTCGACCCGTGCGCCGAGGACCGGTTCGCCGGCGCCCTGTACACGATGGCGCGGGCCGCGGCCGAGGGGATGCTGAGTCCCTTCCTGCGCGGCGACCGCGCGATCAGCGTTCTGACCGGCGTGTGGAACCGTCCGGGTCTTGCCGTCCGCGAGGCCCGGCCGACCCTGCACGACGCCATCACCGCGACCGCTCTGCTGGAGCACGCGCTGCGCCCGTTGGCCGCGCCGCTGCCCGAGCACGGGGTGGCGCACGCCGTGAGCGGCGGCGTCGCGGTGCTGCCGGGTCTGGCCGCGCTCGAACGGCACGGCGTACCCCTGCTGTTGACCGAGCACGGCGTCTATCTGCGCGAGCGTTATCTGGGCTACCGGACGGCCCCGTACCGCTGGCCGGTGAAGGCCGTCGTGCTGGGCTTCTTCCGGCTGCTCGCGGAGGAGACGTACCGGCGTGCCGCCCTGATCACCCCGGGCAACCGCTACAACCGGCTGTGGGAGGAGCAGGGCGGCGCCGCACCCGACGCGATCCGCACCGTCTACAACGGAGTGGACCCCGCCGCGTTCCCGCCGGCGGGTCCGGAGCCCGAGCGGCCGACCCTCAGCTGGGCCGGACGCGTCGACCCGATCAAGGACCTGGAGACCCTGATCCGGGCGTTCGCCCTCGTCCGGGACCGACTCCCGGACGCGCGACTCAGGTTGTTCGGCGGCACACCGCGTGGCGGCGAGGCCTACCGCGAACGCTGCGAGGCCCTGGCCACCGAACTGGGGCACGCGGACGCGGTCACCTTCGAGGGCCGTGTGGACGACATCAAGGACGCCTACGCGGCGGGCAACGTCGTGATGCTGTCCAGCATCAGCGAGGGCTTCCCGTTCACCCTGATCGAGGCCATGTCGTGCGGGCGGGCGACCGTGTCCACGGACGTGGGCGGGGTGCGCGAGGCCGTCGGCGACAGCGGCCTCGTCGTCCCGCCGCGCGATCCGGCCGCGATGGCCGCCGCCGCGCTGGAGCTGCTGGGTGATCCGGCGCGCCGTGGCTCCATGGGCGAGGCGGCCCGGCTGCGGGTGATCGAGCAGTTCACCCTGCGCCAGACCGTCGACACGTTCCGGTCCATCTACCTGGAGCTGTCGGCACTCGGCCGGATCATGCCGGGCGTGCTGGAGACGGCCGACGCCGCGCTCGCGGCACCGGGCAGCCCGGCGGCACCGTCGATGCCGAGGAGCCTGGCCGGATGAGCGGACCGATGGCCCTGGAACCCGGCGGCGCGGAGGGAGACACCCTGTCCCTGCGGCTCGCCGACGACCGCCCGCCCGCCCTGTCCGCGCCGGGCCATGGCGCCGACCGGGACGCGGTCGACCGGCTCGCCGCCGAGCTGGCGGACGGCATCGGGCCGGCCGTCCACCCGTACGAGGTGGCCGCGCTGCTGGAATCGGAGGGGCTGACCGCCGAGGTCATCCAGGAGCGGTACGGGCACCCGAACCTCTTCTCGCTCGCCTCCGCGTTGTACGAGCGGGTGCCGCGCACCTTTCCCGAGCCGGCCCGGCCCGCGAACCCGTGGCGTCCGGACCATGTGCGCTGTGCGCTGCGCGGGGCACTGTTCGCCCTGCCGGGGCTCGCCTATCTGCTGGCCGGGCGGCTGTGGCACGCGGGCCGGGACCTCGATGTCCTGGTGGTGGCCGGACTCCTGTCCTGGGCGTGGGGTCAGGCGCTCGGGCACCGCGTCTACCTGCGCATGACCACGGGCCGCCGCGAGGCGGGCCGCACCCTGCTCAAGGGGGCACCGCTCGGTGCGCTCGCCGCGACGGCGGCCGGGGCGCCGATCGCCGGGTCCGGCACGGCGATCGGGGTCGCCGCGGCGCAGTCGGTGTATCTCGCGGCAGCGGGGGTGCTGCTGGTGCTGGGCGGGGAGCGGCTGCTGCTGGCCGCGCTCGCCCCTCTGATCGCCGGCGCGGCGGCGCTGCCCTGGTGGGAGCCGGGGAACGTGCTGCGCGTCGCCCTGCCGCTGCTGTCGGTGCTCGGCGCGGTCGCCGCGGCCGGCTGGGCGCTGCGGGCCGCTTTCACCGCCTCCCCGGTCCCGGACGGCGCGCGTCCGGCGCTGCTGAAGTCGCTGCCGTACGGCCTGTTCGGGCTGTCCGCCGGGGTGCTGGTGCTGCTGGAGGGACGACAGCATCCGTACGCCGTGATCGTGCTGACCGTGAGCATGGGACCCGCGGAGTGGCTGCTGTACCGGTATCGCGGGATGTCGGTGGCGGCGCTGCGGGCGACCGCGACCCCGGCCGCCTTCCTGCTGCGTTCGGCCGGCGTCCTCGGCCTCTGCCTGCTCCTCTACGTCCTCCCGCTGCTGCCCGCGGCCCTGCTGACCGGCGCGGAGCCGGGCCCGCTGCTGCTGCTCGCGGCCACGTTGTGGATCGCGTTGCTGCTCCAGGCCTTCGGGGTGTCCTGGCCGCCGGCCGCGGTCTGTCTGGCGGCGGCCGGCGGGGCCGCCTCGGCCACCGTGCTGCATGCCCCGTCGAGCGCCGTCGCGCTGTCCCTGTTCTGCGGCACGGCCGCCCTGTGTCTCACAGCCTGTGCCGTGCGGCTGCTGGGGCGACCCGCGCCACACGCCTGAACCACCGCCCGCGGCCCGCCCGGACCACGCGGACCGCCACCGTGCACCGAAGTCAAAACGCACATCACACGAGCAACCGACCGGAAGGACCTACGAGTTGACCACCGAACCGCTCGCCGCCGTCACCGGAGCCGAGGGTTTCATCGGCTCTCACCTCACCGAGGCGCTGGTTGCCTCCGGACATCGGGTGAGGGCCATGGCGCAGTACAACTCCTTCTCCTCGTACGGCTGGCTGGAGACCCTGCGTCCCGACGTCCTGGATCACGTGGACATCGTCCTCGGCGACGTCCGGGATCCGGGCTCGGTCCGCGGTCTGGTCGAAGACGCCGACTGCGTCTACCACTTGGCCGCGCTCATCGCGATCCCCTACTCCTACCGGGCGCCGCACAGCTATGTGGACACCAACGTCACCGGCACCCTCAACGTGCTGGAGGCGGTGCGCGCCCTCGGCACGCCCCGGCTCGTGCACACCTCCACCAGCGAGACCTACGGCACCGCGCGGACCGTGCCGATCACCGAGGACCACCCCATCAACACCCAGTCCCCGTACGCCGCTTCGAAGGCGGGCGGGGACCGGCTGGCCGACAGCTACCACGCGAGTTTCGACACGCCGGTGGTGACGCTCCGGCCGTTCAACACCTTCGGCCCGCGCCAGTCGATGCGCGCGGTCATCCCGACCGTCATCGGCCAGGTGGCCGCGGGCGAACGCACCATCACCCTGGGCGATCTGCGGCCCACCCGCGACTTCACCTTCGTCAAGGACACCGCGCAGGCGTTCCTCGCCGTGGGCACCGCGCCCGCGGAGCGGGTCGTGGGCCGGACCTTCAACGCCGGTACGGGCGGCGAGATCTCGGTCGGCGACCTGGTGGCGCTGATCGGCAAGGTGATGGACACCTCCCTCGACGTGCGCGAGGACGCGGGGCGCATCCGGCCGGCCAACTCCGAGGTGATGCGCCTGGTCGCCGACGCGACCCGGCTCGCCGAGGCGACCGGCTGGAGCCCCGCCCACGAGCTGGAACAAGGACTCGCGCAGACCGTGGAGTTCTTCCGCGAACCGGCGAACCTCGCCCGTTACAAAACGGGCATCTACAACATCTGACCCCGTCCGGCACGTCCCACGAAGGAGGAGCCCCATGCACGCAGTGATTCTGGCGGGAGGCAAGGGCGTCCGGCTGCGGCCCTACACCACCGCGCTGCCCAAGCCGCTCGTGCCCATCGGTGATCAGCACGCCATCCTGGAGATCGTGCTGCGCCAGCTCGCCTCGGCCGGGTTCACCGGCTGCACCATCGCCATAGGCCACCTGGGCGAGATCATCCGCGCCTACGTCGGCGACGGCTCCCAATGGGGCATGGCCGTCGACTACTCCACGGAGGAGAGCCCGCTCGGCACCATGGGCCCCCTGCTGACCATGCGCGATCGGCTTCCCGAGTCGTTCCTCGTGATGAACGGCGACGTGCTCACCGATCTCGACTTCGCCGACGTCCTGGTGCGGCACCGGATTTCGGGGGCGCCGCTGACCATCGCGACGTACGCGCGCAAGGTGCAGATCGACTTCGGTGTGCTGACCACCGACGACAGCAAGGTGGTCGCCTTCACCGAGAAGCCGAGCATCGACTACCGCGTCTCGATGGGCGTGTACGGTCTGTCGCGGTCCACGCTCGAGGGCTACACCCCGGGGCTGCCGCTGGGCTTCGACGAGCTGGTCCTCGACCTGCTGCGGAGCCGCAACGAGCCGCACGCCTACGCCTTCGACGGGTACTGGCTGGACATCGGCCGCCCGGACGACTACGACCGGGCCAACGCCGAGTTCACCACCCGCAAGTCGCTGCTGCTCAAGGGAGCCTGACCACCGCATGCGCATTCTCGTCCTGGGCTTCACCGGCTATCTGGGCGGCCATGTCGTCGAGCACCTGCACTCCCTTCCGGGCGTGCGGGTGCTCGGCGGCGGCCGCTCGCCCGCCGCGGAGTTCGCCATCGACCTGGCCACCGCCCGCAAGGAGCGACTGGTTCCGACCCTGGCGGCGGCCGCACCCGACGCCGTGATCAACTGCGCCGGCGCGACCGGCGGCGACGCGGTGACTCTCTCCGAGGTCAACTCCCGTGGCCCCGCGGTTCTTTGCGCGGCGCTGCGCGAGGCGGCGCCGACCGCCCGGCTCGTCCATCTGGGCTCGGCCGCCGAGTACGGTCCTGGCATCCGGGACACCAGCGTGACCGAGTCGGCCGCCACCCGTCCCCTCACCCCGTACGGGGCCACCAAGCTCGCCGGCACCGTCACCGTCACCACCTCCGGCCTCGACGCGGTGGTGCTGCGGGTGGGCAACCCGGTGGGGCCAGGGGCACCGTCCGCCGGGCTGCCGGGCCGGATCGCGGGGCTGCTCCACGAGGCCGGACAGGACCCGGACGCGGTGATCCGCCTCGGCGACCTGTCCGCCTACCGCGACTTCGTGGACGTACGCGATGTGGCGCGGGCTGCGGTGTCCGCGGCGACGACGCCCGGGCCGCTGCCGCGGATCCTCAACATCGGGGGCGGAAAGGCCGTTCCGGTGCGCGACCTGGTGGGCGGGCTCGCGCGCGTCGCCGGTTTCCGGGGACGGATCGAGGAGAACGGCGGCGGATCCGCCCGCTCGGGCGAGGTGTCGTGGCAGTGCTCCGACATCACCGCCGCCGGGGAGGCCCTCGGCTGGCAACCGTCCCTGACCCTCGACGACTCGCTGGCCGCGCTCTGGACGGCCGCGAGGGAGCCTTCTCCCGTACGGCAGGTCGAAGGCGACCGGGCGCCATGAGTCTGCTGATTCCGCTGTACGTCCACCCGGGCGAGGACCCGGGCGCCTGGCACCGCCTGATCACGTCGGCCGACCGGACGTACGGGGTCGTCATCAACCCGGCGGACGGGCCGGGCGCCGGTCCGGACCCCGCGTTCACCGCGGCGACAGACGCGCTGCGTTCGGCGGGCGCCCGGCTGCTCGGCTATGTCGACACCGACTACGGCGCGCGCGATCCGGACGACATCGCGGACGAGGTCCTGCGGCACCGGGACTGGTACGGGACGCAGGGCTGTTTCCTCGACCGGGTGACGTCGACCGCGGCCGCGCTGCCCGCCTGCAAGCGGCTGGTGCAGAGCGTACGCCGGCTGGGCGCGGCTCCGGTCGTGCTGAACACGGGCGTTCATCCGGCGCCGGGGTACGCGCGCTTCGCCGATCTGCTCGTCACGTTCGAGGGCCACTGGTCCACGTATGTGTCGGCGTTCAGCAGACCGGCGTGGACCGCGCGGCACCCGCCCGAGCGGTTCTGTCATCTGGTCTACGGCGTCCCCGAAGCGCTCGTTCCGCTCGCCGTCCGCACCGCGCTCGACCGCGGTGCGGCGGTGGCCGGGCCGGTGACGGGTGAACTCCCCAATCCCTGGTCGCGGTTGACGCCCGCCCTGCGCGAGCCGGAGTCCTGAGCCGCACACATCCCCGGCCTGCCTTCCCGTACTCCGACCTCCTTTCCAGCATCCCGACCTCCTTTGCAGCACCCCGACTCCTTTTCCATACTTTGATGGCATGTCTCGGTCAAATCTGCGAGGCTTCCAGGTGCCGTCGCCCTGACCCCAGGGTGACGGCACGGAAATCTCACCAAGCGACCGCGCGCACCCGCGCGCGGCCCGCGGCCGTCCACCGGCGCACCCCAGTCGTCCGGGCGGCCACCGAGCAGGCCGGAATCCCGGCCGCCTCAAAGGAGTTTCGTGTGAGACCGACCCCCCTCAAGGCCTTGGCGGCACGCGTCCTCACCGTCGCCGCCCTGGCCGCAGTCTCGCTCCCCAGCACCCCCGTGGCGGCCTCGCCGCACACGGCACCGGCGGCGGCAGCCGCCTGCACCCCGGCCCAGGTGGTCACCAACGGCGGCTTCGAGAGCGGCACTTCGCCCTGGACCCAGTCCTCGACCACCGTGATCACCAGCCGCTCGGGCCAGACCGCCCACGGCGGCACCAGCTTCGCCTGGCTGGACGGTGTCGGCAGCACCCACACCGACACGCTCTCGCAGAGCGTCACGATCCCGTCCGGGTGCAGCAGCGCCAGCCTCACGTTCTGGTTGCACATCGACACGGCCGAGACGACCTCGTCGACGGCATACGACAAACTCACCGCGAAGATCGGCAGCACGACGCTGGCGACGTACTCGAACCTCAACAAGGCGTCCGGGTACGCCCAGAAGTCGTTCGACGTGTCGGCGTTCGCGGGCCAGACCGTGACCGTCGCCTTCACGGGGACCGAGGACTCCAGCCTCCAGACGAGCTTCGTCCTCGACGACGTCGCCCTCAACACCTCCGGGGACACGACCCCGCCGGCCGACTCCACCCGGACCCCGGCCGCCCCCGCGTACACGGTCGACCTGACCAGCAACACGAGCGGCACCGCCTGGACCGGCCACGAGAGCGCCACCTTCACCAACGCCTCGTCCACCGCGCTCAGCGAGGTGTACCTGAGGCTGTGGGACAACTACCACGGCACCTGCTCCGCGATGCCCATCACGGTCAGCAATGTCACGGGTGGCACCGCCGGTGCCCTCTCGGTCAACTGCACCGCCCTCAAGATCACCCTGACGACACCACTGGCGCAGGGCCAGAGCGCGACCGTCGGCTTCGACCTCGGCATCACCGTGCCCAGCGGCGCCGACCGGTTCGGCTACGACGGCGCCTTCAGCTTCATCGGCAACGCGCTGCCCGTGCTCGCGGTCAAGGACGGCGCCGGCTGGCACCTGGACCCGTACACCAACAACGGCGAGTCCTTCTACTCCCTGGCCGCCGACTTCAGGGTGACCCTCGACCACCCGACGAGCCTGCTCGTCCCGGCCACCGGCGCCTCGGTCGACACCCCCGGCTCCAGCGGTCGCACGGTCACCACGGCCACCGCGTCCAAGGTCCGTGACTTCGCCTGGGCGGCGGGCCCGTTCAGCAAGATCTCCGGCACCTCCACCGCCGGCACGCCCATCAACGTCTACTCCGTATCGGGCATCAGCTCCGCCAACGCCCAGTCGATGCTCACCACCGCCAAGTCCGCCGTGGACGCCCACGCCGCACGCTTCGGCGCGTACCCGTACGGCGAGTTGGACGCCGTGATCGACAACAACTTCTGGTTCGGCGGCATGGAGTACCCCGGGTTCGTCCTCGACCTGGTCAGCACCACGGCGCTCACCCACGAGATCGGTCACCAGTGGTTCTACGGGATCGTCGGCGACGACGAGTACACCAGCCCGTGGCTCGACGAGTCGTTCACGGACTACGCCACCGACCTGGCGCAGGGCAAGACGGGCACCAGCTGCTGGAGCAGCGTCTCCTGGGCCTCGACCGCGGAGAAGATCACCAATTCGATGGCCTACTGGGACACGCACTCGTCCCGCTACTCCACCGTCGTCTACGGCTACGGCAAGTGCGCCCTGCACGACCTGCGGCGCGTGCTCGGCGACACCGTCATGGCAAAGCTCCTCAAGGACTACGCCACGTCGCACTGGTACGGCGTCTCGACCACGGCCGAGTTCAAGGCGGCCGCCCAGGCCGCCACGACCACGGACCTGACGTCGTTCTGGACGACCCACCGCATCGACGGCTGACCGGCCGGCGTATCCACGGCTGACCGGTCACCGTATCGACGGCTGACCGATCGCCGGTTCGCCGCGGTGGCGCCTTCGGGCGTCGTCGCGGCGAGCCGACGCCGACCGGCGAACCACCTCAACCGGCCTCTGGAGCCGTGTGCGCAGGTTCGAATCCTGCCGGGGGCACCCCTCATGAGGTGCCCAAAGACCCCGTCACCAGCGGAAACGCTGAGGCCGGGGTCTTCGCGTATCCCCGCACGAGCTTGGCCCGGAAGCGGTCGGCCAGCGCCTTGGTCTTGTGCGACTCAGTGAACGGCTGTCCGTCGACCACCCAGCGCACGAGGTAAGTCGGCTTCTTGGTGGTCTTGTTGACCGACAGCTTCCAAACAGAGACCTTGTAAGACTTCACGAGGCCACCCCCTCCGCCCGCTCGTCCAACCAGTCGTTGAGCACGTCACGCCGGACCCGCAGCTCACCGTTCGGCAGCCGTATGCAGGCCGGTGCGATGCGGAGCTCTCGCCAGCGGTAGAAGGTGCGCCGGGAGATGCCGCCCAGCTCGTCGAGCACCTGCCGCACGGTGAGGAGTTCGGCCGGCTTCGCACGAGTGTCACGCGCCATGGGAAGCACCGCCCTCCCGCACCGAAGCGGCCAGAAGTGCCGCCTCTGGCGAGTAGCCGCGCCCTGCGTAGCGCCACTCGCCGACCGTGACCGTCGGACGGTCGGCCAGGCCGAGGACGGTCCGCTGTTGCTCGGCGCGATGGTCGGCACGGGCCTGCCGGAGTGCGGTCAGCGTGGTGGAGTAGCGACGCGACTTGCTGGAGAAGTGGCCGCCGTAGCCGAGCATGTGCGCCCAGCGGCGCAGCCCCAGCGACGCGAATTCCGACAGGCCGCCGAGCCACCAGCACGTGCCGATCATGCGCAGCACGTGTGCGCGTACGGGCAGCATGACCATCTCCCGCGCGTCGTGTATCCGCCCGTCCACCGCGCCCGCGGATTCTGCCCCCTTCGTGGCGTACTTGGCGATGTAGCCAGCCACGGCAGCCGCGGAGGCTGGCCGCGCGCCCGATCCCCGTTCAACGTCGCGCCGCAGTTCCAATCCGAACCGGTGCCAGGGGCTCCCATCCCGTCCACCATCGCCCCAGGCAAAGCCGAGCAGACGCGGCCCATGGCGTCCAGGTCGTTCGTACAGTGGCGCGCTCCACCTGGACGCCATGAACCACGCCCGCTCCACATGCGTGTGGGTCGACGGCGGACGGGATGGGAGCTGGGGAGAGTGGTGGGTTGGGGTAGGGGTGCCGGTGAGGGGTCAGTAGGCCAGATCAAGGATGCTCTGCACTGCGAGCCCAACGGCGACGCAGAAGAGACCAAGCACCTGCTCGTGCAAGCCGCGAATCGTCTTTCGTTTTGCTTCCTCATCGAGAGCAGTGAGGCGAGCTTGGAGATCGTTAGCGATCTCCTGATCCTCTTGCTGGCGCGCCTTCGCCTCCTGCCCCAAGTCGTGCTGCACGTCTTGAGCCAGCTTGAACGCACGGTTCAAGCGGTCTTCAACCGCAGCCTTGAACGCATCGGGATCCTGGGCAGGGTCAGGCAGCGGCCCGAACTGGACGATGCCCCGAGCGCTTCCGACGAGGCCAACTTCCATGGCGGCACCAAGGCGGCCAGTGATCATCCTCGGTCGCGGGCGTCCGAAAAGTCGACGTGAGAGGCGCTTAACGCCAAACCACAGCTGTCGCGCCACCCCAAGCTCAGCCACCATCACCCGAGTGAAGAAGCGATCGCCCGAATCTGACGAGTCCTTGAACGTATTCGACAGTCCAACTGCTGCCGAGAGCAGACCCAGAACCTGAAGCACGATGCTGGAGATCTTGAAGGCAGTTTCGAGCACCTGCCTATCCTCTGCCTCGGTCGATGATCAGATGTGTAGATCACGAAAACTCACGTACCGCCGAGGTGCGGTGCGGGCTCGCTGTCAAGCCTCTGTTCGCGGCTGACATCAGTGGCTGACACCAACGGGGGCGGAGAACGGTACCAATCTCCGAACGTCAGCGGATCGGGCACCGGCACGGAAGACGGATCGCGGCAGGGCTCCGGACCGCCGTGATCGACCTGACAAAAATGAGTCTGGACCTCAAAACCTGCCTCTACCGCGAGGCGCCATCCTCAGCCGAAGGACAGCACCCCACCGGCTTTAACTCTGGCGACCTAGGTTTTGCGACTGACCACGTACCTGTTGCTGGTGCCGCCGCTAGGCTCCGCGCCATGAATCGGCCGACCACCACGCAGCAGCAAGGCAACAGGGTGTTCTCCGGCATGCGTCCGCCGAGTCCGCCCCCGGATGGATCAGATGCCCTCGGGGTGACGAAGCACTACCTCTGGCACTACGGAAACGAAATCGCACGCACACGCGAACTGACGAAAAAGCATGCCCGGAGGACCACGGTAGGAATCGCGGCCCTAAACGGGATCATCGCCGTGCTTGGCGTGGCAGTCGCTGTCTGGCCGACTCGCGCGGCCTGGTTTGGGCTGACCAGTACGGGCATGGCGGGGTTCATCAGCGTGATCACAGCCTGGAGTGGCCTTTTCCGTCATCAGGAAATGTGGCAGCAGCGAAGCTTGATCCTTGCGGAACTGCAACGCATCACACGGAATGTCGAGCGTCGGGAAGCAGCTGGCGAGGATCGGCAACTGGTCGCACGGGAGGCGATGGAACAGCTTGACTCAACACTCGGCCAAGACGTCACCAACTGGGGGAGCCTCAGCCGGACTCAACCGGCAGGTGGCCAAGGCCGGGCACCCGCAGCCACGCGCGAGGGCACACAGGAATGACCAGCCTGCCCAACCGCAGCTCAGAGAGCTTCCCGCGATGCAGCGATCGGCTCGCCCGACTTACGTACTACAGGCAAACACTCCAGGGCGAGTTGCTCCAGTCGTGAGGATGCGCTACGTCGGCGGCAACCCATCCGACCGCGTGGACGCGCGATTGGCGGTGGAGGCTGGAGATGCCGCCCGTAGTCACCTGGAGATCGATCCCGCGGCGGCTTTTCAGCCAACGTTGCCCGGCACTTTGTAGCTACACGTTGACTACACGGTGTACATACACGCCAACCCTGCTTGCAGCACTGATGGTGAAACCCGCACATCCGAGATGCAGTTCTCAGAGCAAGCGCTTCGTTGCTGGAAGTGGGCGTCCGGTCCGTGACTGGATTGGGACCACGGCAACGCGCTGCTACGGTCTCCCAACAGATCAACCGGGCAGCAATCGCAACTCCCTGTACTGCCAAACTAGTTGCGATGTGATGACTGCTGAAAGTTACTCAACTGCATAACGAAGACCCGTCCGGCGCTCGTCTCTCACAACCATCGCCGCACGGGTCTCTCGATAATGAGGAGTAGAACGTGCCGGAGCGCGACCACTCACTCCAACCGGTAGCTCATGGCATAGACCATGAGGCAACGGATAGCGGGAACGTTACACCCAGGGCAATCAGCGAGCCAAGCACACGAGGTCACCAAGCGGCGGCACTCATCACGGCAATCGCCAGTCTCATTACGGCCTTGACGGGACTCGTCGCTCTCCTGCTGTATCGCCACTAAGCCGCGCCCCACTGACACCGACGGGCGCGAACTAGGCGAGCCCGACAGCCGCGTACGCGATCTTCCAAACTGGTGCTCCTTGCCAGTTGTCACGACCGCGTGCGGCGACTGGCACCAACGAGCACGAACAACCGCGATCGGCGCCGGACCTCAGTGCGCGATCGGCAGATACCCAGGAGCCGTTGGTCGACGTTGGTGGACCTCGTGATCGACCTGATAAGGATGCGGGCACAAATTTGCACCTGTTGCAGCGTCTAAGTGCTGTCCCGTAAATGACTTCGGGCATGCCTGCTGATCTGGCCGTTTGCTTTGTCATCCGGCGAGGGTGATGTTGTGCAGGCGGGCTATGCCGACCATGGCGTGGTGGACGCCGTCGCCTTTGAGGCGGCAGTCGCGCAGGATCTTCCAGGTCTTCATGCGGGCGAAAGCGTGCTCGACGCGGGCGCGGACTTTGCGGTGGGAGGTGTTGTGTTCCTCTTTCCAGGCCGGGAGTTCGGCCCGGCCGGGTTCGCAGTGGTGCGGGATGACCAGGCCGGTGCCGCGGTACCCGCCGTCGGCGATGACTGTGGTCTTGCCGACGGCAGCCTTGGCGCCGGAGAGTTCCCATGCCTTGCAGTCGTTGCGGTTGCCGGGCAGTGGCCGGCCGACGGCGACGACGAGCCGGGTGTCGGCGTCGATGACGACCTGGTGGTTGGTGGAGTAGCGGTAGTTCTTCGACTGCTCGGCGACCTGGTGGTCGCGGGTGGGGACCAGGGTGCCGTCCACGATCAGCACGGTGTCCTTGCGGAACCGTCTGCGTGGTTGGAGGGCGAGTACGGGTCCGAGGTGGTCGATGATGCGGTCTGCCGCGGACTCGGACACCCCGAACAGCGGCGCCAGTTGGCGCAGGGTGAGGTTGGTCCGCCAGTAGGCGGCGACCAGCAGCACCCGGTCCTCCAGCGGCAGGCTCCAGGGCCGGCCCTTGCGCACCGGGTCGGCGCCCTCGCGCTGCAACGCGGTGATCAGCTTGCCGAACTGACGCGGACTCAACCCGGTGAACGGGGCTATCCAGGACGGCTCCGACGCCGTGATCACACCAGCCACGCCAAGATCATCTCACCCGTGACCAGCAGTTACGGGACAAGTCTTAGCCCCAGCATGCGACCTGCGTTCTGGGCGAGCCCGCTGAATCCGAGCCGGCGGCGCAGCACGGTGATCATTCTCGGCCACTCACTCTGAGTAGGTTGCCCAGGCAAGAAATCTAAGAGAGAGGGTGACACGCGCCAAGAGCCGTCGCGGCCGACTGGCCAGCCCATCAGGCCCAACGATTCTCACTTAGCAGAGATGGGTATCGCTGAGGGTGGCCCGGCGGGGCAAGTCGAGCGTGAGTTGGCCAAGCGCCAGACCGAACGGCAGCGTGCGGAGAGCAGCGCGAACAGAACAGGCCCGTATGGAAAGAGAGCGTCAGAAGCAGGCGCGAGAAGCAAGCTTGCATGAGCTCAAAGTTGATGTCGAGAAGCGCACCCGCCAGGCGCAAGAGCGCCTGGCCGAGCTACAAGTGTTTGGCTACAAGCGCTGCCGTACGAGGGGGATTGCAGTCGATGAACGTCGTCAGTAACGCAATCACAGCCGTAGTCACATTGTTCGCCGTGCTGCTCGGCGGGTGGCTGTCCACCCGGAATCAAGATCGACTTTGGCGGCGCGAGCATGCGCGCCAGTGGAGAGACATACGGCTAGCTGTATACCGTGACTTTCTAACGGCCTACCGCGAGTACGTGGCCTTCACTCGCGACCCTGCTGCCAACATCTCGGCTGTCCCGCATCCGACGCGGATCGGAACAATGATGCCGTTCTTCGATGCAACTGGTCGTTCCTATGCAGAGCGGATGGAAGCCACGAAGACATCAGCCCTCCTTGTAACGGAGCGCCCTGCCATCCTGAACACCGTCGAACAACTGGTGCGGTGCGCTCGCCACATCGCCGCTGCCCGTGCCACGCATGGCGTGGGAGATATGCCCGCAGAGAAGTTCCAAGAGCTCTGGGCTGCCGAACGAAACTTCCTGGATGCCGCACGTCGCGAGCTTGGGCTCTACCCCATGCCACAAGACGCAGCAGGGCTAGGGTAGGCGGCGGAGCACGGGTCTTGGCGGTCGTCAGCCAGGAAGTCCTCTGCCGCTTTGCTCGCCTCATCATCCTGGTTTAGCTGCTGAAATACAGGCCTCTGCCCAAGCCTGCGGGCGTTGGGTTGTTCGGCACTGCAGACAGCCGCACCGCAAGCGCACCAGATCGAGCGGGGAACAGCGGGGAACCATGGTGAAAGCCCCCGGTCGGAAGCGGCCACCATCCGACCATCCGGACCAGGTCAGCGCACCGATCAGCCCCATAGTTCCGCAGCTTCCCAAGCTGAGCGTCCGATCTCGCCGTACGTCGGTCGTGCTGAAGCCAGTAGGCCGAGCTGCTCAGGCTCATATGGTGATCGCATGCCG